>JBFXEX010000142.1:0-13926 GCA_050179645.1 Xanthobacteraceae bacterium | reverse complement strand
CGACTTCAGGAACCAGATGTGCGCAACCGGAGCAGCAAGCTCGATATGTCCCATGCGCTCGCGGCGCACGCGGCTGAGCGTCACCTCGACCGAGCACTTCTCGCAGATGATGCCCTTGTACTTCATGCGCTTGTACTTGCCGCACAAGCACTCGTAATCCTTGATCGGCCCGAAGATGCGCGCGCAGAACAAACCGTCGCGCTCGGGCTTGAAGGTGCGGTAGTTGATGGTCTCCGGCTTCTTGATCTCGCCGTACGACCACGACAGAATCTTCTCCGGGCTCGCGATCGAAATCCGGATCTGGTCGAAGACCTGAGCCGGCACCTGCGGGCTGAAAAGATTCATAATTTCTTGATTCATGCCATTCTCCGTTTGGAGTTCGTCGGCCGGGCCGAACGTATCTGTCTCTTCGTCGTCATGCCCGGGCTTGTCCCGGGCATCCACGTCTGCCCATCAACTCAAGGACGACGTGGAGGCCGGGCCAAGCCCGGCCATGACGTGATCGGCGAGGCAACAACGCGCGGCCCCGCCGGCCTTTGTTACTCAGCGGCCTCGGCATCGCTGCCGGGCAGACGCGACTGCTTGGAGTTGTGCAGGTCGACATTGAGGCCGAGCGAGCGCATCTCCTTGACCAGCACGTTGAACGATTCCGGAATACCGGCCTCGAACGTGTCGTCGCCGCGCACGATCGCCTCGTAAACCTTGGTGCGGCCGGCAACGTCGTCCGACTTCACCGTCAGCATCTCCTGCAGCGTGTAAGCGGCGCCGTAGGCTTCCAGCGCCCAGACCTCCATTTCGCCGAAACGCTGGCCGCCGAACTGCGCCTTGCCGCCCAGCGGCTGCTGGGTGACGAGCGAGTACGGACCGATCGACCGGGCGTGGATCTTGTCGTCCACGAGATGGTGGAGCTTGAGCATGTAGATGTAGCCCACCGTCACCTTGCGATCGAACGCCTCGCCGGTACGGCCGTCGAACAGCGTCACCTGTCCCGAGTGTTCGAGACCGGCGAGATCTAGCATGTGCTCGATGTCGGCTTCCTTCGCCCCATCGAACACCGGGGTCGCGATCGGCACGCCGTGGCGCAGATTGCTCCCCAGCTCGACCAGGTCGTCTTCGCCGAGCGACTTGATGGTGTCGTCGTCGCCATAGACCTTCTTGAGGATCTCCTTGAGCGGCTTGGTGTCGTGCTTGGCGTTGTAGAGGTCGACCGCCTGGCCGATCTTCAAGCCCAGTCCGGCGCAGGCCCAGCCGAGATGGGTCTCCAGAATCTGCCCGACGTTCATCCGGCTCGGCACGCCGAGCGGATTGAGCACGATGTCGGCGTGGACGCCGTCCTCGAGGAACGGCATGTCCTCGATCGGCACGATCTTGGACACCACGCCCTTGTTGCCGTGGCGGCCGGCCATCTTGTCGCCGGGCTGGATCTTGCGCTTCACCGCCACGAAGACCTTGACCATCTTCATGACGCCCGGCGGCAATTCGTCGCCGCGCTGCAGCTTCTCGACCTTGTCGAGGAAGCGCTGCTCCAGACCCTTCTTCGACTCGTCGTACTGCTTGCGGATGGCCTCGATCTCGGCCATCAGCTTGTCGTTCGGCGAGGCGAACTGCCACCACTGCGAGCGCGGATATTCTTCGAGCACCGTACGGGTGATCTTGGAGTCCTTCTTGAAGCCCTTCGGCCCGGCAATGCCCTGCCGGCCTTCCAGCAGTTCCGCCAGACGGCCGTAAACGTTGCGGTCGAGGATCGCCTGCTCGTCGTCGCGGTCCTTGGCGAGCCGCTCGATCTCCTCGCGCTCGATCGCGAGAGCGCGCTCGTCCTTCTCGACGCCGTGGCGGTTGAACACGCGCACCTCGACGACGGTGCCCTGCACGCCCGGCGGCACCCGCAGCGAGGTGTCGCGGACGTCGGAGGCCTTCTCGCCGAAGATCGCGCGCAACAGCTTTTCTTCCGGCGTCATCGGGCTTTCGCCCTTCGGCGTGATCTTGCCGCACAAGATGTCGCCGGCACGCACTTCCGCGCCGATGTAGACGATGCCGGCTTCGTCGAGGTTCTTCAGCGCCTCTTCCGACACGTTCGGAATGTCGCGCGTGATCTCTTCGGGACCGAGCTTGGTGTCGCGCGCCATCACCTCGAATTCCTCGATGTGGATCGAGGTGAAGACGTCGTCCTTGACGATCCGCTCGGAGAGCAGGATCGAATCTTCGAAGTTGTAGCCGTTCCACGGCATGAACGCGACCAGCACGTTCCGGCCGAGCGCGAGCTCACCCAGTTCGGTGGAGGGACCGTCGGCGATGATGTCGCCCTTCTTGACGTGATCGCCGACCTTCACCAGCGGACGCTGGTTGATGCAGGTGTTCTGGTTCGAGCGCTGGAACTTCATCAGGCGATAGATGTCGACGCCGGGCTTGGTCGGGTCGGCCTCTTCGGTCGCACGCACGACGATACGCGTCGCGTCCACCTGGTCGATGATGCCGGTCCGCCGCGCCGCGATCGAAGCACCCGAATCGCGGGCCACCACGCCTTCCATGCCGGTTCCGACGAACGGCGCCTCGGCACGAACCAGCGGCACCGCCTGGCGCTGCATGTTCGAGCCCATCAGCGCGCGGTTGGCGTCGTCGTTCTCCAGGAATGGAATGAGCGCCGCCGCCACCGAAACGAGCTGCTTCGGCGATACGTCCATGAAGTCGACCTTGTCGCGTGCAACCGGCAGCACGTCGCCGGCGTGCCGGCAGATGATCATGTCCTCGGTGAAGCGGCCCGTGTTGTCGATCGTCACGTTGGCCTGCGCGACCGTGTAGCGGCCCTCCTCCATGGCGGAGAGATAGACCACCTCGTCGCTGACCCGGCCGTCCTTCACCTTGCGGTACGGCGTCTCGACGAAGCCGTACTTGTTCACTCGCGCATAGGTCGCGAGCGAGTTGATCAGGCCGATGTTCGGACCTTCGGGAGTCTCAATCGGACAGATGCGGCCGTAGTGCGTCGGATGCACATCGCGCACCTCGAAGCCGGCGCGCTCGCGGGTGAGACCGCCCGGCCCGAGCGCCGACAATCGACGCTTGTGCGTGATCTCGGACAGCGGGTTGGTCTGGTCCATGAACTGCGAGAGCTGCGAGGAGCCGAAGAACTCGCGGACCGCGGCGGCCGCCGGCTTGGCGTTGATCAGGTCCTGCGGCATGACGGTGTCGATATCGACCGAGGACATGCGCTCCTTGATCGCGCGCTCCATGCGCAGCAGGCCGATGCGGTACTGGTTCTCCATCAGCTCGCCGACCGAGCGCACCCGGCGGTTGCCGAGATGGTCGATGTCGTCGATCTCGCCCTTGCCGTCGCGCAGATCCAACAGCGTCCGAATCACCGCGAGAATGTCGTCCTTGCGCAGCACCCGCATGGTGTCGGGCGCATCGAGATCGAGCCGCATGTTCATCTTGACGCGGCCGACCGCCGAAAGGTCGTAGCGCTCGGAGTCGAAGAACAGCGAGTTGAACATGGTCTGCGCGGTGTCGAGCGTCGGCGGCTCGCCCGGCCGCATCACCCGGTAGATGTCGAACAGCGCGTCCTCGCGCGCCATGTTCTTGTCGACTGCGAGCGTGTTGCGGATGTAAGGGCCGACGTTGACGTGATCGATGTCGAGCAGCGGCAGTTCCTTGTAGCCCTCGTCGATCAGGACCTTCAGGTTCTTCTCGGTGATCTCCTCGCCGGCCTCGGCGAAGATCTCGCCGGTCTTCGGGTTGACCAGGTCTTCCGCCAGATAGTGGCCGATGAGTTCCTGATCGGTCATGCGCAGGGCCTTGAGGCCCTTTTCGGCCAACTGCCGCGCCTGCCGGACGGTGAGCTTCTTGCTGGCCTCGAGCACGACCTTGCCGGAGTCGGCGTCAACGAGGTCGTTGATCGCCTTGTAGCCGCGGAAACGCGCGGCATCGAACGGAACGCGCCAGCCGTCCTTGTGCCGCTTGTACGGCACCTGCTTGTAGAAAGTGTTGAGGATCTCCTCGCCGTCCATGCCGAGCGCGAACAACAGCGACGTCACCGGAATCTTCCGGCGACGGTCGATGCGCGCATAGACGATGTCCTTGGCGTCGAACTCGATGTCGAGCCAGGAGCCGCGGTACGGGATGATCCGCGCCGCGAACAGGAGCTTGCCCGAGGAGTGGGTCTTGCCCTTGTCGTGGTCGAAGAACACGCCGGGCGAACGGTGCATCTGCGAGACGATGACGCGCTCGGTGCCGTTGACGATGAACGTGCCGTTGTTGGTCATGAGCGGAATGTCGCCCATGTAGACATCCTGCTCCTTGATGTCCTTGACCGACTTCGCGCCCGTCTCCTCGTCGATATCGAACACGATGAGGCGCAGCGTCACCTTGAGCGGCGCCGCGTAGGTCATGCCGCGCTGGCGGCACTCGTCGACGTCATACTTCGGCGGCTCGAACTCGTACTTGACGAATTCGAGCATCGAGCTGTTGGAGAAATCGCTGATCGGGAAGACCGACTTGAACACGGCCTGCAGCCCCTCGTCGGGCCGGCCGCCGATGGGCTCCTTCACCAGCAGGAACTGGTCATAGGATGCCTTCTGAACCTCGATGAGGTTCGGCATCTCCGCGACTTCCTGAATTTTTCCGAAAAATTTTCTAACGCGCTTGCGACCTGTAAACGTCTGCGCTGCCATCTCGCCTCTCTTTGTCGAACCGCCGGGCCGGGACGACTCTCCGGAAGGCCGCAATCCATCGCGACCGTCAGGACAGGCGTCGGGGCGCCGCATGTGCGTTCGGCCTGGCGCCTGCCAGACCGCCGAATCCCCAGTGCTGCTGCAAACAAGGGACAAATAGGTGCGATTCCGGAGAAATTCCCCCCGGAACCGCGAGATTCGCCATCACACTTACTTGAGTTCCACCTTGGCGCCGACCTTCTCCAGGGCGGCCTTGGCCTTTTCGGCCTCGTCCTTGGTGACGCCTTCCTTGACCGCCTTGGGGGCGGCCTCGACCAAGTCCTTGGCCTCCTTCAGGCCGAGCGAGGTGAGTGCGCGGACTTCCTTGATCACCTCGATCTTCTTGTCGCCGATCGCGGTCAGCATCACGGTGAATTCGGTCTTCTCCTCGACGGGCGCCGCCGCCGCAGCGGCGGGACCGGCCGCGACCGCAACCGCAGCGGCCGCCGAGACGCCCCACTTCTCTTCGAGCATCTTGGCCAGATCGGCCGCTTCCAGCACCGTCAAGGTGGAAAGGTCGTCCACGATTTTCTGTAGATCAGCCATTGTCTTTGCGTCCTGTTTTTCAAATACCAGTTGAGATTGCTGTCTTTACGCCGCTTCGGCTTTCGAGGCGTAGGCCTGGACCACACGGGCGACCTTGGCGGCCGGCGCGTTGACGAGCTGGGCGAGCTTGGTCGCCGGCGCCTGAACGAGGCCGACGATCTTCGCACGCAGTTCATCAAGCGACGGCAACGACGCGAGCGCCTTGACGGCATTCGGGTCGAGCGCGGTCTTGCCCATCGCTCCGCCAAGGATGACGAACTTCTCGTTCGCCTTGGCGAAGTCGGTGGCGACCTTCGGCGCAGCAATCGGATCGCCCGAATAGGCGATCAGGGTGGGGCCCTTGAGCAAGGGCACGATCACCGCTGCGTCGGTGCCTTCGAGAGCGATCTTGGCGAGACGGTTCTTCGCGACCTTCACGGTGGCACCCGCCAGCTTCATCTGCTTCCGCAGGTTCTGCATCTGGGGCACGGTGAGGCCGGAATAGTGGGCCACCACAACCACAGCGGTGCTGGTGAAAACACCGTTGAGGGTCGCGACAGCCTCTTTCTTAGCCGCTCGATCCACTGCAAGCTCTTTCCGGTTGGCGGCCCGCCTTCAATTGCGGGAACGCCGGTTGCGACCAGTCGCCTCGCCTAAAATTCGTCCGAACTTGAACTCGAACAAACAAGGCAGGACGACGCTCATTTTCCTGCCCCCCGTCGCGCGGCCGAAGGCCGCGCCGGGTCCTCGAGGTTCGAACCGGTCGCGGGGCTTTCGCCCCAAAAAGCGGTCTTCCCCATCTGTGCGGGCTGGTGGATTAAGCCGGGTCGAACCGGCGCCCGCAGTCTCGGACAGGCATCACTTCCGCAACTTATCGGAAGCCGCTGGCGTCACAGGAAAATCGGAAACGGTCCCGGCTCCTCTCAGATTGATCCCGCAGGATGCCTAAAAGGAGTTCCGTCCTACTTATCCTAATTTTCATAAGGCGCGCTTGGACGCGCCGATACCCGGGCCGGCACGCCCTGTGGCCTATTTAGCGACTTCGAACCGCCTTGCCAAGGATAATTGCGCAGAAATCTTGAGCCGCTCGCTTATTGGGAGCTGGCGGCCTGCGGAATCCCGTCGTTTGCCACCTTTCGCCAGGTCTGATCCGGGTCAAAAACGGTCATATTGCTGGCGATGCCCAGCGTATTGGGCCCAAGGTCCTTCTCGTACACCACTCCGTCCTGGTTGACGACAAAGGTCATCACGCCGGAATTGTCGTATTCGGAGGGATAGGCGACGAGCGCGAAGCCGCCGATCATGCGGCCGCGCACGATGTAGTCCAGGGCGCCGCCCTTCGCGTTCGGCCCCTGCCGGGTCAGTATCTTGTAGTAATAGCCATGAAACGGCTGCCGGCCGCCACCGACCCGGTAGCCCTCGGCGCTGGCGCGCGCGACCAGTTCGCCGAGCGGGCTTTCCTCGCCGGCCTGCGTCGGCCAGTAGAGCCCGTCCTTCTTGCCCGGCCGGCTGAGGAAGCGCTGCGCATAGGCGCCGATGCCGGCGCCGCGGTCCCGATCGGCATATTCCAGTTGCGCGTCGACGTAGGCGCGGCACGCCTGGATCGCACTCAATTCGTTGCGCCCGATTCGCCGCTGGAGAATCTCCTGCCGTCCGCTCGCGGCGTCGAACCGCCAGATCTCGTTGCGCCGGATCAGCGGGATCGGAAACGGCCAGTCGCCCTCTCCGACCATCAAGACGGCCTTGTCCTCACCGTCCATCGCGATCCGATGCTTGGTCTCATAGGACTGAAAGAACTGCTTGCGCGTGGCCGCATCGGCCACCGGGTCCCCGGACGAGGCCAATTCGGCGCTCTCGTTGCCGAGCACACGCATGATCGCCCGGATATCCCCAGACTTCGCGGCTCCCGCCAGCGCCTTGACGGCATCGTCGGGGGACTTGAACAACTGCTGGGCCCCGGCCGCCGACACCATCGCCCACAGGCACACGGCAGCCACGGCCCAAAGTCCGAGCCCCGATCCGAGTCGGCGCACATTTGCAAACCGGCCGGCGGCACTTCCTGCGAACGTCAACGTCATGATCGCCTCGAGATTGCGAATGTGTGCGGGCTCAGCGGCGGCCGCGGCCGCCGCCGCCATGCCGCGCGTTGGCGCCGCCGGCGTAACTTTCCCGTCCACGGCCGGAATGCGCCTGGGTCGCGCGCCCAGAATGGGTTTGGTCAAACACCCCCTCGCGCGGCCGGCCACGTGCGGCCTGATCCGGCCGCTCACCGCGTCCGGTATCGCGCTGCTGCGGGCGCTCCCGCTCGCCGATGTTGGGACGGTCACCGGCACCAGGGCGGTCGCGGTCGCCAACCCCGGGACGCAGGTCGCCGCCCCCCAGGTGCCGGTCGGGATCGAGCACGCGTTCGCCGTCCCTGCCGCGGAAATCCTCGCGCAGTTGCCGGCCCGCCTGCGCGTTGGTGCCGGCGTATCGCTGACGGACGGCATCGTTGTTGTACCGCACGCCATGACGATGATCGGGGTTATGCTCCCACTTGTTGAAGTTTGCCGTGTTGCGATTGAAATTGTTGATGTTCACCGAGCGGTTGGACACCACGTTGATGTTGTGGCCCGCCCAGTTGCACTTGCCCCAGATGGCATAGCCGGCGGCGACGGCGGCACCGAATGCCACCCCGGCCGCCAATGCGCTGGCGGTGACGTAGCCGGGCGGAGGGGCGAAGTAGAGCGGCGGATACGCCGGATACGGCCAGTCGCCATAGACCACTGCCGGCTGATAGTACGGCACGTAAAGCTCGTTCGGGGATGCCGGCTCGATGACGATGTAGTCCTTCTGGTTCTGGCTCTCCACGCTGACGGTCTGCTGGCTGTTCGACTGCAGCTTGTCATTGGCCTTGGCGCGGTTGCGCAGACGCTGGATCGAATCCATGACGTCCGTCTGCTGCGCCAGCATCGCGTCGCCGACCTTCTGGGTCCAATCGAGCTTGTCGGACATCATCGTCAGGACGGTCGGGACCTGGACCAGCGACTTGACGCTGTCGTCCCAGCTTTCCTTGGCGAGCGCCGCGGTGAGCGCATCGCCCTTGAGGCCGCGATGGGATTTGGCCCAGCGGTCGGCCTGAACGACTTCCAGCGGATAGGTCGCTGCCATCAGCACCTGTGCGAGCAGCGGATCCGAATAGAGCGCGATCGGCGCCAACGTCTGATCGAGTTCTCCGGCAGAGAGCAGTTGCTGATTCGACGCCGTCGCCTGCGCCATCGCCGCCGACGACCAGGTCCACAGCACCGCAAGCATGATCAACCGCAATGGCCAAGCCATTATGCCAGCCTCCTCACCGTCGTCTCCCCCACTTACTTCCTTTACCGCAGCCGCTTGTCGCGAATTTTTCGGATCGACGGAATTTTCTCGATCCGCTGCGGCGTAGGGTCGCTTGGTGCGGCGGTATGCATCAATGAAGTCCGGAACACAATCAACATCAACCGATCGTGCAACATCGATCAATCATGCGAATCGCTCGCTAGGATCGCGGTTCCGCAGTCCGCATCATTCTCGGGCGCGGTCAACTGCCAACTTCGGAGCCGAAGGACACTGGCAACTCATTGATTCAGAGTGGCTTAAAGACACCGATCTTGCACCCGCAACCACCCACCGATGGCTACAGAAGCGCGATTCGGGCCGCTTTCCGCGCCTGTTCGCGTCGCTCTGGCTTGAGTTGAGGTATTGTGCCGCTCGGTGCACGATGCGAACCAAAAGGGAGGAAAATGTGACCGCTAGCGATCGAATTCGAACCACCCATGTCGGCAGCCTGGTGCGCCCGCCGAAGCTCGTGGAATTTCTCAAGAAGATCGAGGCCGGCGAGCCCTACGACAAGGCCGCCTACGAGGCATGTTTGCAGGAATCGATCGAAGAAGTCGTCCGCCAGCAAGTTGAAGCCGGCATCGACATCGTCAGCGACGGCGAATTCAGCAAGGGCCGCAACTGGGCATTCTACATTCACGACCGGCTGAGCGGTGTTGCCACACGGGCCGCGACCGCCGAAGAGCTCGCGGATCCGATGGCTTCGGCCAGCGGCGGACAGGATCGCGCGGCGTTCCCGGAATTTTATGCGGAATACGACCGCGCTTCCGGCCTGGGCGCGCGGCTTGGCAAGCGCTTCGTCGTCAACGGCCCCCTCACCTATTCGGATACCCAGGTCAAACGCGATATCGCCAATCTGAAGTCGGCCGCCGCCAAGGCGAAAGCCGGCGGCGCGTTTCTGCCGGTGGTGGCGCCGGCAAGCGCGCTACCCGGCGCCAAAGACGAGCATTATTCCGACGAGAAGAGCCTGCTGTTCGCGCTCGCCGACTGTCTGCACCAGGAATACCAGGCCATCATCGACGCCGGCCTCTACGTGCAGGTCGACGACGCCTTCCTTCCCTACATGCACGAGCGGATGGTCCCGCCGATGAACGAAGCGCAATACCGCGCCTGGGCGCAGATGCGGATCGACGCGCTCAACCATGCGCTCAGGGGTATTCCGCCCGAGCGCTCGCGCTATCACATCTGCTGGGGCAGTTGGAACGGGCCGCACGCCTTCGACGTGCCGATGAAGGACATCGTCGACCTGCTCCTGCAGGTGAATGTCGGACACTACAGTTTCGAGGCCGCCAACCCGCGTCACGAGCACGAGTGGACGGTGTGGCAGACCGTGAAGCTGCCGCCCGGCAAGGTACTGATCCCCGGCGTCATCAGCCACGCCACCAACATCGTCGAGCATCCCGAACTGGTGGCGCAGCGTCTCGTCCGTCTCGCCAACATCGTCGGCCGCGAGCACGTGATGGGCGGCACCGATTGCGGCTTCGCGCAAAGTCCTTTTGCGCAGCGCGTGCATCCCTCGATCATGTGGGCGAAGCTGCGCTCATTGGCGGAGGGCGCCAGGATCGCCACCGCACAGTTGTGGAAAAAGGCGGCATAACGACCGCCAAGAAGAAGCCGAAATACCGCGAACGTCCACGGGAGGATTGAACATGCGGGTACTTGTCGCGTTTTGCTGCACGCTGGTCGCCTGGATGGCGATGCTGCCGGTCGCGTTCGCGCAATCGGATTTTCCCTCGCGGGCGATCACCATCGTGGTGCCGTTCCCGCCGGGCGGCAGTTCGGACACGGTGACGCGCTTGATCGCGCAGAAGATGGCCGAGAACCTCAAGATCAACATCGTGATCGACAACCGCGGCGGCGGTGGCGGCGTGCCGGCGGCAGTAGCGTTCAAGCAGTCACCGCCCGACGGCTACTCGTTGTTCCTCGCCAACAACGGGGTGTTCGCCATCATGCCGGCGCTGACGCCCAACGTTCAGTTCGATCCGATCAAGGACTTCGCGCCGGTGACGCCGCTGTTCGCGTTCCCGAGCGTGCTGGTCGTGCCGGCCGCATCGCCGGCGAAAAGCGTCAAGGAACTGGTCGCGCTCGCCAAGACCAAGGCAGGCGGGCTCAACTACGGCTCGCAGGGCGTCGGCTCCGGCGGTCACATCCTGGGCGAGATGCTCCGGCAGGTCTCCGGTGCGCCGTTCCAGCATGTGCCCTATCGCGGTGCCGGTCCGGCGGTGAACGACCTGGTCGCCGGCAATATCGACCTGCTGTTCAGTTCCTACGTGTCGGCGATCGGCCAGGTGGAGGCCGGCAAGCTGCGCGTACTCGGCTGGACCGCACCCAAGCGTTCGGCCGCGCTGCCGAATGTTCCGACCATGGCGGAGACCGGCTTCGCGGGCACCGAGCTTGAAATCTGGCAAGGCATCGTTGGCCCGGCCGGCATGCCCGCCCCGATCGTGAACAAGCTCAATGCGGAATTCATCAAGGCGGCGAAGGACCCCGAGATCGTGAAAAAGGTGGCCGCGCAGGCGGTCGACATCACCACCAGTACGCCAGCGGAGTTCGCCAAGCTGATCGCGTCCGACGTCGCGCGTCTGGGCAAGGTGATCCGCGACGCCGGGATCAAGTCGCAGTAGCGCGATGTGTTGGCGATCGTCGCCGCAGGTGCGATCGTCGTGACTGTGCCCTCTCCCCTTGTGGCAGAGGGCGGCCGCAGCGGCTCAACGAAATAAATGGGTGAGGGGTGTGGTTGCGGTTACCCCTCACCCATCCGGGTCTGTTGACATATTGGTGCGGCCCTCTCCCACAAGGGGAGAGGGCACAATCACAATGACTGCGATTGCGGCGTCCGGAACGACGCTTACGACTGCGGGCCGCCCGCACCGAGCACGGTGCTTGGCTCGACCTTGACGCCGGGCCCCATGGTCGAGGACACGGCCACCCGATTGATGTAGGTGCCCTTGGCGCCCGCGGGCTTCGCCTTCTGCACCGCGTCGGCGAACGCCTTGATGTTCTCGACGAGCTTCTCGGCCGGGAACGAGGCCTTGCCGACGCCCGCCTGGACGATGCCGGCCTTCTCGACGCGGAACTCAACCGAGCCGCCCTTGGCGCCCTTGACGGCGCCGGTGACGTCCATCGTCACCGTGCCGACCTTCGGGTTCGGCATCATGCCGCGCGGGCCCAGCACCTTGCCGAGACGGCCGACCAGCGGCATCAGGTCGGGCGTGGCGATGCAGCGGTCGAAGTCGATATTGCCGTTCTGCACCTTCTCGACCAGATCCTCGGCGCCGACGACGTCGGCGCCCGCCGCCTTGGCCTCATCGGCCTTGGCGCCGCGCGCGAATACGCCGACCCGCACGCTGCGGCCCGAGCCGTTCGGCAGCGTCACCACGCCGCGCACCATCTGATCGGCGTGGCGCGGATCGACCCCGAGATTCATCGCGATCTCGATGGTTTCGTCGAACTTGGCCTTGGCGCGCTCCTTGACGAGCTTGACGGCCTCCTCGATCGGATAGGTCTTGTCGCGATCGACACCCTTGCGCAGCGCCTCTGTCCGTTTTCCGAGATTTGCCATGGCGATCACTCCGCAACCTGGATGCCCATCGAGCGGGCCGAGCCTTCCACCATGCGCATGGCGGCTTCGATGGAGTCGCAGTTCAGGTCCTTCATCTTCTTCTCGGCGATTTCCTTGACCTGCTCCTTCGACACCTTCCCGGCGCTGTCGCGGCCGGGCGTCTTCGAGCCGCCCTCGATCTTTGCGGCCTTCTTGAGGAAGAACGACATCGGCGGGGTGCGCATCTCGAAGGTGAAGGTGCGGTCGCCGTAGACCGTGATCACCACCGGGATCGGCGTGCCCTTCTCTTCCTTGGCGGTCTGCGCGTTGAAGGCCTTGCAGAACTCCATGATGTTGAGTCCGCGCTGGCCGAGCGCGGGACCGATCGGCGGCGACGGATTGGCCGCCCCCGCCGGCACCTGCAGCTTGATGTAACCGGTAATCTTCTTTGCCATCTACTCACTCCTGTCGTTGGCCATCGCGGCCGGTTCAGGGTTCGTGGTGCGGATCAGTGCGGTTGGCAACCGCCGTCACCTCCCACGTTCGCTCTCCGCCGAGCCGCGCCAGCAGGCGTCGGCCGGCGAAACTCACAACTTCTCCACCTGCGCGAATTCGAGCTCGACCGGGGTCGCACGGCCGAAGATCGACACCGCGACCTTGAGTCGGCTCCGCGCCGCGTCGATCTCCTCGACGGTGCCGTTGAAGGACGCGAACGGACCGTCCGACACCCGCACCTGCTCGCCGACCTCGAACGAAATCGACGACTTCGGATGCTCGATGCCCTCCTGCACCTGGTGCAGGATGCGTTCCGCCTCGGAATCGGAGATCGGCATCGGCTTGTTGTCGGCGCCGAGGAAGCCCGTCACTTTCGGCGTGTTCTTGATGAGGTGATAGGCCTCGTCGGTCAGCTCCATCTTCACCAGGACGTAGCCCGGGAAGAACTTGCGCTCGGCGTCGACCTTCTGGCCGCGCCGCACTTCGACGACCTTCTCGGTCGGCACCATGATCTCTTCGAACAGGCTGTCGAGATGGCGCTGCTTGGCCTGCTCGCGGATCGACTCGGCGACCTTGCGCTCGAAGTTCGAATAGGCCTGGACGATGTACCAGCGTTTGGTCATGCGTTGATTCCGCCCGGATTCGTCAACCGCCGATGCCCAAGACGAGCGTCACGATGAAACGCATGATCTGGTCGGCAATCAGGAAGAAAATCGACGCGATCGCCACCATGACGAACACCATGGCGGTGGTGATCGCAGTCTCGCGGCGGGTCGGCCAGGTGACCTTCTGGGCCTCGGTACGGACTTCCTGCAGGAACTTGAACGGACTGATCGCCATATCTTAAGTCGCCATGTCTGAAACTATCACCACCATTGAGTTCGGCCATGAACCACCGGCTCGGAGCCGGCATTGACCGACCCAAGCCATTGACAAATCAAGTACTTCGACGGCCGAGCCTGGCTACGCCTGGCAGGAGTGGAGGGACTCGAACCCCCAACCCCCGGTTTTGGAGACCGGTGCTCTAGCCAGTTGAGCTACACTCCTCCGGATACGCCTGCGGCGGCCCGAGGTCCGCCGCAGGGTGTAGATGCATGAACGAAGGGTGTATTGCAAGCCCGGCACCATCGTCCGGGGGCACAAAGGGGGCACAGTGTGCCCCGTCCGCGCCCCCCGCTCTTATTCCGTGATGCTGACGACGACGCCGGCGCCGACGGTCTTGCCGCCCTCGCGGATGGCGAAGCGCTGCTTCTCCTCCATGGCGATCGGCGTGATCAGTTCCACGTCCATCGCCGCGTTGTCGCC
>JBFXEX010000141.1:0-14091 GCA_050179645.1 Xanthobacteraceae bacterium | reverse complement strand
TTTTTCTGTGCGGCGCGGGTGAGCGGATGCCACGGCCGACCGGGCAGTGAGCGGGTCGGATCGACGGCGCGGTGACTGGCCTTGAGCCAGCCGCGCGTCAGTTCACGTTCAGGCAAACCAGGCGTGACGTCGCGTTCGCCTTCGCGCGCGGTCTGCACGCCGACGTCGGGGCCGACATCTTTCAGGATCACGATCCAGTTGGTGTCGTCCTGGTCGATTGCCGCGAACAGGTTGAGCACGATCGGACCGGCGATGGTGAGGTCCTGCGCCAAAGGTTCGCTGAGATAGCGCAGCTTCTGCACACGGTTGGTCTGGCGCGCCGGCATCTGTGCAAAGGCGTCGGGCGCCTGGTAGTCGTCGGCGCTCGCCGGCACAAACGGGTCCGTTGTGAGCCGCTCCCAGCCGTTGAGATAGAACTTGACCCACTGCGTCTCCGGCAACGGCCAATCGCTGCCGGTGCGCCATTCGTTCGCGCCCATCACCCAGAAGCGCACGGGCGGCTCGTGCAGAATTCCGGTGTCGAGGCCTTTGAGCCAGTGGTCGTACCAGCGCAGGATTTCCTGGTGGAAAGCCTTGAACGGCCGGTCGAGATGGGCGGGGCCAAGCAGCAGAAGCTTCTTCGCCGGTGGATCGATGTTGCGATACCAGTTCTGCGCGCCGAGGAGATGCGTCTTGTACGAGTAGCCGTACCAGCCGGAGCCCGTATAGGTCGGGATGTCGATCTTGGAGAATTCCGCCTCGCTCTTCTTGACGGCCTCCTCGTTGTCGTAAGGGTTGAGCAGCACGTCGAAATAGGCGGGGAAGTGCTGCCCCTTGAGCATCAGCACGTTGTAGACGTGCGGATACATCTTGAAGTCTGGATTGGCCATCGCTTCCTGCCAGAGCTTTTCGCGCTCCGGCGGCAGCGGCTTGGGCTGCCCCTTCTGTTGATGCGCCGACGCATAGACCTGCAGCAGGAAGCGGAACAGGTGGATCACGCCGCCCGGGTACTCGTCGCGGAAGCCGCCGGCTTCGCCGTAGGCGCCGCGCGGATCGAACGGAAAGATCGCCTTGAGGTGCGGCGGCTTGAGCTTGGCGGCCATCAGTTGCTCGGCGCCAAAACCCGAAATGCCGATCATGCCGACATTGCCGTCGCACCAAGGTTGCGCCGCGATCCACTCGATCAGGTCGTAGCTGTCGAAGGCGCGCGAGCCGCCGCTTTCCGATTTGGCAATTCCACGTGGATTGGCGATGACGTGGATGTAGCCGCGCGAGACCAGAAAGCGTGTGTCGCCGGCTTCCGCGGGTCCGGTCCACAGCATCGACCAGGCCGGCTGCAGGAGGCCGGTCTCGGCCATCTCGGGGCCCTGCAAATCCTTGTTGTGGATCGAGATCGCAAGCAGGGCCGGCAGCTTTTCGGTGGTGTCGGGACGGTAGATGTCGGCGCAGATCTTCACGCCATCGCGCATCGCGACGTACACGTCCTTTTCGGCGACCATCTTGTCGTAGGCCGGAGGCCGATCATAGTCGACCGGCGGCCGGTGGCTCGTTTGCGCCAGCCTGAAGGCTGCATCGGCTTTGCTCGTCATCGTTCCTCCCTCATTGCTTCTTTTTCCGTCAGCCACGAGCAGTGCGGGTCGAAACCGACCTTATAGCCCTCCGGCCGTTCGTCTCGGCCATCGCCGCGGTGCCATCTCCGCGCGAGGGCCGCCCCGAAAGCGTCTCTCTGTATCTGCACAGATACAAATTGCAACCAAAAGCCATTTTTCGGACATCGACGAGAAACACAGCCGTGCTGCTTGGCGAGTTGGGCCAGCCCCGGAGAAAGTGGTCAACGATCATCGAAAAACCGGTGTCGGCTCGTCGGCGACGAGAATTCCGATGCCCTGAAAGTGCGATGGACGAGCTACCGCCCCGAATTGAAATCCTTCTATGCATTCTCGTGATCGTCGTTGCTGCAGCATTTTCGGGGCGCCTGCTGCGGCCATGTCGGCCGGCGGACTGGAGCATGACCGCCGGGTCCGTCGTCCTGCTGGCCGGCTGCCCGGATAGAGTGAGGGGACATACCTATGGCGACGGGTCAGGCAATCGCAATAAAACACCGGCGCGAAGAAAATAAGATCGGGCTGGCTATGACCGCAGTGCTCTCTCATATTCTGGTCGTGGAGGACGACGAGGAGATTGCAGCTCTGGTCGCCAAATATCTCAGCGCCAATGAGTATCGCGTCACCTGCGCCAGAGACGGCCGCGAAATGCAGCGTATTCTTCTTGGCGAACATGTCGACCTGATGGTGCTCGATCTCAATCTGCCAGGCGAAGACGGGTTGAGCATCTGCCGGCGGCTGAGCGGAAAAGACTCCCCGATTCCCATTGTCATTCTCACCGCCAAAGGCGAGGACATCGATCGGATCATCGGGCTCGAACTGGGCGCCGACGACTATCTGGCAAAGCCGTTCAATCCGCGCGAGCTTCTGGCCCGCATCAGGGCAGTGCTGCGCCGGATTGCGTCGGAGCCCTCGCGGGCTTCCAATGCCAAGACTCATCGCTACATGTTCGCGGACTGGCGGCTCGATACAATGTCTCGAGATCTATTCAGTCCGGAGGGGGCGCGTGTGGCGTTGACCGGAGCGGAGTTCGACCTGCTCCATGCACTGTGCGAGAAGCCGGGCCGGGTCTTGTCGCGCGACCAGCTGTTGGATCTCACGCAGGGGCGATTTGGCGGTCCTTACGAGCGCTCCATCGACGTGCTCATCAGTCGGATCCGCCAAAAGATCGAACGCGATCCGAAGACTCCGGAAATCATAAAAACCGTACGGTCGGAGGGTTACATGTTCACTCCGCGTGTGGACCGCGGTTAATGACTCGTCTGCCAAACATCAAGCCTCACGGTATTTCGGGGCAAATCATCGCGCTCGTCGTTTGCGTCATCCTGGTCTTTCAATTCGTCACTGCCTTGCTGTTCGCACTGACCGTCGAGCGTCGCGGGCCGTTACCGCCTGTCGGGTCGCCCGCCATGGCTGACCGATTTGTGTCCTACGTCCAAATTCTGGATCGTCTTCCGGCCGCGCTTCGGCCTGAGCTCATGGCAACAATCGGCCCGATGTCGCCGAGTTTGGCGATCGAATTCCTTCCTGCCTCGCGTGCCGATGCTGCCGTCGCGGACAGGCATGGGTTCGATCCTCCGGAGCAGGGCCTGCTGCGATACATCGCTCGCGCTCTGGGCCCCGGAACTCAAGTGACGGTGTTACCGGCGCAACCGGCTTCTTCGTCCGCGGCTTCGGAGCACCGTCTATTAAGGGTGGCCGCCGTTCTTTCGGACAACAGCATGGTTGCCGCCACCTTGGCGCCGCTCAGGCCCCTGCCGGGCGGGCCGACGCCGCTTGGCGCGCTGCTGTTTACGCTTGCGTTCACAGCCGTCCTGCTGACCGCATTCTTGTTCTGGGCTGCCCGGGCAATTACCGCTCCGCTTGCGCGACTTGCCGGCGCAGCCGAAGGATTCGCGCTCGATCGCGATCCGTCTCCGCTTCCTGAAGGTGTTGGCCCCTATGAGGTTCGGGCCGCCTCCAAGGCGCTCAACCAATTGCAGTCGCGTGTTCGCACCATGATTGACGGCAGGACGCGGATGCTGGCCGCGATCAGCCATGATCTGAGAACCCCGATTACGCGTATGCGATTGCGAGCGGAGTTCATCGACCAGAACGAGACTCGTGAATTGATGCTTCGAGATCTTGATCAGATGGACCGAATGGTCCGTGCCGCACTCTCGTACTTGCGTGAGGGGCCGAGCCCCGGCCAATGGGAACTCATCGATATTGCAAGTCTGGCGCAGACCATCTGCAACGATTTTTTCGATTTGGGAGGCGACGTTTTGTACAACGGCCCAAATCGTTTGCTGGTGCGATGCAATATTGATGAAATCCGCCGTGCGGTCACGAACCTGATTGAGAACGGTTTGAAGCACGCCGGTACGCGCGTGACAGTGGAACTGCGGACAATGGCGGAGACGCAGATCGTCATCGACGTGATCGATTACGGTCCCGGCATTCCGAACACCACCAAGGACGCCATGCTGGCGCCGTTCGTTCGCGGCGACGCGGGTACGGTTGCGAAGAATCGTACGACCGGCTTCGGACTCGGACTGGCGATTGCGAAGTCAGCCGCCGAGGCCCATGGCGGCAAGTTGTGCCTTCTCGACTCGCTCCCGACCGGCTTGGTGGCCCGGCTGCAACTGCCGATCCGGACGAATTAAGCCGCCCCGGCATTTGCCCGGGGCAAGTCTCGAAATCGTTCAAATCCATGCTGCGCGCGGCGCCCGACGAGCGCGATGCGGTCTTTGGCGCGTCTCACGCCGGCTCGCTCGTTGCACGATCCGATACATTCGAGACATCTCTCAGAAACGCGAGCCGGGCATTGTTCACGCGCACGTTCACTTCGCCGCGTGACTGAGGAGTTACAAGTGCTCACAAACATTCCGATCTTTCCAAGAGCTTCGGCACGGCTGCGACGTCTGGCCATCGCATTTGCAGCCGTGGCTTGCTCCGCCGCCGGGGCTGCTGCCCAAGGGCCGATGGGGCCGCCGCCTGCCGAGATGTTCAAGAAGATGTGCAACGATATGGACGCCTTGTTTGCAGCGCGGATGGCATTTGTCCGGACGCGGGTCGCGCCGGCGCCCGATCAGATGGCCGAATGGGAGGTGTTCGTTTCGTCGTCTCGCGCCATGCTTGGAGCGATCAAGGCGAACTGCAACTCGCCCGACGCGGTACCGCCGAGCCCCGCCAAAGACCCGGTGGCGTTCCTGATATTCCGCGAGCGAGGCGCGAAGGATCGCGCGGATCTGTTCAAAGCGGAGCGCGCTGCGGTCGAGCGGTTCATGAAGGTTCTCTCCCCGCAACAGCGGCAGAATCTCGGCGAGGCGATGCTGCCACCGCCGCACGTCGGTCCGTTCGCCGGCCCGATGCCGGGATTGCCGCCGCTTTAGTCTACCGAAGCGACCGTGTTTTCGGTCCTTCGGCCGCCGGCCGCTTCCGGGGCGTTTCGTCAACCTTTCGCCCCCTGACGAACTCGGGAGCGGCCGGCTTCTCAATTGCAAGGGGAACCGGCTGCGCGGCGTGTCCGGGCCCTCTGAACGGGATGATCCAGTTAACGCGGCGGCATCCGGCAGAGGGTTGTGGCGCGGGAATCC
The DNA here is from genome assembly GCA_050179645.1 of Xanthobacteraceae bacterium. Classification (GTDB taxonomy): domain Bacteria; phylum Pseudomonadota; class Alphaproteobacteria; order Rhizobiales; family Xanthobacteraceae; genus VAZQ01. Next base: position 8,930 of record JBFXEX010000141.1, on the reverse strand, counting down.
GCGCGCTCAAGCGCTATGTGGCCTCGGTCTGCCGTCGGCGGCAGCCGCATTGCGTTCCGGTCGCTTTTCCCGGAAACTGCGCAAAACTGAAGACAACGACAAGAAATTCATCGGCCGGCACGTGACGTGCCGAACAGGTGAAGCTGGTGCCTGCGGGGGCCGGCAGATGGGAGGAGCATGACGTCAGGCGAGGTATCGGACCAGCCGGCGATCGTCGCCGAAGGGGCCAGCAAGGTCTTTCTTGACGGTGCCGTGGTCGCATTCCATCAATTGTCGCTCAAGGTCAAACGCAACGAGATCATGTGCGTGGTCGGTCCGTCGGGGTGCGGCAAGACCACGTTGCTGCGCTGCATCGCCGGACTGACCGATCTCAGCAGCGGACAACTCATCGTGCAGGGCAAGCCGGTCGCCGGCCGCCCGCCGGATGGCGTCGCGATGGTGTTCCAGCATTTCGGCCTGATGCCGTGGAAGACGGTCTATGACAACGCCGCCTTCGGCCTGGCGATGGCGGGGATGCCGCGCCCCGAGATCAAGCGACGGGTTGCGCACTATCTCGATCTCGTCGGGCTGATCGGCTTCGAGGGCCATTACCCCTATCAGCTCTCCGGCGGTATGCAGCAGCGCGTCGGACTTGTGCGGGCGTTGGCGATGAACCCCTCCATCCTGCTGATGGACGAGCCGTTCGCCGCGCTCGACGCGCAGACCCGCGAGGTTTTGCAGGAGGAGTTGCTCCTGCTGATGGATCGCCCCGACGAACGCAAGACCATGGTGTTCATCACCCACTCGATCGACGAGGCGATCCTGCTCGGCGATCGCATCGCGGTGATGAGCGCGCGGCCGGGCCGCATCAAGGAGGTGCTCGATATGCCGTTCAGCTGGCCGCGCGTGGCCGACGCCGTGCGCTCCGATCCGCGCTTCACCGAGATCCGGTTGCACATCTGGCATCAGCTTCACACCGCCAAGCCGCGCCGGACGACGGCGCCAAGGGATGTCGCGTGAGTACCGTCGTCACGAGCAACAATTTGCCCGGTGTGGTGAAGTGAGAATGCACACATGAATATCCGGACCCTGCTGCCAAAGGGCCTGCAGACCTGGGAGGAGGTGCGCCACAAGCTCGACCAGAACGCGCCGTTCTCCAACATGTACGACACGCCGTACTACCGGGACGCGGTCTACGACCATTACTCTGAGGCCGAATACGCCCGCAGGTACGCGTCACTTCGCGACAAGATGCGCGAGCACAAGCTCGATGCCGTCATCGTACCGGGAGGACCGAGTCACTGGAGTTTCGGCGGCGGCATGCAATGGCTCACCGGCCACTGGGAGTGGCATGCGATTGCCTCCTACGTCGTCGTGCCGCTCGACGGCGAGCCGACGCTGGTATTCTCGATGGGGGGCACGCACTGTGAGGCGGCGCGTCGCGAATGCGCCAATGCGCTCAGCGATGTGCGCCACAGCCGCAGCGGCAAGTACGCCCAGGTGATGGTTGAGCGGCTCAAGGAACTGAAGCTCGAGCGCGGCCGCATCGGGCTCATCGAAGTCGACCCGCGCCACAATGACTACCTGCCGGTCAATCAGTACAACGTGCTGCGCCAGTCGCTGCCGGACGCCGAGTTCGTGTTCACCAAGGGCTTCATGCACGAACTCGTCGTGATTCACAGCGAGGAGGAATTGCGGGCCGTGCGCAAGGCCGGCGTGCTGTGCCAGCGCGCCATGGAGGCGATGATCGCGCGGGCCAAGCCCGGCATCCCGGAATACGAACTGCGCGCCGCAGCCGGTGCGGCGATCCTCGACGGCGGCGGCGACATCGACTTTCTGATCATCGGCTCGACCCCGATGGACCATCCCGCCATGGTGTTCGGCAACCCGCGGCCTTCGCACCGGAAGCTACAGAAGGGCGACATTATCAACATGGAACTTGCCGCCGGCTACAACGGCATGTCGGCGCAGATCGGCTCGCCGATCACGCTCGGCGAGCCGAACGAGATGGTGCGGCGGTTCTGGGAGGACATCACGCTGCCCGGCTACAATCGCATCGTCGCCGAGATCAAGCCCGGCGCCGCCACCGACAACATGCGTCATGCGGCGAAGTTCTTTCGCGACAAGGGCGTGCAGTCGCGGCCCGTCCAGGTGCACGGCATCGACATCGTCACCGACAAGCCGCATGTCTTTGCCGAACACACCGAGGCCGACGAGATCGATAAGATCCTCAAGCCCGGCATGATCATCATGGCCGAGCCCAACCCGATCACCGCCGACGGCCAGTTCGGCATCTTTCTCGGGCACACGTTCATTGTGACCCGTGACGGTCACGAATGCGTCGACAGTTTCCCGTTGGAGATCGCCATCGCGCCGTGCTGAGGCAGTCGTATCGGAGCGCGCTGAACCGCGATACGCTTCGGAAAGACGTGGATGCCCGCGACAAGCGCGGGCATGACGACGTGGGACGAGTACCCGCTACAGCTTCTTGATGCCGGCCTGCGCGATGATCTCGCGGAACATCGGTACCTCTTTCTGGATTCGGGCCATGTGTCCCTTGCCGTCCTTCGCGGTCACCTCGAAGCCGGCCTTGGTGAGCCGCGCCTTCATCTCCGGCTTGTTGAGGATGTCGAGCGCGGTCTTTTCCAGCCGGGCAACGATCTCGGGCGGCACCTTTGCGGGCGCCATCAATGCCGTATAGGTCTCGAACACGAAGTCCGGGTAACCGGCTTCCAGCATGGTCGGAATGTCCGGCAGATCGTGCCACCGGGTCGCTCCGGTCACGGCGAGCCCCTTGATGTTGCCCGCCTTGATCTGCGGGTGAGCGGGCGCGAGCACGCCGGAGGACAGTTGCACCGTGCCGGTGAGCAGAGCCTTGAGGGCATCGCCGCCGCCCGGGAACACCACGGTCGCCATCCCCGGCAGTCCTTCGCGCAGCTTGAGCACTTCGGCCTGCAATTGCGGTGTCGTGCCGATCGGCGGGGTGGAGACGTTGAACTTGTCCGGGTTCTTCTTCGCCAGTGCGACGAATTCCTTCATGCTGTTGACGCCAAGCTCGGGCTTCACGGCGAAGACATGCGGCGAGACCGCGAGTTCGCAGATCGCGACGAAATCCTTGAACGGGTCGTAAGGCAGGTTGTTGTAGAGCCCAGGGTTAACGGAGTAGGCGCTGGTCGCGAGCAAGATGGTGTAGCCATCGGGTTCGGCGCGGGCCGCCAGGCCCATGCCGATGTTGCCGCCGGCCCCGCCCTTGTTCTCCACGATCACCGAGCCGCCAATGGTCTCGGTCATTGCAGCCGCCATGATGCGCGCAATGATGTCGGACGGCCCGCCGGGCGTGTTGGCAACGACGATTCTGATCGGACGCTCCGGATAGGCGGCAAATGCCTCGCCGACCCGCCAGAGTGCGGGTGCGGCCATGCCGGCAGCGAGCGCTCCGGCTGTCTTGATGAAGGTGCGTCGCGTCAGGAGCGTTTTGCGAGCATGGCGGTGGGTCACGTGTGTTCCTCCCAGGGTTGGATTTTGTCGTTAATGCTAGGAATTTGCGCTGCGGGCTGCAACTCGGGCTCTTCGCCGCACTATTGGACTCCGTAAAGGACTGGTGGATTTTCTGCTTTGCGCCATCCAGCGGGCCCAATGCTGCCATTTTATCACGGTCAATCTTTTTCCGCATTCGGTCTTAGACTGAATCAGCATGAGCCGATCGGGGGATTGGCTTTCGGGTCGGGGGAAATCACGCACCAACATCGGCTGACTTGACTCGTGCGAACGCTCGGCTGCCGCCACGGCATGCCTGCGCAGACTCACGACGGCCGGTGAAGGCAAGCGGTTTTGGGGGAAGGCTTCTTGACTGGACAGGACACGATTCGGGCACGCGCAACGCAGCCCCAACGAGCCGGTTCGCCGGGACTTTATCTGCCGCCGCCGGCCCGCTTTTACATCGTCGGCGCCCTGCGCACGGCGGTCAGCTACAGCAAGCCGTTCTGGCTCGGCGCGAGCGCGGTAACCGCGGTCATGATGGTGTTCGGGACGGTCAATTTCGGGCCCAAGCAGCGGCCTCACCTGCAGCAGCACGCTTCGCTGGTGCCCATCGCCAATCCCGCGCAGACCGTGGTTCGTCGTGCGCCCGAACGGCGCCAAAGCTTCCAGGACCGCTGGGAGCAGGCCAGGGTGTTCTTCTCCGAAGCCGAAAGCGAAGAACTGCAGGCGGAAGATCTCAGCGAAACGTCCGCGCAGGCCGCGCAACCCGTCCAGACGGTACGGGCGAAGAATCCGCTCCCGCGCGTCATCGCCAGCGCAGAAGGCAATATCGGTGCCCTGGCATTTGCGCCACCGACCGGCCCAGCCACTTTCACGTTTGCGTCCGCGTCCTCTGAGCCGGTTGGCCAGGAGACCAATACTGCCGGCGGCTTCACGCTGGCGTCGGTATCCTCCGAGGCGGTCAGCCGGGAGGTGACGAGCACCATCCGCGAGACTCCGGTCGGCCCGGAGGCGCGCATTCTCGGTAAGTTGGACGAAGTCGAACGCTACCTCTGGGAAGTCTATCAGCGCGCACCGGTAAAGAAGGACGGCTCGGGCGATTTCACCTGGAAGGATCCGGTTGCCGCGAAGCGCTTCGGAATCTCCATGCCGGCCTATGTGATCAGCGGCATGGATCCCGATTTCCGCGAGCAGCTCTATCACGCCGGCAAGGCCATGGATGCCGCCGGCGTCCGCTGGGCGATCTTGAGCGCCTTCCGCGACGACTACCGCCAGAGCCTGGCTTCCGGCTTCAAGGCCAGCGCCCGCAACTCGCTGCATGGCGGCAGCGCTCGGGTTGGCGGCTACGGCCATGGCCGGGCGGTCGACGTCACCGGCGAGGACAGCAATCCAACGCCGATCTGGAAGTGGCTTGATGCCCACGGCGCGAAATACGGCCTGCACCGGCCGATGCCGGGCAACGATCCGGCGCACGTGCAGTCGCGCGGCGATTGGCGCAAGCTCGCTCAGGCGCTGCGGGCGAGCCGCACGCAGATTGCCGAGACCAAAGCGGCCAAGGCGAAGGCCAAGGTTGCCACCGCGGCCACGGCCCGCTGACCGGCGGGGCATGCTCCCGATGGGTATGCCCCCAGTGCGGTGAAAGGACGCTGGCCTTCCATCGCCGTTCATTCCATGCTCTGAGACGGGCCACTCGCCGCCTGCGACGAGCATGAGCAATGTTGAACAGGTTCTCTCCGTGCTGACCGAGACACAAGCGACGCGGCACATTTCCGGTGCCGCGATCAAGGCTTTCCTGATTGACTGCTTCGCTGCTTGCGGCATGTCGCAAGCCGAAGCCGAGACCGTCGCTGGCGCGATGCTCGAAGCCGATCTGACCGGTTCCGACGCCCATGGCGTGTTCCGGCTGGCCGGCTATGTGCGCCAGCTCAAGCGCGGCGTGATGAATCCGAAGCCGAAGATCACAGTGCTCGAGCGCTCGCCCGCGACGGCGCTGATCGACGGCGACCAGGGGCTCGGTCACGTGGTGATGACCTACGCGGCGGAACTCGCGATCGAACTGGCCCGCACGTCGGGAATCGGCTGGGTCGGCGCGCGACGGTCGAATCACGCAGGCGCCGGTGCGATCTACGCGGTGATCCCCGTGGAGCACGGCATGGTCGGAATCTACGGCGCATCGTCGAGCGTTCAACACATGGCGCCGTGGGGCGGATCGGAGCCGCTGCTCGGCACCAATCCGATCGCGGTTGCGATCCCGGCCGGCAAGGAGGCGCCGGTGGTGTTCGACATCGCCACCTCGGTGGCGTCGAACGGAGCGATTCGCACCCACCAGCTCGAACAGCGGCCGATGCCGGAAGGCTGGGTGCAGAGCCGCGTGGACGGCTCGCCGATCACCGATCCGAACCGCATCACCGAAGGCACGTATGTGCCGGTCGGCGGCTACAAGGGCAGCGGCCTGTCGCTGATCATCGGCCTCTTGGCGGGACCGCTCAACCGGGCCAATTTCGGCCGCGACATCGCGGATTTCGCCGCGCCGCCGGCGAGCGAACTCAATGTCGGGCAGTTCGTGGTGGCACTGGATGTGAGCCGCTTCCTGCCGCTCGATGTGTTCAAGGCGGAAATCGACCGGCATATCCGCGACATCGCGACGTCGAAGCCGTTGCCGGGCGTGGATCAGGTGCGGGTGCCGGGGCAGGGGCGCTTGGCCCGTCGGCTCGAGCGCGAGTGCGACGGCGTGCCGTTGTCGACGGCTTTGCTCAAGCAGGTCGACGAGGTGGCCAACTCGCTCGGCGTCGTGCCGCTCAGCGCCCGGACATGAGCGGCACGGAGCAAGGTTCTCCGCCCGCGGGATCGCCGTTCTGGCGATTCTCGCTCCGCTATTACCGTCAGCCCGGGGTCGGCGAGGCCTGCATCGCGCTGCAGGACGGCGCGGGGATCGATGTCAATCTGCTGCTGTTTCTGCTGTGGCAGGCGAGCCAGGGCCGCACATTTTCGGTGGCCGACGTCGACCACCTCAACAGCCAGATCGGTCCCTGGCGCAGAATGACGGTCATGCCGCTACGCGAGATCCGGCGAGCCTTGAGATCGCCGCCAGCGCTGGTCGAAGCCGCGACCGCGGAAGCATTTCGCAGCAGGATCAAAGCTGTCGAACTGGAGGCGGAACGTCTGCAGCAGGAGGCGATGTACCAGATGGCGCGGTCGGTGACGCTCGGTCGCCCGGCCGCGTCGCCGCAAGATGCCGCTCGCGACAGCCTCGCGGCATACGAGGCCACGTCCGCCGAGCCGTTTTCCAAGCCTACGGTCGAGACTTTGCTCGCCGTCTTCGCGCGGCTCGACCAACAACCGGAGGAATGACGATGGATCAGGACGTCTATGACAAGGGCTTGGCGATGCGCCGTAAGGTGCTCGGCGAGGAGTATGTCGACCGTGCGCTCAAGAACGTCGACGACTTCAACCGCGACTTCCAGCGCATCGTGACGCAATACTGCTGGGGCGAGGCCTGGGGCGACAGCACTTTGACGCCGCGCGAGCGCTCGATCCTCAACCTCGGCATGATCGCCGCGCTTGGCAAGATGGAAGAATTCCAGACCCATGTCCGTGGCGCGCTGACCAATGGGCTCACGCCTAAAGAGATCAGCGCAGTCCTGACCCAGATCGCGATCTATTGCGGCATCCCGGTCGGTGTCGATTGCTTCCGGATGGCCAAGCCAATCGTCAGTGAGACGAAGAAGGGCTGAGGGCTGGCGCTACCGCATGGAATGGGGGCAGGCAGAAGGGCGCCTGACGGGTGCCGGAGCTTCTCGCTTTTGTGCCCCGGCAGCAAATTCGGCGTCGCCACCCGGGCGGGCCGCCATGGGCTTGGCAAAGTGAACAAGCCGGTCACCAATTTTCCGCATTATCAATGTGTTAGCCATCTTTTCTGGCGAGATTCCACGCCTTGGTCTTGAATGTGCCTTGTTCATGGTTGATGCCATGTCCCGTTTAGGGACTGGCCTTGCCAGGACGGGGACCAAGGGGGAATTGGGGCTTTGCGCGCAGCAACCGCTTTTTCGGTTTTCTTCATCGGGCTTGCCGGTTCGGCAGGATCGGCCTTGGCGCAATATTACCCGCCGCCCGGCCCGGGAGGTTATCAACCGCCGTATCGTGCGACGCCGCAGGTGGTCGCCGAGGACGATGACATACCGACTTACGAGTCCGCGCCCGGACACCGGAATGCGTCGCCGGGAGTCTATGCGGCACCCGGCGTGTACGAAGCGCCGCTGCCGGCAGACCCGCGCTACGCACGACCGGTGCCGCCGTCCTCGGTGGATCAGCAGGCAGCGCCCAACACGCGTTACGGCCGGGCTGCGCCGATTCAACCCGAGATGGATGGCTACACCCCGGCACCGCCGCCCGGGTACATCTCGCCACCGGAATATGTTCAGTCCCAGCAGGGTTACGTTCAACCTCAACAGGGTTACGTTCAACCTCAACAGGGTTACGTTCAGCCTCAACAGGGTTACCTTCAGCCCCAACAAGGTCACGTTCAGCCTCAGCAGGGCTACGTAAATCCGCAGCAGGGATACGTCGCGCCAGGTCCTGCGCAGGCACCGCTCGATCCGAGCCCCGGCTATGCGCGCCCGATGGGCGGACCATACGTTGGTCCGAACGAGCCGCCGGTGGCGGCTGCGCCGTCGCAGCAGCTTGAACCCGCGCCCGGCACGTCTTACGAATTACAGGAGGCCGTGCGCCCGCCGCTGGAGCTGTCACCTGGCCCCATTCAACCTGGCCAGACGACCGGTACGGTGCGGCCCGATCCGCGCAACATGGTGGCGGCGCTGCCGGCCGACTATCGTCCGGAGACCGGGCCGCGCAAACACCTGCCACCGCAATTCCGTCGTACCCTCGTCGACTACCGCACCAAGGAGCCGCCGGGCACGATCGTCATCGATACGTCGAGCACGTATCTCTATCTCGTGATGCCGAACGGCAAGGCGATGCGCTACGGCGTCGGCGTCGGGCGCGATGGCTTCACGTGGTCGGGCGTCCAGAAGGTCACCCGCATGGCGGAATGGCCGGATTGGCATCCGCCGTCAGAGATGATCGAGCGCCAGCCCTACCTGCCGCGCTTCATGGCCGGCGGCGAAACCAATCCGATGGGCGCACGCGCGCTCTATCTCGGGAATACCGTTTACCGCATCCACGGTACCAACCAGCCGTCGACCATCGGCACCTTCGTGTCGTCGGGCTGCATCCGGTTGACCAACGAGGACGTCGAGGACCTCTACACCCGCGTCAAAGTTGGCACCCGTGTCGTGGTATTGCCTGGCGGCAAGCCGCCAACCACGGCATCCGCGATCCCGCATGGCCAGGCGCCCCGCTCTTCGCCGGCGGCATCGGTTCGCTGTTTGATTTCAAGGCCGCCGTTCACGCGCGAACGCCGAGTTATCGTTCGCGCGTGCTCGCAGAATTCCGAGCTTGGCGATTTTGGCTAC
>JBFXEX010000140.1:0-14729 GCA_050179645.1 Xanthobacteraceae bacterium | reverse complement strand
GCGGCGCACTACGCGTCGGTGTAGCCGCCCGGCTTCTTCTTCACCGGGGCGATGAATTCGGCGAGCGTGCTGGCGGGAAAGTCCTTGCCGACCGTGATCACAAAGGGCGTCGAGGCGACGATCGAAACCGGTTCGAAGTCGCTCGGTTTGTAGGTGATCTTGGTGGTCAGCGGCGACAGCGTCAGGAGACCGATCGGCCCAAAAAATAGCGTGTAACCGTCCGGCTTGGCGCGCGACGCGTTGCCCGCACCGATGGTGCCGCCCGCACCGGTCTCGTTCTGGACGATGAAATTCTGCTTGAACTTGGTCTGCAGAAGATCCGCAGTCAGTCGCGACAGCACGTCGGTGATGCCGCCGGCAGGATAAGGAACGATCAACGTGACGGTTCGATCGGGCCAGGCGGCGTTCGCAGCGGTTGCAAACGACACGCAGGCCAGGAAGACGGCACGCGCGAAAACTTTGAGCATATCTTGCACCTTTCATGGTCGATCCCGGCCACGGACTTCGCAAGACGATTCAATGCACGCCGCATGCCAAACGGCGTGGAACCAATTCACGTTGATGTCGATGAACGCGCAGCGCATGGCCCGCATGAGGGAAGTGACATGCGGGAACAGCATTCAACGGCGAGAGCGGTCCCGCATGTCGCTTCGCCATGCGGACTGCGGCAGTGGTTGCGTCGCGCCGTCAGCGCTCTTTATCGGACACAGGGAAGAGCACGGCCGGGAAATCGGCGGCGTAGCGCTTACCCTTGGGCGGCGAGGGATGCACCTCGCGCGGCGGCAGATCGGGCACCACCACGACCTTACGATAGAGATGCCAGGTGGCGTGGCCGAGCACCGGCACGATGATCGCAAGGCCGAGGAAGAACGGCAGCGAGCCGATCAGCAGCAGCACCGCAACGATCAGGCCCCACAGCATCATGGTGAACGGATTGCGCAATACCGCGCGCACCGAGGTGAGCGCGGCCGCGGTCGCGCCGATGTTGCGATCGATCAGCAGCGGGAACGCCACCACGCTGATCATGAAGGCGATGAGCGCGAACAGGAAGCCAACGCCGTTGCCGATCATGATGACGCGGTGGCCGGCCGGCGTCTCCAGCATCTGGCGAACGAACGCCTCGATCGAAGACGGCGGCGGCGCGTAGCCGAACTGCGCGGTGTAGATCGTCTGCGCCACCGCGATCCACAGCCCGAACAACGCGAGCAGCACGAGACCGAGCGCGAGGATGGCGCGGAACGAATCCGCCTGCAGCAGATCGAAGGCGTGGCTCCACTGCGTCTCGAGACCGGCTTCGCGGCGGCGGCTGAGCTCGTAGAGGCCGATCGCGATGAACGGGCCGAGCAGCGCAAAGCCCGCCGCCATCGGATAGACCAGCGGCAGCAGGTTGGCGCCGAACGCCGCATAGCCGATCACCAGTCCGGCAATCGGATAGATCATTGTCAGGAAGATGACGTGGGTCGGCATCGCCCAGAAGTCGGCAAATCCCTTGGCGAGCGCATCCCACAGGTCGCGCGGCGAGATCGAGCGGACACGCGGAAGCTCATGCGCCGCATCGGCGCCGCCGATGGTTTCCTGATACGTCATGGCGGTCCTCCTGAACGTGGTTCAAGCGAGGGCACGACGTCAGCGTGGGTAGCCGCGCAGGGTTGACGGGTCACGTCACACGCGCACGCCCCGCATCACACATACTATAGACCTGCCCGCGCAGTTGCGGGACCGGTATCAAGGAGATTTGAGCGAGGGCGGTTGCTCTCGTTGCTGCACTGCGCAAATATCCGCGCGCACGACCAGCAGGGAGTTTCGCCATGACCGCCGCAACCCTCGAAGCCAAAACGCACAAGCAGAAGACGCATGAGTTCGACGTCGAGGACGTGGAATATCTCCGCCACGGCGACAAACCGCTGCTGGCACGGATCTACCGGCCGAGAGGCGAGGGCCCGTTCCCGGCGCTGGTGGAATGCCATGGCGGCGCCTGGTGCCTGAGCGATCGTTTCACCGAGAAGCTGCGCCACGAGGCAATGGCGCGCGCCGGCATCGTGTCGATCGCGCTCGATTTCCGCTCCGGCAGCGAGGCGCCGTATCCGGCCTCGGTGCAGGACATCAACTATGCGGTGCGCTGGGCGAAGGCAAACGCGCGCATGCTCAAGACGCGGCCGGACCTGATCGGGCTTTCCGGTCAGTCGAGCGGCGGACATCTTGCGATGCTGGTGGCGATGCGGCCGGACGATCCGCGCTATGCGGCGATCCCGCTGCCTCCCGGCGCGCCGGCGCAGGACGCCAGCGTCGCCTGCGTCGCGATGTCGTGGCCGGTGATCAATCCGCTCAGCCGCTACCGCCATGCCAAGCGCACCCAGGCCTCGGCGAATGCGCCGGAATGGCCCAAGGGCATCATCGCCCGGCAGGATTCGTATTGGCAGACCGAAGCCAACATGGAGGAGGGCAACCCGATGCTGGCGCTGGAGCGCGGCGAGAGCGTGCGCACGCCGCCGGCGATCTGGTTCCAGGGCCGCGGCGATCTGCTGCACGACTACAAGGACGCTGGGTCGAGCTTCGCCGGCAACGAGCCGCAGCGCTTCGTTCACAACTACCGCAAGGCCGGCGGTGAGATCGCGCTCGAATATATCGAGATGGAGGGGCACTCCGGGCATTCGCCCGACCTCACGCAGGTCGGCGACATGTTCGCGCGCATGGCGGCGTTCGTGCACGCCAACATCCCGGTAAAGTGAGCGATGCCCGGTCCCGAGGCGGCCGAACCGAAGCCGCTGCGGGTCGGCGCCGCGCTGCCCGATCCGCCATTCGAACTGATGGGCGCGGACGGCGCGGAAGGTTTTGACATCGAGCTGATGCGGTTGATTGCTCAAGCGATCGGCCGCACCTGGCAGCTCGTGCCGTATACCGGCAGCGACTTCAACGGCATCTTCGGCGGCCTCGATAGCGACGCCTACGACTGTGTCGCTTCCGGCACCACGATCACGCCGCAGCGCCAGCAGGCCGCCGACTTCTGCGCCCCATACGTGTTGTCCGGCCAGTCGCTGGTGGTCGACGTTACGCGCCATCCTGACGTCCGCTCGACCGGGGACCTGCGTGGACTGACGATCGGCGTGCAACAGGGCAATACCAGTCAGCCGGTCGCCGAACGCCTGGTGGCGGAAGGCCGCGCGGCGCGGGTGCGGGTCTATCCCTACGACGCCATCAAGACGGCGCTCGACGACCTGTCGAACGGCGGCTGCGACGCCTTCATGAAACTTGCGCCGGTGATGCACTGGCTGACGCGCGACCGGCCGACGCTCAATGTGGTCGAGACCGGCATCACCCGAGAGCTGCTCGGCGTGTGCGTGCGAAAGGGCAACGCCGAACTGCGCGATGCCATCGACAAGGCGCAGCAGGCGCTGCGCGACGACGGCACGCTGGCGCGGCTGATTGCGCGCTGGCTCGGCAGCGGCGCCGCCATCGCGCCGGTCTGAGCCGTCACCGTCGCAGCAGCGCCGGTGATGCACTGGCTGACGCGCGACCGGCCGACGCTCAATGTGGTCGAGACCGGCATCACCCGAGAGCTGCTCGGCGTGTGCGTGCGAAAGGGCAACGCCGAACTGCGCGATGCCATCGACAAGGCGCAGCAGGCGCTGCGCGACGACGGCACGCTGGCGCGGCTGATTGCGCGCTGGCTCGGCAGCGGCGCCGCCATCGCGCCGGTCTGAGCCGTCACCGTCGCAGCACAATCGGGCGATAAATTGTGCCAACGCACCAACAAGGAACCAGTCATGGCCGACCTGCTGCTCTATCACGCCGCTCCGTCCCGCTCGGCCACTGCGCGCTGGATGCTCGAAGAGGTCGGTGAGCCGTATGACGTGCACCTGCTCAAGCTCAGCGAGGGCGATCAGCTCAAGCCCGACTATCTCGCGGTCAATCCGCAGGGCAAGGTGCCGGCGCTGAAGCACAAGGGCGTGGTGATCACCGAAGGGGCGGCGATCTGCGCCTATCTTGCCGACGAGTTCCCCAAGGCCGGGCTCAACATTCCGGTCGGCGATCCGCGCCGCGGCATCTATCTGCAATGGCTGTTCTTTGGGCCGAGCTGCCTGGAGCCGGCAATTACCGACCGGGCGTATCCGCGCAAGGACGCGCCGCGCGCCGGCGCGGTCGGCTACCGCGACATCGAGGCGCTCGCCGACATCGTGGCGAAGGCCGTGGCGAACGGCCCCTATATCATGGGCGAGCAGTTCACCGCCGCCGACGTGGTGGTCGGCTCGGCGGTCCGCTGGGGCACGATGTTCAAGCTGATCCCGGAACGCGACGCCTTCAAGCCTTATGTCGAGCGGCTCGCGGCGCGGCCGGCGCAACAGCGCGCCGAGTCGAAGGACAAGGCGCTCGCGGCGTAGTCAGATGGCCGCATGGCGGGAACCTCGTCCTCCGCTCCCCGTTGTTCCAGAGACCCCCGGATCAGAACGAGGAGCAGAACATGCCGAGCCCGCAAGAGATCGAAGCGAGATTCTGGAAGGCGCTGAAGTCCGACGCGACCATGATGCTGGGCCTGGACGGCATCGAGGAGGGTCATGCCCGTCCGATGACCGCGCAACTGGACGGGGAGCGCAGCCCGATCTGGTTCTTCACCGCCAAGGATAACGCCCTCGTACGCAAACTTGGCGAAGGGAACCGCGCCATCGCGACGTTCGCGTCCCATGGACACGACATCTTCGCGACCGTACACGGCACGCTGGGACTCGACACCAATCCCGCCACCATCGACCGGCTGTGGAACCGGAACGTTGCGGCCTGGTTTAACGGCGGCAAGAACGATCCCAAGCTTGCGCTGTTGAGGTTCGATGCCGATCGCGCGGAGATCTGGGTCGATGCGTCGAGTCTGGTGGCCGGCATCAAGATTCTGCTCGGCGCCGATCCGAAGGAGGAATATCGCGACAAGGTCGCCGAGGTGACGCTGCGCTGACGGCCAGGGCAGCGCCGGTGCGGGTTCGCCGGCGCCCCAGCTCAGTCGAGATCGTCGTTCGGGATTTTCAGGAGCTCACCGCACGCCTTGCAATGCACGGCGTCGACGTCGTGGCGCAACAGCCCGCAGCTCGGACATTCAAAGCGCACCTTGGCCGGCTGCAACACCGCGCGCGCCAGCTGGAAGAACAGCGTGACGCCGAAGATCATGATGATGACGGACAGGAGGCGTCCTGCCGTTCCCGGCAACGTGATGTCGCCGAAGCCGGTCGTCGTCAGCGCGGTGACGGTGAAATAGAGCGCGTCGGCATAGTTGTGGATGGCCGGATTGCGGTAATGCTGCGTCTCGTAGACTAGGCCCGTCATCACGAACAGGAACACGGCCAGGTTCGTGATCGCGATGATCACCTCCTCGTGGTCGCGGAAATACGGGAAGTCGGCGCGCATGCGCGCCAGCAGCTGATAGCTGCGCAGGAACCGCAACGTGCGCAGCACCCGCAGGAACCCCACCGCCTCGCCGGCCAGCGGCGCCAGGAACGACACGATCGACGCCATGTCCGCCCAGGTGACGGGATGCAGGAACTCGCGCAACGGCTTGTCGCTGATGAACAACCGAGCGCAGAAATCGGCAAGGATCACGATGCCGAAAGCCACGTCTGCGATTTCGATCCAGAGATGGCGTTCGGTAAATGACGTTGCGACTACGAACACCAACGTCACGAGGTCGAACATCAGGAGGCCATAGCGGAAGCGGCTGGCCCGCTTGGTGCGGCCCTCGTACAGCCGCTTGATCCTTCTTCGCGCCTGGATCAGTTGAGCCTTTGCCCTGGCGCCGTCGCGTGTCCTGACAGCGTTCTTTTCTCCCACGCCGGCACCTTTGGGATGCGCTTCATTTTTGCTGCGCTGCACCTTGCTGCCGCTTTCGGCCATTTTTCCGCCGTCACGCCTCTCGACATAATTGCTGAAGCCTAACACTCCTTGACGGGGGGAGAGCAGGCGTTGAGAGGCCGATTGGAGCCACAAGTCGGTCCAATCTCCGCCGCAAGCTTGGTCATAATCCGACCCCGGACGGTGCGAATCGGCCACAATCGGGGTGTGCGATCTGTACGGTTTTGGGCCTCGCGCCCGGAGCTTTGGGGGGATGATGATGCGAGCAATTCGTCAATCGGCGATCGCGATTCTGGCGCTGATAGCGGTGTTTTGCCTGGCGCCGCGCGCGGACGCCGCCTCGGGCGGGGAAATCGACGCCAGGGCGCGGGCGACGATGGAAGACTTCTTCAATCAGATCTGGTCCGGGCGGGAACTCGCCAACAAGGCGGCCGCCATCCTGATTTTCCCGACCGTGGTCAAGGCCGGCATCGGCATCGGCGGCGAATACGGCGAGGGCGTGCTGCATGTCCGCGGTCGGACCGCCGGCTTCTATAACATTATCTCGGCTTCGGTCGGATTTCAGCTCGGCGCACAGGCGCGCTCCGTCATCATCATGTTCATGACCGACGGCGCGCTCGCCAACTTCCAGCGCACCGACGGCTGGAAGGTCGGCGTCGACGGCTCGATCACCATCATCGCAATCGGCGCCGGCGGCCAGATCGACACCAACAGCATCCGCAGTCCGGTGATCGGCTTCATCTTCGACCAGAAGGGGCTGATGTATAACCTGACGCTCGAAGGCTCCAAGATCAGCCGCATCAACCGGTAGCGACACGCCAACTTTTCGTAGAGAATTCTGCATTGAGACCGGCGTGACTGTGCCCTCGCCGCTCGGGGGAGAGGGTAGCCGCGGCGGTTCAACACAATGAATTGGGTGAGGGGGCATTGCGAGATACCCCTCACCCAATCGCGTTTGCGGAAATGTCGGAGCCGCCCTCTCCCCCGGGGCGAGGGCGAAGCCACAACGACCGCGGCTGCGGCCAAAGATTTCGGAGCGCCGATGCAACAGGACGTGTCGCCGGCCGGTCAGGCTGCGCAAGGCGGATCATCCTTCCGTCTCGAAGAGGCGACGATCGACGATCTGCATCGCGCGATCCGCACGGGCGAAATCACCTGCGTGGACGTTGTTCGGCACTATCTGGCGCGGGTGCGCGCGTTCAACGGCGTCGCGAGCGCGCTCGTCACCGAGGATGGCGCGCCTGTCGGCGAGGCGAACGGCACCGTGCGCGCCGGTGCGCCATTGCGCTTTCCACGCGACACCGTGAAGGCGTCGCGCATCCTGCCCGACCTTGATCAGTATCGCGGCCCGCCGCTCGAATTCGGCCGGATGGAAGCGACTGCGTCCGACCCGTCGGTGCAGCAGCAGTTCGGCATGATCGTCGGCATTGCGGATGCCGGGCAGGTCAATGCGCTCGGCACGCTCAACATCCGCGGCGAGCGCTCGGTGACCTGCCGCGGCGATTTTGATCGCCATCCTTCGCTTGGCCCATTGCCGCCCGGCGCGCCGCCGGTGTGCGAATATTTCCGCCATCTGCCCGATGCGCTGGAACGCGCGGCCGAACTCGACGCCCGCTTCGGGCGCAATCCCGACCTCGACGCGATGCCGATGTATGGCGTCGTCTTCGCGTTCAAAGATCCGTTCGACACCAAAGACATGCGCTCGACCGGCGGCGGCGATGCGCGCTACGACATCGACTTCCCGGCGCGCGACCACGTCCTGGTCGAGCAGTTGCGCAACAAGGGCGCGATCATCTTCGCCAAGGCGGTGAACACCGAATACAACGGCCGCGCCGGCGATCCCGGCGGCCGCCACAAGCCCGAAAAGGTGTTGCCGTCGACGCTCGGCTATCAGCGCAGCACCTGGGCCGGCAATCCGTCGAACCCCTACGACACCACGCGTTCGGCCTCGCTCGGCTCGAGCTCGGGCTCGGCGCTGGCGGTCAGCGTCAACATGGTGATGGCGGCGCTGGGCGAGGAGACCCGTGCGTCCTGCCGCGGCCCGTCGAACCACAACGCCGTAGCGCTGATCCTGCCGCACAAGGCGATGCTCGGCTTCGACGGCGGCGCGATCGGCGCCGACATCTATTGTGATCGCAGCGGCATTCATTGCCGCACGGTTGGCGATTGCGCCAAGGTGCTCGATGCGCTGAAGGACCCGGAGAACGGCTACTACGATCCGCGCGACCCGTTCACCACGGTGCCGCGCGCGTCGGTGTTGAGCACGCCTTATGCCGGCCACGCGCAGACACCCGGCCGCGCGGATGCATTGCGCGGGTTGCGGCTCGGCGTGATCCGCGAGTCCATGGTCCATCCGCCGGGCTCGAAGACCGAGCAGCCGATCGTCTCCGCCGCCGCCAAGGAGATCAAGTCGATGCTCGGCGCACACCTGGGCGCCACGCTGGTGGAGTCGTCGCATCCGCGCTGGCAGCGCGAACCCGAGGTCGAGCAGATGACGGTCGACTTCGGCAAGGCGCTGGCCCGCCTGGTGCCGGTATTCATGCCGGACCTCTTGTTCCGGCTGGGTCGCGACGGCACGCCACTGTTCAAGGAGTTCGCCGCCGCCATCGTCCCGACCGAGTTCATGCCCGGCAAAGTGTTCGGCGGCGGCACGATGCAGCCGATCGACTATTGCGTGGCGCTGGCGGAGGGGCGGATTGCGCCGCCTGCAAATCTCGATCTCGGCACCATCCAGCAGCAGGAACTGGCCAACACCTTCCGCTTCCACATCTCGCAGTATCTGATGCGGCGCGCCGCGGACTGGCAGGACAAAGGTTTCAGCGAAACGCTGACGGACTGGGCCGCGCTCAACGCGCGCTCCAAATTCTGGGGTGACGACCAGCGCGCCGCGTTCAAGAACTGGGAGGAGGTGGCCGATCCGCGCAATCCGCTCGGCGGACGGCAGGGGGTCAACGAGCGGATCATGTTGCGCGAACTCCTGCGCCGTGCCGACATGATGGTGATCCTGGAGAACCGGCTCGACGCGCTGGTGCGGCTGCACACGCCGTGGCCGCCCGGCCTGATTGGCCATGCCTACCAGTACGACATCGCCAGCAATCTCGCGCCGGAGTCGCTTACCGGTCCGAACGCCGGCCTCACCGAAGTGCTGATACCGGCGGGCTATGTGACGACGGTCTACGACCCGGTGTTCATGCTCAACGCGGACAAGACACGTTACGTCTCCAAGGCATCCGACACGGCGACCACGATCCCGGAGCCGGGCCTGCCGTTCTCGCTGGTGTTCCGCGCCGAGCCGGGCAAGGAGGACGTGTTGCTCAAGATTGCGTCGGCCTATGAGGCGGCGTCACGGCGGCGCATTCCGCCGCCGGCCTTCGGGCCGATCGATATGTCGAAGAACTGACGGGGGCGGTTGTCACACGCTCTTCATCGGAATCGCCGCCATTTCGATTCGAAAGCGCGGACGCACGGGCACCGATGTCTAACCGCGTTTGCGTTGCGGCGTTGAGCCGCAGGGGCGGTGGAGTCTAAGTGCGCAGCAGACCGGCACGGAGGAACGACTTATGACCGCGGCAGCCATGACGAAGACGCCGGTGATCGAGTCCGACAAACTCGAGCGCATCAAGGTGCGCTCGTCCGATAATCCAAACGTCCGCTGGAACGCGTCGTTCGTGGTGTTCGGCGGACATGGCACGACCCAGTCGTCGACCATCGTGTATGAGATCGAGCCCGGCGGCGAGCTTGGCTGGCACACCGACGCCACCGAGGAGACTCAGTACATCGTTTCCGGTAAAGGCGAATTCCAGACCGAGGACGGTGTTTTTCCGGTCGGCCCCGGCACCGTGTTCGCGATCCCGACGCCGGTGCGGCACAATCTCAAGAACACCGGCAGCGAGCCGTTGAAGGCGGTGGCATTCTTTGCGGCGGCGATGTTCACGCAGGAATTCGACAACGAGATGCTGCCGCCCAAGACCCACATCCTCGGCACGCCGAACCGCAGCGGCTAGCGCCGCGCCGCCAACGGCAGACCGCTCGACGCAATACACGCGTCGGTTCTTTTAATGTGTGACATAGCTCACAACTACTTGAGGACGAATTTCGTACGCTTACCAAGGCAGATCGCAATTCATGCGATCGGAATTCACCTGTCCAGGGAGAATCCTGATGGCCAAGCGAGCGAAGTCCTCACGAGCAAAGTCCTCACGACGGAAGTCATCCCGCGCCAAGTCGTCCAGGGCCAGATCGGCCAAGGCGCGATCATCCAGCCAACCCGGCCGCAAGACCAAAGCCGGCTTTGTCGCCGCTGAAATCCCGGCCGCCGACATTCCGGACTACGTGGTGGTCGAGTTGCGCTACGAGGCGCCGGTGGCATTCACCGCCTCGCGCTTTGCCGCCCCGGCCGCCGCCGAGCCGCAGGCGGACTCCTTGAACAATATCCTTGCCAGGTTCGACATCGCGTCGATGCGGTCGCAGTTTCAACTGCCTGCATCCGCGATCAGGTCGCGAGTCGAGGTGGCGGCGACACTGCCGCCGGAACCCAATCCCGAGAGATTTGCCCGGCGGGGGATGGACACCGAGTTCATCCAGAGCAGCTTCGTGCAGGTCGTGCCGAAGAAGAGCGCGGACGCCAAAAAGATCGCCACGGCATTCAACCGTCAGAAGTCGGTGTGGAAAGCCTACGTGGCGCCGCGTCCGGTGCCGGCGATGCCGGCCGGATCGGCCGCCGGCAGCCGCAACTTCGAGCCGGCGCAGGGCTATCTCGACGATGCGCCGGACGGCGTCGGCGCCGCCTCGATCTGGAACCTGGCCGGCGCCAAGGGCAAGGGCATCACCATCTGCGACATCGAAGGCAACTGGAACCGCAGCCACGAAGATCTGCCGACGGGAATTCCGCTCATCGGCGGCACTGTGATCGACGATCTCGGCTGGCGCAACCATGGCACCGCGGTGCTGGGCGAGATGATCGCAATCTCCGACGCACGGGGCTGCGTCGGCATCAGCCATCAGGCCAAGGGCGCGGTGCAGTCGGCGGTCATCAACGGCGTGTTCAACACCGCCGGTGCCATCGCCAACGCGACCAGCCACTTGAGCAAGGGCGACGTGATCCTGATCGAATTGCAGGCCACCGGACCGA
This sequence comes from Xanthobacteraceae bacterium, assembly GCA_050179645.1. Taxonomy (GTDB): domain Bacteria; phylum Pseudomonadota; class Alphaproteobacteria; order Rhizobiales; family Xanthobacteraceae; genus VAZQ01. The sequence goes on along the minus strand of JBFXEX010000140.1, from coordinate 3,766 downwards.
ACAACAAATACGTCGCCATGCAGTACTGGCCCGACATTTTCTCGGCCATCAAGGCCGCGGTCGAGAAGGGCATCACGGTGGTCGAAGCGGCCGGCAACGGCGACGAGAATTTCCAGCTTCCGGTGTTCAACAACACCGGCCTGCAGAAGGACAGCGGCGCCATCGTCGTCGGCGCCGGGGTGCCGCCGACCAATCACCTCGACTTCGACGGCTTCGGCGCCGGGATGCCGGGCTATTCGTCGCTCGGCGTGCCGCGCTCGCGCATCTTCTTTTCCAACTACGGCAAGATCGTCAACGTGCAGGGCTGGGGCTGGCACGTCACCACGCTCGGTTACGGCGACGCGCAGGGCGGCGCTTCGGAGAACACCTGGTACACGCTGCGCTTCTCGGGCACTTCGAGCGCCTCGCCGATCGTCACCGGAGCGGTCGCCTGTTTGCAGGGACGCGCGAAGGCGAAGAACGGCGCGCCTTTGACCCCCGCCAAGGTGAGAGATATATTGATGGCGACCGGCACGCCGCAGCAGGCAGGTCCCGGCGTACCCCTGACCCAACGCATCGGTCCCCTGCCAAACCTGGTGGAGGCGATGAAGCGAGTTTGAGAGCGGCGCAATGGTTCCGGCCGTACCTGTTCCACGCAGCGCCGGCATCAAGATTCCGGTCGAGATCAAGCTGAAGCCCGGGTATCGCTACGACACCGGCAAGCGCGTGTTCGTGTCCGGAACCGGCGAGCGGTTCCGGCCGGACGGCGCGCTGCCGAAGGGCACGCGCATCGTCTACAAGGTGCCGGCGCTGGCCGAGGCCGATGCGCGCAACCTGTCGCCCTCCGAGCGCGACCTGCAGCGCTACATGCAGGTGATCCTGCCGGAGGGCGCAGCGGCCGCGGACTATCTCGCGAGCGTCCGCGCCTGGCCGTGCGTCGAGGACGCCTGGGTGGCGCCCGAGGTCAGCCTGCCGGGCGCGTGCTGACGCCTATGTCCGCGTCAGCAGCTTCGGCGATGCGGCGGAAGCCGAAGCGGTCGGCAACATCGTTCATGTGGCGCCGGAACCACGGGTAGCTGTCGGCAAGCGTGCCGTCGAGATCGAAGATGACAAGGGCAGGGGGCATTGGCGAGGGCCACGCGTGCTCATCCGCCGCGCAGCTTGCGCTGCACGCGCTCGTCGAAGCGCGCGACGCTGACGACGACGCGCTGGTGGGTGCCGCCGCCGATCGGCTCGCGCTCATCGCGCGCTTCGACGCGGAAGGTGACGGTGCGGCCCTCGATGCGGATTACCTCGGCGGTAGCGGTGACACGGAGCCCGACCGGTGTGGCGGCGAAATGCTTGACGTCGAGATGGATGCCGAGGCTCTGGTGGCCTGCGGGGAGAAGGTGCTCGATCGCGGCGAGCGCCGCGGCCTCGATCAGGTTGATCATCACCGGCGTCGCCAGCACGGCGATGCGGCCCGAGCCGACGAACGGCGCGGTCTGGTCCGGCGTGACGACGGTTTCGGCTCTGCCGATGAGGCCGAGGAGGATGCGGTTGAGGTCTGGCATGGACGGCTACGCGCGTTCGGGGCGGAGCGTGTCGCCGAAGCCGCCGCAGCGCCAGTAGGCGAAGAGCAGTCCGAGCAGCCACAGCGGCACGAACGTGTCGGTGAAGGCGGGCATGAAGTTGTAGGGCGCGTAGTTGCCGGCGACCACGATGTCGCGGATGTGGCCCCAGGCGGCGCCGATCATGAAGAACGACCAGCCGATGCCGGTCGCGAGCCAGAAGCCGCCGCCGAACAGTACGCATAGAAAGCCGAGGATGCCCCAGCCGCCGTCGTGCAGGCCGACTTCGAACTGGAACGGATTGCCGGCCGGCCAGCCGATCAGCTTCGCGGCCTCGTCGGCAAAGAACACATGCGGGTTGAAGCCGAACAGGAAGCCGATGGCGCCGACATCGAACACGAAGGCGTAGACGAGAAGGAGGCGCAGGACGTTGCGGCGGGTCCACGGCCCTTTGGTCAGGGCCAGGTGCACGGGCGGCAGCAGCAGGCTGAGCACCACCATGGCGACGTTGATCATGGAATCTCCTTCCCGACCGCACGTTAGCCTGTCGCCCGCATGGAGCGAAGCGCAATGCGGGGGGCGCCGCGCTTCAAGAGAACGATCCCGGATTTCGCTTCGCTCCATCCGGGCTACGAGCTGCGTGATTGTGCCCTCGCCCCTTGGGGGAGTGGGCAGCTGCAGCGGTACAACATCATGAAAGGGAGAGGGGTGGCGCGCGACAACCCCTCTCCCATCCGAGTGAGTTGAGATGTCGGTGCTGCCCTCTCCCCCAAGGGGCGAGGGCGCAATCACAGCGGTCCTCGATTACGGCTTGCGCGCGATGTTGGCGTTCTCGTCGGCGCGGAACATGCCCAAGGTTGCGCCGCCGAGCGAGCCGTTCTTCAGCCAGTCGACCGACGCCGAATGCAGCACGCGGCGCTGCTTCTCCCAGTTCATGAAGTGGGTGCCACAGGCGATGCCGAGAAACACCTTCTGCTGCGAGCCGAGATCCTCGAACAGTTCGAGATTGGACTTCATCAGGCCGTCCTGCTCGCCGGCCATGATCAAGGTCGGCAGCGCGATCTTCTTTGCGCTGTTGGCGTTCCAGCCCCAATAGGTGCGGGTCGGCGCGCGCAAGCCCCCCGGGCCCCAGGTGGCGCCGACCGGATCGGCGAGCTTGTTGAGCGACGCGATCAGCTCCGGCATGCCGGGCTCGACCATGCCTTCGCATTTCACCGTTCCCTGCCAGCGCTGGCCGATGCCGACGGCGCGGGTCTGGAACACCGTCGGCGCGCCGGCCTTGGGCAACGCCGGGGCCGCGTCCGGGTTCTTGCGGTCGTAGTTCGACGACGACCAGATCACGTAGCGGTCGATCTTCTCGGGGTAGCGCACCGCGAAGGTGCCGGTGCGGATGCCGCCGCCGGACCAGCCGATGAGCGACACCTTGTCGACGCCGCGCAGCCGGCGGATGAAGTCGACGACCGCGTTGATGTCGGCGGTCTCGCTGTCGCTGTTGACCAGTTCGTGCGGATATTTCGGCGGGCAGGGCGCGGAGAGCGTCGTCCCCTGGAGCGCCTTCTGGTGCGCGGCGATGAGATTGCAGGGCTCGTCCATCATCGGCCGGGCCGAGCGGCCGTAGCCGGTCATGTCCATGGCGAAGACGTCGAAGCCTTCGCGAGCGAGTCGCTCCATCCACGAGTAATCGCGATACGGCACGTCGAAGGCGAGCGTGGCCGGCGAGAAGCCGCCGTGGACCATGAGCACCACCTTGCGCTCGAACGGCTTGCCGGGGCTTTGCTCGAGGAGGTCGGCGGCGATCTTCTCGCGCACGAACAGATCGACCTTCTGCCCGGCGATGGCCGGTACGGTCGAGGTGTGCTCGACCAGCCGGTCGACGGTGAGGATGGGGGAGGTCTGGGCGAGAGCGGCGGGGGTGGCGAGGCCGGTGGCGAGACCCAGGAATGTGGCGAGCGCAGCGGTGGTCGGTTTTTTCACGGCGTCCTCCTGTTGTTGCGCTGGAGGATAGAGGCGCATGTCGGCGGTGGGAAGGACGGGGAAGATCGGAGCGAAATGCAGGCTACTTGCTAGCCAACGCGATCAGACTTGGAGCCGATATTCGTTGAGCGACAAATGTCCAGTGTTTGGCAGTACGAGTGCAACTCCCTGTGGGCCATCCATCAAGTGAACGTGCCAGTAAGTGTAGTTCTTGTCGGTTGTGGTCGTATTGAGAAAATCTAATTGGCGTGACCTGCTCCCCG
>JBFXEX010000139.1:0-14771 GCA_050179645.1 Xanthobacteraceae bacterium | reverse complement strand
GGGTCGCGCCCTCTCTCCACACGCCCACCGATCTCCCACCCGAGGCTGTTGCGGCGATCTCGACAGTCCTCAACGGGCTGCTGGCCGACGCCTTTGCGCTGTATCTCAAGACCAAGAATTTCCACTGGCACGTCAGCGGGCCGGAATTCCGCGACTACCACCTGATGCTGGACGAACAGGCGGAGCAAATCTTCGCCACCACCGACGATCTCGCCGAGCGCGTCCGCAAGATCGGCGGCACCACGATCCGCTCCATAGGGCACATCGCCAAGCTGCAGAAGATCGAGGACAATGACGCTCCATTCGTCGCGCCACGGGATATGCTGCTGGAACTGATGGCCGACAACAAGGGAGTCGCCCACCGGATGCGCGAGGCTCACGACATGGCCGACAAGCACGGCGATGTGGCTACCGCCAGCATCCTCGAAAACTTCATCGACGGCACCGAACGCCGTACTTGGTTCCTGTTCGAGGCCACGCGTACCGGCGGCGAGCGCGCCTCGCAGGCGGCGGAATAGTCAGCTCCGCCGACCCGGCGGCGGCGCGAACGCTGACGGCCCCGGAGTGCAGACGGGGCGACAAGCCCAGCCCCCGGCGCTCTAGCCGGCACGATCGACTGAATAATGGCTTTGGCCCGGCGTGCGCGTGGGGGTGCTCGCCGGGCCTTTGTGTGTCCCCTCGTTGGCATGTCGTATTATGGCTTGGTATGGTTCGGCGCCGCTGCCGGGCGGCCGCGACGGCACTCGTGCCGGCTCCGAGCACAGCGTTCGGAAGCACCAAGAAGGAACGACCCTCCGGATGCCCTTTGCGCGCAGCCAGCCATTCTGGCATCTCAAGAATGTCGGTTTTTCCCCGATCCGCCTCGGCCTCCTCGCCGGCTCCATCGTGCTGATGTGTCTTGCGGGTATTGCGGCAATGGCGCTGGCGTTTCGCGCCGACGAAGCGCGGCGCTGGGTCGAGCACACCGTCGAGGTCCGGCAGCTCACGAGCGAGTTCCTGAATACCCTTGTGGACGCGGAAACCAGTGTTCGCGGCTATCTGTTGTCGGACGACGCAACGTTTCTGGAGACCTACGAGGCCGCCACGCCGAAGCTTACGGCCACGCTGGAAAGGCTGCAGGCGCTGACCGCCGACAATCCTGCTCAGCGCGCTCGCCTGCAGCAGATTTCGCGAACCTCCCAGCAGCTCGGCGAAATCTATCGGCAAATGCTGGACCTTGCCGCGCAAGGCCGGCGCGAGGCGACCATCGGCCTCGTGAAAACGCGCGCGGGAAAAGGGTTGATGGACGAAGCGCGGAACCAGATCGCGGCATTCGACAAGATCGAGCGCGAGATGCTCGCCATGCGCGAAGGAGAGGCCGCCAGATTGCGCATGATGCTGATGGCCGCGGTCATCGGCGCGTTGGCCTGCGCCATCGGCTTGCTGCTGTTTTTCGCCAAGATGAGCTACGACTACGTCCGCCAGCTCGATTTTCGCACCGCCGAGCTGGAAAACGAGGCGCGACGTCGTCAGGAATCCGAAGCGACCCTAATCCAGGCGCAGAAAATGGAGGCCGTCGGCCAGCTCACCGGCGGCATCGCGCACGACTTCAACAATATGCTGACGGTGATCATCGGCAGTCTCGAAACGCTGCAGCGCCGTCTCAAGCACATGCAGACCGAGAACGACGACGCCGAAAAACTCGGCATCCTGACCAAGCCGACCGACCTGGCGCTGCAGGGCGCCCGCAATGCCGCCAAGCTCACGCACCGGCTGCTGGCGTTTGCGCGCCGTCAGCCGCTGGCGCCGGTTCAGCTCGACCTCAACAAGGTGGTCGGCGGAATGTCTGAGCTCCTTCGCCGGACCTTGGGAGAGACGGTCGTCTTCGAGACCGTCCTCGGCGCCGGTCTATGGCGCACCTTCGTCGACGCCAATCAGCTCGAGAATGTGCTGCTGAATCTCGTCGTCAATGCCCGCGACGCGATGCCGAACGGCGGCCATCTCACGATCGAGTCCTCCAACGCCTATCTGGACGTGCTTACGCGGCGCGTTTCGGCGACGTCGTCCCCGGCCAATATGTTCTGCTGAGCGTGACCGACACCGGCACCGGCATGAGCCCGGAATTGCTCGCGCGGGTGTTCGAGCCATTCTTCAGCACCAAGGGCGACCGGCAGGGTTCCGGCCTCGGCCTCGCGATGGTACATGGCTTCGTCAAGCAGTCCGGCGGCCATATCCGCATCTACAGCGAGCTCAACGAAGGCACGTCGGTCAAAATCTACCTGCCGCGGATCAAAGCGGTGGAAGCCGCCGCCAATCCGGAAGAATTGCCGCAGCGCGACCCGCGGATCGAGACTGCGGCGAATCGCTCGGAGACCGTGCTTGTGGTCGAGGACAACGACGACGTCCGCCAGTACGCCCAGTCGGCGCTCGAAGAGCTGGGCTATACCGTGCTGCAGGCGCGCGACGCCGCCGAGGCGATGCAGATCGTCGAGAATGGAGCGCGCGTCGACCTGCTGTTCACCGATGTCGTCCTGCCTGGCGGCATGAACGGCCGCCAGCTCTCAAGGCAGATCCTGCAGAAGCGGCCGACGCTGCCCGTGCTGTTCACGACCGGCTATACGCCGAATGCGATCGTGCATCACGGGCGCCTCGATCCCGACGTGCAATTGCTGTCGAAGCCCTACACTCAGTCGGACCTGTCGCGCAAAGTCCGCGCCATGCTCGACCGCTGATAGGCTCAATCGGGCAGATTAGGTTCGTCCGGGGCCACGGTGTGCTCGTAGACCACATAGGCGGCGATCAGAAACGGCGTCGCCAGCAATGTGCCGAGCGGACCCCACATCCAGGTCCAGAACGCCAGCGACACGAATGTGGCGAGCGGGCTCAGCGTCAATTGCCGGCCGATAATGCCGGGCGTGATCAGATGACCCTCGACGGTGGTGAACGCGACGAACATCGCCGGCGCGAGAAAGGCCGCGGGCAGTGTCGGCAGCGAGACGACGCCAAGCACGAACAGCAGTACGACGACGATTGCCGGCCCCACATAGGGGATGAAATTGAGCAGCCCCGCCACCACGCCCCACAGCACCGGATTGGGCAGGCCGACCACGAAAGCGATCAGCGCAGCCGCGGCGCCGACGCCGATATTGACCACGCTCACGACCTTCACGTAGCGTGCGAGATTCTCCTCGATCTCATTCAGAATGCGCAGCACGCGCAGGCGGTTGTTCTGGCTTTCGAATTTCAGCACCAGGAATTGCCGCTGCCGGTTGCGCGACAGCAGCAGAAAGAACAGCATCCCAAAGAACACCACGAGCTGACCGACCGCCGGCGTCAGCCATTCCACCACCTGCGTCAGGATGGTTCCGGGAGAAAGTTCGAGCTTTGGCGGATCGGCAGCGGTGCCAAAGATGGTCGCGAGCGAAATCTGCAGTTCGCGCCAGGCGGCAATGGGCCGTTCGAAGAACGCGGCCTTGGCCTTGAGCGTGGCGGCGATCTCCGGCGCGCGCTCGGCCCAGCCGGAGACCACGCCGCCGAGCATCACCAGGCCGACGTTCATCGCGAGCAGCACCGCGCCGACCACGATGGCGGCAAACACCGAACTCGGGATGCGCAGCCGGGACGCCTGTACGGCCAGCGGGCCGAACATGATGCTCACGATGATGGCGGCAACGATCGGCGCGATCAGCGACCGCGCCAGATACAGGAAGGCAACGAACAGCAGGAGAAAGATACCGGCGGCGAACACCGGCTGCGCGGCGCGCCAGAACGGCTGCGGGTCGGACTGTACCGTATCCGCAACGCGCGACTTCTCCGGGCGGAGTTCGGTGGTCACGCTGTTCATGGGCTCTCACGCATCGGCAGGCTAACGACGGTCGCCGTGGCGGCGACGATGGGTAACCACCCATCGCTGCGATGATCTCGACTGCGCTTTCACAAATCGCCGACGCTTAAAAAGTTCCATCCACGTTGCTGAGAGGAACCGAGGCCGCGCGGGCGGAATTGAGAGGTGTCGCCTTGATATGGAACCGACCTGATGACAAGTCCTGCGCGCTCCGCTCGCCGGACGACCGACGCCCGCGCCCCGCGGACCGCTCGATCGGCCGACGCCGTCCGGTCAGGCGGCCTGCTGGGCAAATTCTTCTCGAAATTCTCACACGCGGTGGCACACGCAACAGGAACGCCGGCGGCGTTCCTCATCGCCGCGTTGACCATCCTGGTCTGGGCAGTGACCGGCCCGATCTTCGGCTACAGCGACACCTGGCAGCTCGTCATCAATACCGGCACGACCATCGTCACGTTCCTGATGGTGTTCCTGATTCAGAACACGCAGAACCGCGATACCATGGCACTGCAGTTGAAGCTCTCGGAACTCATCATCGCCGTGCGGGGCGCCAAGGACAGCGTCGCCACCATCGAGGATCTGTCCGAAGAGGATTTGGAGCAACTCCACAAGGAGCTCTCGGACCGCATGCAGAGGGCGAGAGATGCGTTGAGCGATCGCAAGCACGCAAAGGATACGGGATCCTAAGCGCTCGCGAAGGTGGGATTCGGCGCCCGCAGCCGGACGTCATGTCTCGGCGTGGCGTTCCAGACCATCGATCGCCTGGCGCAGTTCCTCGAAATCGTACGGCTTCGGCAGGATGATCAGGTCGTGCATCGATTGAAGCGCGCTGTCAAACGAGTGGGCGCCTCGCCCCGACGCGACGATGATCGGCATTTGCGGGTAAAGGTTGCGCAGTTCGGTGACCAGCTTCTCGCCCGGCAGATCGGGCAGCCCCAGATCGACAACCGCGACGTCGATCATGTCCTTGTTGTCCTCGGCCAGTTGCAGCGCTTGTGCCGCCGAACCCGCTTCCAGCACCCGGAATCCCAGCTCGTCGAGCGCATCGACGGCAACCATCGCCACCAGCACCTCGTCTTCCACCAACAGCGCGCATCGATTCTTTTCCGAAGTCATGAGCCACCAAGCATCATGTTATGAAATGGTGCAACGCGCTGCTTCGCGCGACACAAGGTAAAATCGCAGTTCTCCGAAAACGTCGCCGGCAAGTCCTGGTTCCCATCCGCACACTAGCCGATCCGGTTCCATGGCGGACCCCGCCGGATGCGCGATTACGTTCACGAATCTGCGATCCGAAATCCGGCAATTCATCAGACAACACTGCGCATTGCCTATTAAGGCATGTTTTTCGGAACCCGACGCGCTCCCATGCGTTTTGTCCCCATCTTCATGCAAATCAACCGACATCACAGGAGGACCAGATGAATTGGGACCGCGTTGAAGGCGAGTGGAAGCAGTGGAAGGGCAAGGTTCAGCAGCAGTGGGGCAAGCTCACCAATGACGATCTCGACGTGATCGAGGGCAATCGTCAGGAGTTGGCCGGCCGGCTGCAGCAGCGCTACGGCTACGGCAAGGATCAGGCCGAGAAGGAAATCGATTCCTGGATGAACTCCGCAAGCTGACGGCGCTTGCCGCGCCGTCAAGCGCCGCGCAACGGGTCAGCCCGCTGCGCGGCGTTTGCTCGTGGAAGCGTTGCGCTCGAAGAACAGCGCCTGGCTGATCACCGCGGAGACCATGGAGGGCTGATAAGGCTTGGTAATGAGGAAGGCCGGCTCCGGACGGCTGCCGGTCAGGAAGCGCTCCGGGTAGGCGGTGATGAAGATCACCGGGACCTCGAACGCGTTGAGCAGATCGTTGACGGCATCGACTCCGGAGCTGCCGTCCGCCAACTGGATGTCCGCCAGGATGAGCCCGGGCTTGCGCTCCTTGGCGAGTGACACGGCTTCGTTCCTAGTGCGCGCTACCGCCTGCACCTCGTGACCAAGATTTTCGACGAGCGATTGCAGATCCATGGCGATCAGCGCTTCATCTTCGATGATCAGAACATTGGTTGCGATCTGATTGGCCAGTTCCTTGCCACACTGGTCGATCAGCTCGCGCAGTTCGCCGACGCCGAGATCGAGGATTTTCGCCGCGTCTTCCTCGGGAAAGCCCTCGAGGAAAACCAGCAGGAAGGCCTGCCGGGGCATGGCGCCGATCTCGCCAAGGTGCCGGTCGGCGGCATGCAATTGTGCCAATTCCTTGCTGGCATTCACCGGGACCGAGTTCCAGATCTTGGAGAACACCCGGAACATTCCGACCCGAACCGGCGTTCCCCCCTCGATGACATTGTCTTCAGAAATCAGCGTTTCGAGCGCGGCCGCCACATAACTGTCGCCCGATTTCTGGCTGCCCGTCAGTGCCCGAGCGTACCGCCTCAGAACCGGCAGGTGCTCGCCAACCGATTGGGATGTCAGCATAAAGTCCCTCCACGCCCTCATGGGCCTGCGCTTGCGGCCGCGGTCAGCGGCCAAATTACGCCCGAAAACGCCCCGTTCGACAGAAAGTTCCACCCGCCGCTAAAAAGTTCCGAGGGGCGTGGAACTAATGTTTCACCCTGGGATTTACAGGGATCGGTGCAGCGGCAAGCCGGCCGCCAAAACGGCGAGTCGGCAACGCGACTTCCCGCGAACTTAAAACGAACCGCCCACTGGGGACAACGAGATGAACGAAAGGACAAGGCCCACGGGAAATTCGACACCGCAAGGGTCGGAGAAGGCCAAGCCTCGGAAAGGCCGGCTGGGCGCAGAGATCCAGCGCAAGATCGGCCATCAGCTGAGGTCGATGTACACCGACGTCGTGAACGAAGGCGTACCGGACCGTTTTGCCGAACTTATCAAACGTCTTGACAGCAAAGACAAGAATTAAGGTCGACACAATGGACGCTCAAAGGGACGTGCGAGAGGCCATGTTGGCCGCGGTGCCGAATCTACGCGCCTTCGCGATCTCGCTATGCGGCAATGTCGACCGGGCGAACGACCTCGTCCAGGAGACTCTGCTCCGGGCATGGAGCCACCTCGACTCGTTCGAGCCGGGCACCAACATGTCGGCGTGGCTGTTCACCATTCTCAGGAACCATTTTCGCAGCGAGTTTCGCAAACGCAAACGCGAGGTCGAGGACGCCGACGGCAGCTATGCCGAGAGCCTGACGACCCCGGAAGAACAAACGTCGCACATCGAGTTTGCCGAACTCCGCGAAGCGTTGGTGAAACTCTCGCCCGATCAGCGCGAGGCGTTGATCCTGATTGGCGCATCGGGCTTCTCTTACGAAGAAGCGGCGAAAATCTGCGGCTGCGCCGTCGGCACGATCAAGAGCCGTGTCAACCGTGCGCGCATCCGCCTCGCCGAACTGATGGGCATCAAAGGCACACCGTCGTTCAGCCCGGACCCCGAAATGCAGGCGGCAGCCAGCGGGCGCGACGACTGACCTTTTCAGCCGCACCCGGAGGCCGCCTCGCTACGCTCGGTGGTGGCCCAAGCCGTGACACGATACCACGTTCGACGTTCGACCTTTCTCAATGTTTAGGACAGAAAATCTCCAAAACGGGGAACGAAACACGCTATCGTTCCCTTTAGCCCAAAGTCCGCGATACCCCCGGCGTGGTCACCGCAGTATGGTCGTGCATAATTCTGGCCTCGATTCCACCGCGTGGCTCGCCGCCATCGTCGAATCCTCGGCCGACTCGATTATCAGCAAGAATCTTGACGGCATCATCACGTCTTGGAACCGGGGCGCCGAACGGATGTTCGGCTACACGGCGGACGAGATGATAGGACACTCCATCCTCAAGCTCATTCCGTCCGAACGGGTTCGGGAGGAAGACTACATCCTCGGCCTGCTCCGCACCGGCAAGCGCCTCCGCGACTTTGAGACACAGCGCCAGTGCAAAGACGGCCGGTTGATCCACGTCTCACTCACGATCTCGCCGATTCGCAATCAATCAGGGGAAATCGTTGGGGTATCGAAGATCGCCCGCGACATCACCGAGCGCAAGCTCGCCCTGGAAACCCAGGCGCTTCTGCTCAAGGAGCTCAATCACCGCTCGAAGAATCTGCTGGCGGTGGCCGACGCGATCGTTCGCCAGACCGCCAAAAGCACGCCGGCGACCGAGCTTGTCGACCGCATCAGCCGGCGCCTTCACGCGCTCTCGATCAACCAGGATCTGATGATCGACCGCGACTGGCGCGGCGCGGAAATCTCCCAGATCATCCAGTCGCAGCTTGCCTTCATCCTCGACGATCCGGCGCCGCGCGTTCAGATCGAGGGGCAATCCTGCATCGTCGTGCCGCGGGTCGCGCAGGCACTCGGGCTGGCAATCTACGAACTCACCTCCAACGCGATGAAGTACGGCGCACTGTCGGTTCCGGCCGGACGGGTTCATATCAAGTGGGACATCCAAGAAGGCGCCGACGGCAAACGCGAATTCAGTCTGACCTGGCGGGAACTCGGCGGGCCGCCGGCGATCCGTCCGAAACGAAAAGGATTCGGCAGCACGATCATCGAGAGCATGATCGCGCGCTCGGTTCTCGGCACCGCCACCCTGACATATGCACCGACCGGCGTGATCTGGGAATTGACCGCCCCGGAATCCGGTTTGACGGGCACGGCCGAGCCGGTTCCCCATGCGCCCGAAACAACTCCCGGTGCGTCGGCCGTCGCCAAGACCGGTTGAGTGCGACCAGAGTTTCGGGTTGCTTCAGGCCGCCACGTCGTCCGGATAGACGCCCCGCAGCACGACATCGAAGTGGCTTTTCACCGATTCGTTGCAGAGGCATGAGCGCGCCTTCAGCGCGTCGATGTTCTTGATCAGCAGCGAGCCGCGGCGGGTTTCAAGCATGCCGTCGAGCTTGAAGGTCTGGATGATCCGGCTGGTGTAACTGCGGCCCACCCCCAGCATGGTGGCAAGCTGCTCGTGGGTCAGCGGCACGGCGTGATCCCCGGTTCGCTCCATGGCGGACAGGATCCATTTGGCGGCCCGCTGCTCGATCGAATGGATGGCGTTGCAGGCGGTCGACTGAAACATCTGGGCCAGCAGGCAGTCGGCGTAGCGCGCAAAGAGATAGCGCAGCGTCGGCGACCTGGACTTTGCGGCTTCGAGATGGCTCGCCCGAAGTTGCAGGAACGGACCGCCATACTTGACGGTGATCCGGCAATAGGCCGGCAACTGGCCGAAGCTGACGATCCCGCCGACCGCACCTTCCCGGCCGACCAGAATGGTCTCGACATCGCGGCCGTCCTCGTTGCTGACCAGAAACGAAGCGAGGCTCGGCCCACACGGAAAATGAACGATTTCGACATTGTCGCCGGGCCGATAAAGCTGGTCGCCGGCGGCACGCTCGATGTGCTCGCAATGAGGGGCGACCAGGGCGTAATCCGGATCGCGCAGGCTTCGGATCAGGTTGTTGTACGGGCGCTGCTCATTCTTCCGAATGGCGGTGTCATGCAAAACCATGAGCTTTCCTCAGGACGGCAAAAGACCGGAGCACGGCCGGCGAACTGTGTGCACTAGTGAACAGACCGCACAATGCTTTGCTGCTACCAAAGTTCCCTGGCGCCCGGCGACGCGCTTGACCAGGCATCGCCGGATCGGCCGTCCACCGACAAGCCGCTCTTCACCGGTCCTCCGGCACCGCGTCAGCGATCGCCGGGACGGCTTCGCATGGCATGGCGAGGAGCATCGCCATACCGGCGTCCGACCGCCCCCAAGCGGTCCCTGGAGAAACCGATGCCTCAACGCCTGATCGCCCAGGATATCGTGGCAGCGTCACGTGCGCCTTTGCTGGTGCTCGATGAGCGGCTCACGGTCCTTGCGGCCAGCCGGTCGTTCGGCGCGGCCTTTGAGCTTGCCGAGGAAAACGTCGTCGGATTGTCACTTTTCCGGATCGCAAACGGCCTTTGGAACGATCCACAGCTCACCGAGCAGCTCCAGCGCGTCGCGTCGGGCGTGGCGACGGTGAAGGATTTCGAAGTCCGGCAGGATACCGCATCTGGCCCTCGCACGTTCCTGCTCGACGCCAGCGCGATCGGCCGCGACGACAGCCTGGCACGGCCCATCATGCTCACCTTGGAGGACGTGACCGAACGCCGAAGGATCGAAACGGACTGCAAAGAAGCGATTCAGCGGGCGGACAACATGCTGGTCGAACTCAACCATCGGGTGATGAACAGCTTCGCGATGATCGGCGCTGTCCTCACCATGGAGGCGCGACGGCAGCAGGACGGCCAATGCCGCGACGCGTTCACCCGAATGCGGGGGCGCATCACGTCGATCGCGCACCTCTATCGGAATCTCGGCCGCGATCACGCCCCCGAGTGGATCCGTTCCGACGAATATCTCAAGAATATCGTCGACGACCTGCTGACGTCGCTGAGCGATCCGTCCTGCAAGGTGGAGGCATCGCTCTCCGTCGACGCAACGCCGCTGCCGACACGCGTCGCGATACCGGTCGGGCTGATCGTGAACGAGATCGTCACCAATTGCCTGAAACACGCATTTGCCGATCGAAGTCAGGGCCGCATTACCATCGAGTTCTCGCCGGCCGGCGAGCATCACGTGCTGCGGATTGCCGATGACGGCCAGGGCATTGGTACAAGCGCCCCCAGCGGATCCGGCCTGGGTCGGCGGTTGTCCGAGGCATTCGCCCAGCAATTGCGTGGCACAATCGAGAATGCGAGCGGTCCCGAAGGGACAACCGTCGTGGTTCGATTTCCGCGCGCCGATGCGCCGTGACGCCGCTCGCCGGCCTTGCTTTGGCGCCGTCGGTTACTTGGTGGCCATCCGCCGCGGCGGCGGAGGCGGCGCAGCCGCCGGCGAGAGCGTCAGACTCACCCAGGCATTCCAGCCGTCAGGACGATTTTTCCCGTCGAATTCCTTGTAACTCTTCAGGTTCAGGTACGCCTGCGTGGTCGTTCCGACCGGAATGATGAAGCCGATCTGCGGCCCCACGCCGATCACCTGCGACAGGAAGCAGCCGACGCGATCGCCCGAGCCGCTGTCGCACGTCGCCTGCTTGTAGACATAGCCGACGAGCCCGACCATCACCTGCTTGCTCAGGAACTGGGACCAGCCCCAGTCGAGATGCGTGTCGATGCCGCTCTGGTAGTCGGTGTGATAGTTCTTGAAGTTGTAGGTCGCGCCGACGACGGCGGAGAATTCGTGTCCGGTTTCCGGATTGAAGTACGTGTAGCCGACACCGGCATCGACGGCGCCATGCCCGATGCCGAGATTGGCGAGCCGGGTAGGGTCGTAGGCGCCGACCGGAATGTCGCCGGTGACGTAGGTCATATAGTTGTGCACGCCTTGGTTCCAGCGCACGAAGAATTGCGGATAGAGATCGCCGTAGCCGGTGAGCGTGCTGTTGAAGGCGTCGGCGCGCGAAAACGGCAGGACGCCGCCGCCCGGCCCCGTCAACGTGCCGTTGAGCGTCCCCGCAATCGACGTGTTGTTGCGGCCGAAAATCGTCATCAGTCCGACGGTCGCCTGACCGCCGAGAAACGGCGTGGCGAAAGTGTAGGTCGGGATCATCAGTGCGATTTCCACGTCGGAACGCACTTGGGCATCCACCGACGCCGTCAGGCCGACCGGAAACTGTCCGATGGTGATCTCCCTGGAGCGCGCGACGTTGCCGCCAGCTGCCACAGAGGTGTGATAATACATCGACGTCAGCGACCAGCCGGGCGTCTGCGGCGCCGCGATCAGGCTGCCGAAGATGCCCGGAAGCCAGAAACTGATGCCATTTTCGTCCGCCATGGCGGGCGATGCGACGGCCAGTCCCGCCGCCGCGACCAAACAGCGGAACAGCTTCGGTGCGTGTGCTCGGCGCATGTTTGCCCCCCACGAGCCGTTTAATCCCACTCAATCGATAGCCTGTTGATTTAGGCGGTGCCTTGACCGCGCGAGATCACGGATTGACTTTTCGGGACAAGGACACCACTTGGCCGGAATCTGTTGCCGTGCCGCCACGCACATGATTGTGCTCTTTGCGCTTCAATTGCCGCCAATCGCTCGGGCTCGCACCCGACCAGCGCCGGAACGCCCGGGTAAAGGCGCTCGCCTCGGAGTAATCTAACGCGGCCGCGATCTGGCTCAACGGCATGTCGGTGTCGGCAAGGAAGTGGTTGGCGATCTCGAACCGCACTTCGTTCAGAATCTCGTCGAACGTGGTGCCTTCGGTCTTGAGGCGCCGGCTCAGAGTTCGCCGATGCATTCCGAAAAGTTCGGCGACCGCATCGACCGAGACTCGACGGTTCGTCAGTTGCGTGCGCATCACGCGGCGAACCTGGGCAGCGAACGCCAACGCATTGTCGTCGAACTTGGGCCGCAGCTGCGCTGCGATGAACTCGTGCAGTTCGGCATCGCTCCGCGGCGGCTTCCGGCCCAGCCACTCGGTCGAGAACAACAGCGCGGCCTGTTCGCTGTCGAATCGGACGGGTGCCTGGAAGAACCGCTGATAGGGCATCAGGTCGACGGGCTTGCTGCGCGGAAGCGCGACTTCACCGGGGAGCCATTTGCTGCCGCACAGCGCCTTCATGATGTTGAAGCCGATCGCGATCGCGCCGTCGGCAATCTGTTCGCCAGACTCGACCCGCGGCTCGTAGATCGAATAGCTGAGGATGGCAGTGGTGCGGAAGATTTCGAGATTGGGCGCGGCGCCGCCATCGTGAATGTGCAGATAGAGCACAAGCTCGCGCAACGCGGTGTCGACGTCCGGCGCATGTTGGATGAGCAGGCCGAGCGGCCCGAGGGAAGCCGGTCCCCCAAGCTGCCCTAGCAGTAGGCCGAAATGCGGGCAGCAGGTCTCGCGGGCGCAGATGCCGACCAGACGATCGAGCGCGACGTACGGGATGACGTTGTCGGCATCCTGCAGCAGCGCCAGGTCGAGGCCCGCGCGTTCGACGACCCCTGCCGGATCGAGCCCAAACGTCCTGAGAACCTCGGGGACATGAACCAGAACGCCGACGCGAATACTGCCTGCGTCCTGCGGTCCGGCCATCGGTGACGTCCTGAGGTGGGTCCTTGACGAGCTCTCGATCGAGGCGCGGCGATGTAACGAAAACTTCACGGTCGCTGATCAGATGACTGTCTCAAAATAGCAAAAGTTTGTCGCAAACTGTCAAGCAACCGCAGCGCTTGGACTAGAGGTTCTGCGTTCACTCGGCATACCGGCCGGCGTTGGCGCGACATATCTTTGTTGCCCCGAACGGCTAATCCCGACCCGTCTCGCCCGTTCATGACCCAAACGCGACGCCAAAGCCGGTACCCACGAACCATATGAGGAAACCATGATCAGCTTAATCACATCGCGGCGGCGCTTCATCGCTGCCACCGCCGCTGGCGCGTCCGCGCTCGCGAGCATTACCGATGCCCTCGCCCAGGCGACGCCGGAAGCACCCAAGCAGGCGGACTTCCTGTTCGTCCAGAGCGCCAAGGGCCTGGCCTTCGACAAGAGCAGCAACAAGCTCACCCTGACGGGCGTGAGCCCGGTCACGATCTTCTTTACCGACCGTCCCGAGCGGATTGCCGGCAATATGAAGACTGCCGCGTTCATTCCGTTCTGGAGCGAAGGCAAGGACAGCTTCAAGTCCAACCCGCCGAATGCGGACGTCTCGATCCTCGAAGGTAAAGAGCTCCGGCAGGTCGTCGTCGAACTGATGGACCCGGTATTGAGCGGCGACAATCTGAGCTACACGGTCAAGGTTCTGCAGGGCGAGATGCCCGCGACCGGCTCCGACGTCTCGGTGTTCATCGACATCATCGGCCGGCCGCTGACACCGTTCTCGTATGCGGGCGTGGCGCGGCGCGCCTATCGACGCGCCTACTGGCGCTAAACATTCAACTTTTCGCAATCGGAGAGATCGAATGAAGATCAGCCGCCGCTCTGTCACCATTGGAGGCCTCGGCCTGCTCGCCGGCGTGTCCACCAGCACGCTGGCCCGCGCCTGGGGCGAACTCAACCTGGGGGAAGGATCGGAAGAATTCTGGCTTGCCACCGATGCCTACATCTTCGGTTATCCGCTCGTCACCATGGAGATGACGCGGCGCGTGATGACCAACGTCGCAGCGCCCGAAGGGACCCACGCGCCGATGGGCCAACTGATGAAGGCGCGATCCTATCCGGACGCGTCGTTTCGCGACGTCACCGCACCGAACGCCGACACGCTCTACACCATCGCCTGGATCGACGTCGGCAAGGAACCTTGGGTGTTGAGCATCCCGGATTTGAAGGGTCGCTACTTCATGTTTCCGATGCTCGACGGCTGGACCACGGTCTTCCAGGTGCCGGGCAAACGGACGACCGGCACCGACGCCCAGACCTACGCCATCACCGGCCCGAACTGGAAAGGCGCGCTTCCGGCCGGCGTGCGGGAATACCAATCGCCGACCAACATCGTCTGGATTCTGGGCCGCATCTACTGCACCGGCACGCCGGAGGACTACAAGGCGGTGCACGAGTTGCAGGACCAGTGCAAGCTGGTGCCGCTCAGCGCTTACGGCAAGCCTTACACGCCGCCGGCCGGCACGGTGGATCCATCGATCGACATGAAGACCGCCGTCCGCGAGCAGGTCAACCGGATGGACGCGAAGGACTACTTCACGCTGCTGGCGCAGCTGATGAAGACCAATCCGCCGGCACCAGCCGACCAGCCAGAGATCGCCCGCTTCGCCAAGATCGGCCTGGTGCCCGGCCAGGACTTCGATGCCAGCAAGCTCAACGCGGATTTTGCCAAACGGATACCGTCGGTCTCCTTCGACCGCATCATGGCGCAGATCAAGCACAACACGGAGGTCAAGCACCTCAACGGCTGGGCCTTCACCACCAAGACCGGCATCTACGGCACCGACTACCTGATGCGCGCCCTGATCACCGCGATCGGGCTCGGCGCCAACCGGCCGCAGGATGCGATCTA
>JBFXEX010000138.1:0-15043 GCA_050179645.1 Xanthobacteraceae bacterium | reverse complement strand
CGCGCAATTTTTACGACTGCTGGACCAAATTTCGATGTCGATTGACACTCAGTACGCGCGGCTGCGAGTATCAAGCCACAACAATAGTGGAGCATTTGGTGTGATGCCTCGGCCAACCGCATGTGAGGGATTTCCATGAAGCCAGGCCCTTATGGACCGTTTCCTTATTTGCCGATTATCAAGCGCCCGCCGCTGCGCTGGCCCGATGGTGCACGGATTGCGTTCTGGATCGTTCCAAACATCGAGTTCTTTTCGCTCGAAACGCGACCGGGAGGGATCGGTCCCGGTAAGATTCCCGATATCCCGACCTGGGCATTGCGGGATTATGGAAACCGCGTCGGGGTCTTTCGGATGATGGAGGTGCTCGACCGCTATAAGGTGCGCGCCACCGTCGCCCTCAATAGTGACATCTGCGATCACCATCCCGAGATCATCGAAGAAGGAAACAAGCGGCGCTGGGAATGGATGGGACACAATCAGTCGAACTCGCGCCGTCTGAACGAGATCCCGGCCGAAGACGAGCCTGCGGTCATCCACACGACTCTAGACACGATCGAGCGGGTAGCTGGCGTACGACCGAAAGGCTGGCTTGGCTCAGGATTGCAGGAAACTTGGAAAACCCTGGATCATCTGGCCGCAGCCGGACTTGACTATGTCGGCGACTGGGGACCGAACGACGATCAGCCGTATTTCATGCAAGTGGCAGAAAAAACACTAGTCTCTTTGCCCTATAGCTACGCGATCAACGATAAACAAGCACTGGAAGCCGCCAATCTGACCACAAAGGAATTCCGAGACATCATCTGCGACCAATTCGACACGCTCTATCGGGAGAGTTCGCAGATCGCGCGCGTGATGCACATCGCGGTGCATCCTTATTTGACTGGGCTTCCTTACCGCATCGCCGCGCTCGATTCTGCGCTTGAGCACATATGCGGCCATTCTGGAGTGTGGCTGGCTACCGGGAGCGAGATTGCCAGCCATTATCGGAGCGTTACCGCGCAAGTGAAAACGTGAAATCCGATCCACCCAACTCTTCAAGAATCGCTGTCTCGATTTCTTGGGCTCTGTTTCGCGAACAGAACTCGCCGTTATTTGGCTTAGGCAAATCCTTCTTGTCCAGTGCCGCTTGATGAATGGCTGCGAACGAGCCGTTCAGAAATAAGTCCTGCATATCCGCCTCCTTAGTTCGACCATATGCGCCAGCACGCCGCGCGCAAGCGGCCGCTGAGCGCAGCTTGGGCCGTGGTCCTTCAATTGCAATCGCACACAAGGCCCGGCCTTTCGGATTGAGCAATGCGCACCCGACGCTGCGGATACCCGGCGTGAATTCTTCGTTGTCGAGGGCGTAGCCTTTGACGAGGATGGTGCTCATTTCGCGAATGAGGCGATCACGGTGGGCGATGGTTCGCCCCGTGTGGACCGGCAAACTTTGGGCATGATAGATGCGCAGCAAGTCCGCGCGCGGCGTCAGTGCCAAGAGTGCTTTGCCAAGACTGTGGGCATGAGCATCGAGACGGGCGCCGAGCTCGTGGACGCCTTTGGTGATGCTGTTCGGAAGGACCCTGTACTGCACCACAGCATGTACCCCCTCGAGCGAACCGAGGTAAATGGTGAGGCCGGTTTGGGAACACAGCTCACGCAGGAAAGGTCGAGACCGACCAATGATACGCTCACATCCTGCTTGATCTGGTGACAGAATCGCCTACCGTTGGCCGCGATGATCCAATGCTACTATTTCTTGTTGAACCTGCTTGGCTTGCCCTTCAAGTCCAAGCGCTGCCTTGCGGCTGAGAATGCCGCGCTCCGGCAGCAGGTGATTGTCCTACAACGCAAGATCCGTGGCGCGTCGAGTTCACCACCCATGAGCGGCTCTTTTTCATCCAGCTCTATCGCTTGTTTCCCTCTGTCCTGAACGCGATCAAGATCATTCGGCCGGAGACACTGGTGCGCTGGCATCGCGCAGGCTTCCGCCGGTATTGGCGCTGGAAGTCTCGCAATCTCGGCGGCCGACCGCGGATCGATCGGCTCTGCGGGCCCTGATCCGGCAGATGAGCATTTTGAGAATGTGCTTTGGGGTGCGCCGCGTATTCGGGGCGAGCTGCTCAAGCTGGGGTTTGCGGTCGCGCAGTCGACGGTCGCCTGGTACACGACCAAACCAAATGGTAGAGCACCCTCGGGTCAACGCTGGGCACCTTCGTGCGCAACCACATGCCGCAGATTGCTGCCGTGGACTTGTTCGTCATTCCGACGCTTGGCTTCAATCTACTCTACGTCTTCGTCATTGTCCGGCTAGCTCGGCGGGAACTGATCTGGATCAATGTCACCAGCCACCCTGGTATCGAATGAAGTGATCGTATAACTGGCAAGGATGGTTGATGGGTGACGGCAAAGTCACCTTTGCCGGGCGAATGATGAACGTATGCATCTCGCTGGCAGCGGGCCCGGCGTGTGCTCCGTGCTCGCGAATGAACGACACGTCTCCGTCGGGAGAGTCGGTCCCGTAGATCACTAGATCGCCGGCGCTCGGCATCTTTATCAAATTTTTTCGATGCCTTCCACACAACGTACCGTTGCCGTTTGCCGAACGCGCAAGCACGAACCCGATGCCGGGACTGCGCGATAGGCGGTCGGCAAGACTGGGGAAGCGTTCCTCGACGGCAGCGGCATCCAGCGGCTCCTTCCCATCCTTCACGTAGAGGAATGCATTGATTGGCGATCTATTGACGCTCGGAACCGGCTCCGCCGTTGGCCGTAACCCTTGATCCAAGAGACCTATAACAGCCGGAACGAGACGGTCGCACGACGGCGGCGACGAGGTCGAGGTTGCTCATGCAGCGGATCGAGATCTTCGCTGACAGGATTGTGCGGGGCTCGAGACAGGGCTCAAACTCGGCGTTCAGGAGCATGACGAAGCCCCATGACTTGTAGACGGGGAATGACTTCTTGCACGAAGAATGGCAATTCATCGAGATAGTTCACGAACCCGATGGCGACGCCGTCGAAGCCGGCATCGTGCAATGCCTTAAGTTCGCGTGCGACATGGTCGGCGTCGCCCCGGATGGAATAACTGCCACCGTAGCCTAGAACGGTACGTGCCGGGTCGCGGTCGCGGTTCTGCTGGTTTTCTGCGGCCGTGCGGCTGTGCGAGCCGAAGTTGCCCTGGTAGAGCGCGTACTGGTGATCAAGCGCAGCCCAGTCGGCGTGGGCGACGCAAGACTGCGTGTAGTCTTCCGTTTCCGACTGCGTCTTCCTGCAAACGATGGACGCCGGTATCCAGACTTGGATCGAACGTCCCTGTGCCCGGGCGAGTGCCTTGGTCTCCCGTACCCTCGCCGCGCTGTCCTGCGGTGAGCGGCAGTAATCGAAATGTAAATCTGAATTGCGAATCGCGAATGCGCGTCCAGCCGGGGAAGCGCCGGCATTCATGACGACGGGAAAGCGATTTCCAAACGGGGCAGGCGATCCATGCAACGCCCTCAGCTTGTAGTACGCGCCATCGAAGTTCGCGGCTGCGCCGCCTGACCAGAGCGTCTTGAGGATTGTCCACCACTCTTCGCCGCGAGCATAACGGTCATCGTGTTTTTCCGGGGCGACGCCGAACATCTCGAACTCGTCCTGGTTCCAGCCGCATACGATGTTGAGGCCAAAGCGACCATGCCCCACATGGTCGGCGGTTGCGATCTGCTTGGCGGCGACGATTGGATGGATCATCGGCACATGGATGGTGCCGAACACCGTCATTCGGCGGGTTTCCGCCAGGAGACCGCACGCCCAGGTGATGGTCTCGAGTGATATGGCGTTGACATCGCTGGCACCGCCAAAACCCTTCCAGCGTGCAACCGGCACCAAACAATCAAGTCCGCCGGCTTCGGCAAGCTTGGCGAGGCGCAGGTTGTTGTCCCAACTGGCGTCCCAGCGCTCCGGCAAAGTGGTGAAGGCAAGCCCGCCAGAGCAGTTCGAGCCGAACAGCCCAAGCTTGAATGCGTTGCCGCATAAAACGCTGTCGTTGCGTTCGCTCACCGTGGACACCGAAGCTTGACGAAAGAAGCCGGCTCACGCCGACACGGAGATCGGGTGCGAACCCTCGTATTCCTCCTGCCAACGCAGTACCTCCTGCCACGGCCGGTCGGACGGCATGGTGAATGACGCACCGCGCTGCTGAAAGTCGAGGGAAGGGTTCTGAGCCGGCAGCGGCTTGCCCTCCTCGTTGTCCTTGATAAGGCGCAGCATGAGTCGGCGGTAGAAGATCACCGCGCGGTCGCTGAAGCCGAGATGCTCCTGACGGCGGTCGTAGATCGGCGTCATACTCTCCTGCATCGCGAGATCCTGGATGGCCGCGCCGTTGATACCCGAGACGTTGGCGCGCCCTTTGGTTCGCGACTGCTGGTGCATGTTGGCGTTGTTGTAGGGGGTTTTGTAGTCGGGCGGCGCAGTGCGGTGACCCCAATTTCGGTAGATCGCCTCTGGATCGAGGCGACGTTCCGTATCGAAGTGGATGTAAAATGTGTAGCAGTTCTCGTCATCGATTGGCTGCCAAGCCTTGAACAGCCGCGACTCGTGCGGACCGACTGCGACGTAGGAATAAAATGGCGCGCAGCTTTCGAAGATGCGTACGTAGCTCATCTTCGGATCCTGCGTCTTGCGCACCGCACCGACCCGCATGAGGTAGGGCGTTTCTTCGACGTGAATCTTCGGCGTGCCGTCGTACATCAGGTGGTTGATCGACTGCCAGCCGGCGCCCTTCCAGCTCGCGTCGTCGACGATCGTGAAGTCCTTGTGCAGGTAGTTGGGATGCGCCGGATCGAGATCGCCCTCGAGGCCCTGCAGATAATTGCACTCCTGGTACATCTTTATGACGAGGAGATTCGACTTCGGCAGGTCGAGCCAGGGAAAGCGTGGGAACACCGGCTCCTTTTCCCGCGGCCCCATGTAAGTCCAGATGATGCCGCCGGCCTCACACACCGGGTAGTTTGTGTGGCAGAGTTTTTGGGCAAACGTGCTCTCTGGCGGCTCGGCCGGCGTATCGAGGATCGAGCCTTTCGGGCTGATTTTCCAACCGTGATAGAGGCAGCGCAGTCCGTCGTCCTCGTTGAGCGCGTAGGCTAGCGAAGCGCCACGGTGCGGGCAGAATTCGCCGACTAGCCCAAGCTTGCCCTGCGGATCGCGGAAAGCGACGAGATTCTCGCCCAGTAGCCGCGTTCGCACCGGCGCGCCGCCGCGCTCGGGAAGCTGTTCGGACATCACGGCCGGAATCCAGTAACGCCGCAACAGGTTGCCCATGGGCGTTCCCGGGCCAACTCGGGTGAGCGTCATGTAATCGTCTGCGATCGCCATCGTTCTATCTCCGGCAGGAAAGAAATATTGACCGAGATAGTTGTTAAATGCAACATCTTGGTCAGTTGCTGTTGCGACATGGGGAGGTGTTCGATTGCTGCAATATGGCTACCGGCCCAACGCGCCCGCGACGCGGCGCACGCGGTGCGAAGCTGATCAGCACTGGGTCGATTACGATCCGATTGTCGGCCGGCCGCCGATCCGCTGGCCGAACAATGCGCGGCTGGCGCTATGGGTCTGTCCTGCGGTGCTGGACTACGAATTCGTGCCGCCGCACGACCCGTGGCTCAATCCGTGGACGCGTATGCCCGCGCCCGACGTGCTCGGATATTCACGCCAGGAGTTCGGCAACCGCGTCGGATTCTGGCGCGTGCTGGAGCTCTTCGACAAGCACCGTATCCGACCGACGGCGGTGGTCAACGTCGACGCGCTCAAGCATTATCCCGACATCACCAAAGCGATCCGCGAGCGTGGCTGGGATGTTCTGGGCCACGGCATGTCCAACACGCGCTTCATCTACGATTACAGTGAGGAGCGCGAGCGAGCCTACTATCGGGAGATGCTAGACACCGTCGAGGACCTGACTGGCGTGCGCATGAAGGGCATGGGCGGCCCCGGGCCGCAGGCGGGCACAGAGAATACGCCGGACCTCATGGCCGAAGCGGGGTTCGTCTATTCGGGCGATTGGTATATGGACGACCAGCCGTTCCCGCTGCGCGTACGACGGGGCAAGCTGATTGCCATGCCGTATTCGGTCGAAATGAACGACGTGAGCGCGCTCGCGACCGCGGAGGCCGACGAATTTTTGGAGAATCTCAAGCGGCAGTTCGATAAGCTCTACGCCGAAGGCGAGGAGAGCGGGCGTGTGATGTGCGTTTCGCTGCATCCACCGCTGATCGGGCAACCGCAGCGCATCCGCTACCTCGAGCAGGCGCTCGAATATTTCAACTCGTTTCTGCACGTCTGGCACGCGCATGGCGCCGAGATTGCCAGCTATTATCTCGATCACTACTACGACGAGGCTGTGCGCCGCGCCGTCGTCTTACGTGAGGCGCGCGGGTGACTACCGAAGCAGCTAGCGACACCGGCCACAACTTCTACCGGCGCACACCGCTGCCGTGCCGCACGACGCTGCGCTGGCCGAACGGTATGCATCTCGCTTTCGCCATCCTGGTGAGCGCCGAATACTACGAAATGCAACCGCCCGAGACCGCGTATATTCCACCGAACGTGCCCGGCGGCTTCGGTCGCGGTCCTTATCCGGACTTTCGCGTCTATACGGCACGCGCTTATGGAAATCGCGTCGGTGTCTTCCGGTTGTTCGACGCGCTCGACCGGCATGGCATCAGCGCGACGGTTGCGATCGATGCATTGACCGCGAAGTATTGCCCGGCGGTGGCCGCCGAAGCCGTCAAGCGCGGATACGAGATTGCCGGACACGGACAGGCGGTGACACGCGTGATCTCGACCAAGATGAGCGAAACCGAGGAGCGCGATTACATTGCAGACTCGCTCGTCGCGATAGAAGCGGCAGCGGGCCGGCGTCCGGCGGGCTGGCATGGACCGGAATACGGCGAATCCGCGCGTACACCGACGCTGCTAGCCGAACTCGGCGTGGACTACGTGCTTGACTGGCCGAACGACGAGCAGCCCTACACGATGACGACGGCGGGTGGCCCAATCACATCGCTACCAGTCGCGGTCGATTGCGACGACGTCTTCAGCCATTTTCAGCGCCGCATCACCATGCGCCGCTGGGTGCAGTGCGTGACCGATGCGATCGATCGGCTCGCCCAGGATGGCCGCAGCTCGGGGCGGCTGCTGGTGCTCAATGTGCACCCCTGGCTGATGGGGCATCCCTACCGTGTGACGTATTTCGTGGAAGTGCTGCAATACGTTGCGGAGCGGAGGGACACATGGGTCACCACCACGGACGCCATTGCGGCGTGGTGGCGAACTCAGGAAGCTTCGATCTCGCCCAGGTAGGCGCGCCGCACGCGTGGATCGTCGAGCAGATCCGAACCCTCAAGTACGATGCGGCCCGTCTCGAGCACATAGGCGCGGCTTGCCAGTTTGAGAGCCGCATGGGCGTTTTGCTCGACCAGCAGCACTGTAACACCCTGCCCACGCAGCTCGGCGATGATCTCGAAGATCGTGCGTGCAATCAGCGGCGCCAGACCGAGCGAAGGCTCGTCCAGCAGCATCAGGCGCGGCCGCGACATCAAGGCGCGCGCGATGACCAGCATCTGCTGCTGCCCGCCGGACAATGTACCGGCGACCTGATCGATGCGTTCTGCCAAGGCCGGAAAACGATCGAGCACGTTGCGCAGATCGCGCTCGATATCACGGCTGCTCGGACGTGCGGAGGCGCCAAGAACGAGATTTTCGCGCACTGTTAGGAACTTCAAGGTGCCTCGCCCTTCCGGCACATAGGCGATGCCAAGTCGCGCCATCTCATACGTTGGCCGTCCGTTCGTCCGTGCACCGAGAAATTCAACCTCGCCTTGGCCTATTGGGACAAGCCCCATCAGCGCCTTAAGTAGCGTGCTCTTGCCTGCTCCGTTGGCGCCCACCAACGTCACCACTTCGCCCTCGTTTACGGTGAGTGAAACTCCATCGAGGGCCACGATCTTACCGTAGGCGACATGCAGATTTCTGACCGAGAGCAGGGTCATAACGGGTTCCCGAGATAGGCATCGATCACTGCAGTATCGCGCTGGATGTCGGCCGGCGGTCCATCTGCGATGACGCGCCCTGCGCTGAGCACTGTGATCCGCTCGGCGACCGCCATCACCAACCGCATGTTATGCTCGACTAGCAATACCGTAATGCCGGATGCGCGAATGCGGCGGATGAGCTCGCCCAATTCTACGATTTCGGAAGGATTCATGCCGGCGGCCGGCTCGTCGAGTAAGAGAAGGCGCGGTCCGCTCGCCAGCGCACGGGCGATCTCCAGCCGGCGCTGCATCACGAGCGTCAACTCGGAGGGCAGTTCATCAGAACGCGCTTCGATCCCGACGAGCGAGAGCAACTCCGCTACCTTGGCACGGGCCGTGCGCTCCGCGTGACCCTCAACGAAACCCAACCGCAGCAAAGTACTCCAGGCGTTGCCGTCGGTCGACGAATGACAGCCGATCGCGATGTTCTCGACGACGGAGAGCCCGGGAAACAGCCGCACCTGCTGAAAGTTGCGGGCGATCCCCATGGCGGACACCAGGTCGGGCCTGCGGCCGGTATAGTCCTCACCGGAGAAATAGACCCGTCCCGCGGTCGGCGGAAGCATCCCGCAGATGACGTTGAACAGTGTCGTCTTGCCGGCGCCGTTTGGACCGATCAGCGCGTGAATGCAGCCCTCCGCGATCTCGCACGACACCTCGTCGAGTGCCAGATAGCCGCCAAAACGCTTGCTGATGCTAGCGGCCCTGAGCACGTGCTATCTCCGCCATCGCAACCCGGTGATCAGCCCGTTGGGCCGCCAGATTGCGACGAACACGAGCAGTGCGCCGACGAAGGTCATGCGCCACTCCTGGATGAATCTCAGCGTTTCGGGCAGCAGCGTGAGAATCCCCGCGCCGACGAACGGGCCGAGCGGGGTAGCCGGTCCGCCGAGCACGACGTAAAGAAACGCGACGGCGGAACGCGAAAAGTCGAACTGGTTGGCGTCGATGAACAGCGCCTGATGTGCGTAAAATCCGCCGGCAAGTCCCGCGAGCAGCGCGCCGAGCGAGAACGCCATAAGCTTGATGCGGAGGAGGTTGATGCCCATCGCTTCGGCTGCGACATCGTCCTCGTGTACGGCGATCATCGCGCGCCCGAGCCTCGCCCAGCGGATGCGAAAAAGCACCGCCATCGTCACGACGCAGGCAGTGACCACCCATGTCAAATCGGTGAGCGGAGCAATTCCGCCAAGTCCGGACGGGCCGCCGGTCGGCTCGAAATTGAGGAAGAACACGCGCACGATCTCCCCGAAACCTAGTGTCAGGATCATCAGATACATGCCGCGCACGCGCAGTGCCGGCGCGCCGACGATCAGTCCAAAGAATGCCGCCAGCAGCGCGCCGGCCGGCAAGGCGAGGAAAAATGGATAGCCAGCCTTGGTCATAATCGCGCTGACATAGGCGCCGATCGCCATGAAGCCACCCTGACCGAGCGAGATCAGCCCTGCGGTCAACGGGACGTAGACGCTCATCGCCATCAGGGCATTGATGCACAGAAAGATCGCGACCGATTCCCAGTACCCTCCCAGCATGGTCTAGCGCTCGGCATCCATGCCGGCTGAGAACAGGCCGCGCGGCCGCAGCAGTAGCACGATGATCATGAGGCAAAACGCGAATCCGTCCCGGTAGGAGGAGGCGAGATAAGCGACACTGATCACTTCGACGATTCCCAGCAACAGGCCCCCGGCCATCGCGCCGTAGATGCTGCCGAGCCCGCCGATCAGCATGACCGCAAGCCCCTTGGTAGTCATGTCGATGCCCATGTGCGGCGAGATGGCGTTGTAGTTGAGTCCTACCAACACGCCCGCGATTCCGGCGAGTGCGGATGCCACCGCAAACGTCACCAGAATCACATGATCGACATTGATGCCAAGAACGCTCGTAATCTGCAGATTCTCCGCAGTCGCTCGCATCGCCATGCCGTAACGGCTGCGCGTGACGAATAGGTGGAGGATTGCCATGGCGCCAAACGCCACGGCCAGGATGAAAAGGTGCGAGCCGCTCACCGACACGAAACCGAGATCGTAGACGCGACTCGAAAACTGCTCCGGAAATCCGATCTGCTCGGAACCGAAAATTTTGGTCATTACTTCCTGTATCACCAGCCCGGCGCCGATGCTGCTGACGATGGGCGCAAGAAAGCTGCCCTGACGCTTGCGGATCGGCCGGAACGCCACAAGTTCCAGCACAATACCGAGCACGGCCGCGCCGATGAGGCCGCCGATCAGAGCGACGAACGGTCCGACGCTCAGCCAGAGCACGGCCTGCACGCCCACGAATGCGCCGATCATGTAAACCTCGCCGTGCGCGAGGTGCAGGACCCTCAGAACACCGAAGACGAGCGAGTAGCCGATCGCAACGAGAGCATAGGTGCTGCCCAACATGACGCCATTGGCGAGTTGCTGCAGAAGCACGAAGGGCTCTCGCCTGCTGCGGACCCTCACAGGTCCTGAAAAGCGACGCGCACTTGCGGATTATTTCGCGACCACGAACCGGTCGCCCTTGGCCTGCAGGATCACAGGCGTGCGGATTGCATCGCCGTTCTTGTCGATCGAGGTCGCGCCCGTCAGCGGTGCTTCGCGATCCTTCATGGTGGCCCAGCAATCGCGAATCTTGACGCGCTCGGCCTTTATATCCGTGCCGGTGAGACCCAGCCGAATGATGCAGTCGCGCATCAGGAAGAGACTGTCGTAGATCAGGCCGGCGGCGTTGCTGGGCTGAACCTTGAAGCGCCGCTCGAACTCCGAAACCCATGCGGCCACGGCCGGGTTGGGATTCTCGGCGAAGAAATCGAACGCCGCCATCACGCCTTCGGCCGCCGGTCCGGCGATCTGAATATAGCGGGGATCGTTTACGCCGACCCCGGCGACGATGGGCTGGTTCATTCCCTGCTTGCGCAGTTCGCGCGTAACGTTACCCGCTTCGTTATAAAGAGCCGACACCACGATTCCGTCGGGCGAATGGCCCTTGGCCTTGGTGACCTGCGCTGAATAGTCGATGTCGCCCGTCTGGAACGAGATGGTGTCGACCACCTCGACACCACGCTCCTTGAGCAACATCGGGAACACGGTCTTGCCGTCGAAGCTCGAGACCGCGTCCTTGGCGTCGTGCAGGACGACGACCTTCTTGATCGGGTGGCGCTTAAGCCAAGCGTCGAGCAACGGCCGGTAGTCGTTCTCCGTCGTCAGGGCGAAGCGGAACGCCCACGGGCGGTTGGCGCCGGCAATGCCGGGCTTCGCGGCCATCGGCGTCAGCATGACGGTCTCGCCACGCACGCCGAGCGGGAAGCTCACTTCCGCCTCCGAACTGAATTGAGGGCCGACCACCGCGAGCACGTTGTCGGTCGAGATCAGCTTGCGAGTCAGGTTAATGGCTTCGGTGTTGTCGCCGCGGGTGTCGTAGATGATGAGCTTGAGCTTGCCGGCTTTGCCGAGGTCGGCATAGCGCTCCATAAACATCTCGATCGCCGATTTCTGCTGCTGGCCGTAGGAGGCGGCGCGGCCGGTCGCTGGCAACAGGACGCCCAACGTGACATCGGCCTTTGCGCAATCAGGGGATCCGACTGCAACGACGGTGGTCAGGGCGCCCGCGATAAGGACACGTCGGTTGGATCGGCTGGTCCGACCGCATTGCTCATTCAACGACATCCGCACTGTGCGAAGTACCAGCATGCCGTCCCTCTTCGATTTTGTCCGCTCGGGGCATAAGTGCCACCGACAGCATGACAAATACTCTAAAGTGGGCGCCAATCCGAAGTCAATTGACAAATACAACTACCTCGATACGTGTCAGGTGGCGTGAATCGTCGGCGTCCGCGCTATCTGAGGAGGTTACCCGAAATGAGGAAGCTACCCGAAGCTCTTTGGCGCGACTCCGACGAGCATTGACGATGGAAAGCAGGCTACCCCAAACCGCAGGTATTCGTTTTGCGCTGGAAGAGCGCAGCATCTATCGTTTCTGGCTTCTCGTGACCGAGGTGCAGCGGTGCCTCGCGGCGTATTATGTCGCGAAATTTGGCCGGCCGGCGAATGCGTGGCGCATCTTCAGTGTAATCGGCGACCGTACCGAAATTTCCCCGAGCGAGGTGGCGCGGCTGACCAAGCTTGAGCGCGACAAAATCACGCGCATCGTCGACCAACTGGTGGCGCGCGATCTGATGCGCCGCAACCAGAAACACTCGGACAAGCGGCGAGTGTCGCTATCGCTTACCGCAAAGGGCAAGCGCGTCCATCGCGATCTGGAGAACATGCGGCAAGCGATCGAGAGCGAATTTATCGGCGCGCTCGATCCCTGGGAGCGCGAAACGCTCTATCGACTGCTCGACAAGCTGCAGCAGCGCGCTATCGTGATGTTCGACGGCAAGCAGGCGTGGAAGAAATTCGATCCAGGACCGCGCCGCCGTCGTAGAGGTTCGGCTGGTGGGGGGACGACGAAGGATGTCAGATAACAACATCGAACATTGCCTGGCCAACGGTCCGATGTCAGCGATCGGTAACGAGTACCGTTCGCGCCGGCTTTCGGTAAGCGAGGCGGTTCGCTGGTATCTGGCGAGGATCGAGGCGTTCAATCGTGTGGGTCCCGTGCTCAAAGCCGTGCGCACGCCAAATCCCCGCGCACTCGATGACGCGGCTGAACTCGACGACGAATTGGCGCGGGGCGTCGACCGGGGACCGCTGCACGGCATCCCGGTCCTTTTCAAAGACAACATTCTCGCAGCCGGCATGAAAGCATCCGCCGGCGCCGCTGCCCTCGCCGACTTCGTGCCCCGCCGTGACGCCACGCTGGTGCGCCGCCTGCGCGAAGCCGGTGCTGTCGTGCTCGGTAAGACCAACATGACCGAGTTCGCGGACTATGTGTCCGATGTCATGCCGTCGGGATTCAGCGCCGCGGGCGGTGTTGTGTGCAATCCCCATGGGATCGATTACGGTCGTGGTCAGGGATCGAGCGTCGGTTCGGCCGCAGCGGTGGCGGCGGCCTTCGCGCCGATCGCGATCGGCAGCGAGACGCAGAATTCCATCCAGACGCCGGCCTGCTACTCCTCGGTTGTCGGTTACAAGCCGAGCGTCGGCACGGTCAGCCGTACAGGTGTGGTCCCGCTCGTGCCCAGCCAGGATTCGCCCGGGCCGCTGGCTCGCACGGTGGACGATGCCGCGTTGGTCGCCGCTGCAATTGCCGGCGCCGACCTTAAAGATACGCTGACGCTCATCCGCCCCTTGTGGAGATGTGAATTTGAGCGGCTCGACACGCTCACCGGTGTTTGCATCGGCGTGCCGCGCCGGACGATCGCGGATCGGGCGGATCTGAGCGCGGTGCTGCCATTGTTTGAGAATGTCTTGTCAAGGCTCTCCCGCGCCGGTGCCCGCATCGTCGATCCTTGCGAACTCCCAAGCGCGGAGCAATTGCAAGACGTCCGCTCCTGCGTATTCCGCACGGAGTTCAAGGCGGCGCTCAACGACTTCCTGGAGGCGCACGATCGGCCTTGCGAGATCGGCAGCCTTGAAGCGCTTATCGCCTGGAACGAACGACGCCCCGAAGCAATTCCTTATGGTCAGACGCTGCTTATCGCCGCGAATGCAACCGCCGGGCTGCGAGATCCGGCTTATCGTGCAGATCGCGCGCGCGATATCGCGTTGAGCCGGATGGCTGGCATCGATGCCGCCCTGGAAATGGCCGGCGCGGACGTCCTGATCGCGCCGATGGGATCGGCGGCGAAATGCACCGGCAAAGCCGGCGCGCCCGTAGTTGCATTGCCGGCCGGCGTTGCTTCCACCGGCACGCCATTTGGCGTGACGCTGTTTGCCTCGCTCGGAAGCGATCTGAAGCTCTTGCGGATTGCATCCGCGGTTGAGCGAATAATCGACGGACGCCGAACACCCAAACTCTAGCCGTCGGATGAAGACGCGCGCGGTCCGTCGTAGAAGCGACGAAGCGGTCCACCCAAAATCTAGAAAGCTACATGCTTTTGAATTCATGGCTTGCGCGATCAGCGCACTCTGGAGAGACTTCGCCACGCGGCAGCGGCGACTCTCGCGCTGGCCGCGGTCCAGTTGTCTCAACTCTCGCCCAGATACTTGCGAAATTAAACTATTGATTTTCGCAAGTAACTTTCGGAGGATGCCGGGCGGTTGCTAGTGCCGCGCATTCTCAGGTGGGACCAAAGTCCGTTTCTGGGAGAGATCGATCATGCCTTCACTGCACGCGCCCAATATCAGCGCGGCGGTCCGCGCCGATGTGGAAAGCGGCCGGTTCAACGTGGCACGGGCGAATTATACCGATCCCGAGATATTCCGCGCCGAGATGGAGTGGATATTCTCTCGATGCTGGCTTTATGTCGGCCACGATACCGAGGTGACGAAGCCCAATCAGTTCGTGACTCGTTTAGTCGGCGGACGCGCGGTGATTTTTCTGCGTGACCGCAACGGCCAGGCACGCTGCTTCCTCAACATTTGTCCGCACCGCGGTGCGCAGATCTGTCGGCATCGCGAGGGTCAGGCGCGGAACTTCACCTGCATCTATCATGGCTGGACGTTCGAGAATACAGGGCGGGCGGTGAGCATCGCCGAGCCGGAAACCTACCCGCGCGACTTCAATGCGGCCGGCCGCAACGACCTGGTCGCGGTACCGCGGTTCGAATCTTATCGCGGTTTCTGGTTTCTCAATTTCGATCCCACTGCGGTCACCTTGAAAGACTACCTGGGGAAGGCTTGCGACTACATCGACGTCATCGTCGACCAGGCCGAGCAGGGCATGCACATTGTCGGCGGTGTGCAGGAATACAGCGCCCGCGCGAACTGGAAGCTCCTGGCCGAGAACTCAACGGACATTCTGCATGTCGAGACCTTGCACCCGACCTACCTCGATCTTGTCGCGACCAATTCCGGCAACGCCATGCGCCGCGGCAAGATGGAGGGGCAGGCAATTGATCTGGGCAACGGCCACTCGGTTGTCGAGCGGCGTGCAACCTACGGCCGCCCGATCGCGCAATGGAT
>JBFXEX010000137.1:0-15095 GCA_050179645.1 Xanthobacteraceae bacterium | reverse complement strand
TCGACACCATCAATCTGAGGGACGACCGCTTCCCTTGCCAATCAAGCCGCGAGCGAGCGCGCCATCATATAGCGCCGTAGCGAACGAGCGGCTTGATCGTACCGGGCCGGCCCGTTATCCCATCTAGACCGAATTTTTAAAGTTGCCGGCCTCCGATAGCTGAGATTATGCCTCACTCCACCGCTTCGCGATGCGGCCATTCGGGCGCTTCTTGCGCCAACGAACGAAACGCTTCGCCGGCGCGCTGAAATCAGGCTTGGTGAGGCCGTCGATAGGTAAGGCGCTTGCCGACGATGCCGGCCGCCAGAGTTTCGGCGCGGTCCTTGTCGTTAACGCCAAGTGCGATGCGGTTGTTGTAGCGGAAATCGAACTCCGCGAGATAGCGATGTAGATGCTTCTCAGCGCAGTGCTGGTAGACGCCACGCATGCCGCGCTTGAACACCGAGAAGTAGCCTTCAACCGTGTTCGTCGTCACGTCGCCACGGACGTATTCGTCGGCCGTGTGCTTGACGGTTTCGTGGGCGGCGAACTCGGGACCAGCCTTAAGGTAAAGCTTGCTTTCGTCAGTGTGCAGACGGCTCTCGCGCTTGATGTTTTCTCGCACGATCTTGGTCACGGTCTCCTGATCGGCGACCGGGATATGGAACGTGCGGACGCTGCCGCCACGCTCCACAAGGGCAAGGATCGGACGCTTGTCGCCGGGGCCACGCGAGCGGTTCTTGTACGGGCGGCCACGGCGCTGCGCAGACGGGCGCGGGCTCTCTACCTTGCCGTGGTAGGTCTCGTCGGCTTCCACAACCTTGCCCTCGCCGCCCAGCGGCTCAAGACCGCCAGTACGCATTGCTTCGCGCAAGCGGTGCATCATGAACCAAGTGCTCTTGTAGCTGACGCCCAACATGCGGTGGACCTGATGCGCGGAAGCGCCCTTCTTGGAGGCCGTCATCAGGAACAGGGCCGCAAGCCACTTGGTCAGAGGAATCTTGGAGCGTTCAAAGACGGTCTTAACGGTGACGGTGAACTGCTCGCGGCAGGCGTTGCACTGGTACACGCCAGCGCGATGGGCCTTCCCGTGGAGGCCGGTGATCTTGTCCTGATCGACGTTGCCGCAGTGCGGGCAAACCGGACCTTCCGGCCAAACCCGTGCCTCAAGCCACTCGCGGGCCTTGGCTTCGTCGGTGAAGATCGGGTTTTTGAGCAGGTCAGTCATGACACAAGCGTCCTTTCTGCTGTCCATACTAGCAGTTGACGCTGCTTTGTCAAGGTTATAATGCCCAGGAATCGCCTAGTCTTAAGACTATGTTCATATCGACGCGAGCCCTGATGCATCCGGCGCGCGGCGCCCTGGCGATGGCGTTCGCCGTGGTGTTTCTGCTGGGTTTGGCGGCAGGCGCGTTGATTGGGCCGTTCCTATCCAGCCGCAAAGCGGTCGCCAGCACGCCGGCTCCACCACCTCCCCCACCCGGGCAACCGACACGCCGGCGCTTCGCCCGCATCACCCGGTGCAAGTCGTGCGCATCGTCGACGGCGACACCTTCGACGCCCGTGTCAATGTCTGGCCGGGTATCGACATCTCCACCCGGGTCCGCCTGCGCGGCATCGACGCCCCCGAAATCAAGGCGCGGTGCAGCGACGAACAGGCGCGGGCGCAGGCAGCACGGGACGCGCTGGCGCGGATGCTGGCGGAAGGCGCGGTCGGGATCTTTGGGGTAACACCGGACAAGTACGGCGGTCGCGTCCTGGCGGACGCGTCGACCCGCCGGACCGCCGATATCTCGGCGGCGCTGCTGCAGGCCGGGCTGGTGCGTCCCTATGCGGGCGGACGGCGCCAGCACTGGTGCTGAGCGCCAAACCCTCGGTTTGATCCGAAGCCGCCGGGCGTCAGCGCGTGACCACGACCGTCGTGCCGAAGCTCACCCGATTGTAGAGATCGAGCACGTCGCTGTTATGCATGCGGATGCAGCCGTACGACACCGAGCCGCCAATCGAGCCGGGCTGGTTGGTGCCGTGAATGGCATATTCGCCGGCGCTCAGCGTCAGCGCCGCCGCGCCCATCGGATTGCGGCCCGAACCGCCCGGAATCACGTTCGGCAGACTGGGCTTGTCGCGCTTCACTTCGGCGGGCGGCGACCACGCGGGCTTCAGATACTTGCCGGTGATGATCGACGTGCCGGTCCACTGCTTGCCGGCGCGGCCAACGCCGACCGTGTAGCGGACGGCCTTGCCGCCGCCGAGCACGTAATACAGCGAGCGAGCGCCGGTATTCACGACCACCGTGCCGGCCGAGTAGTTGCCGTTGTAGCCGACGACCTGGCCCGCCTGTGCGGGCTGCGACACCCCGACCGTGACAGCGAGAATGATGGCGGCAGACGCGGCTGCCAGCCAGCGCATGAAATTCATGATTGCACCGTAGTTTGCCGGTTGTCCCCTGACCGACTGCCCGGCACTCTCGCCCCGGCCGAGCATGCGATCGGTAACCTTAATAAACTAAATGCGGCGACGGCTCAGCCAAAACCGCCGATTACGGTTAGCGCCCGGTTAATTTCCGGCAGCACTGTGCCGCTCCCGCCACAGCCATGGTGCGTAACCGCGCGTATATTGCGTGTCCCTTGGCTGCGGACGCTTCACGTCACGCGGTGCTGGCAGCGTGCTGTTGCGATATGTGTCGCGACACGAATCATCGGACGGACGACGCTGTCGACGCCGGCGCGGGAAACCTGGCGCACGGCACTGATGGCGCGCATCAAGAAGCGCGCCTGGAGTGCCCCTACGCTCCCTTGCGGTTCTGCCGGTTGTCGACGAGGTCGTCGACCACCCCCGGGTCGGCCAGCGTCGAGGTATCGCCGAGATTGCCGTACTCGTCCTCGGCGATCTTGCGCAGGATGCGGCGCATGATCTTGCCCGAGCGGGTCTTCGGCAGACCGGGCGAGAACTGGATCAGGTCGGGCGAGGCGATCGGACCAATCTCCTTGCGCACCCAGGCCACCAGTTCCTTGCGCAGCGCT
Organism: Xanthobacteraceae bacterium; assembly: GCA_050179645.1. Taxonomy (GTDB): domain Bacteria; phylum Pseudomonadota; class Alphaproteobacteria; order Rhizobiales; family Xanthobacteraceae; genus VAZQ01. The sequence continues at coordinate 12,093 of JBFXEX010000137.1, read as the reverse complement.
TCGGTGGGCTGCTCGCCCGACATCAGCGTCACATAGGCGTAGATGCCCTGGCCCTTGATATCATGCGGATAGCCGACCACCGCGGCCTCGGACACCTTGGCATGGGCGACCAGCGCGGATTCGACCTCGGCGGTGCCGAGCCGGTGGCCAGCGACGTTGATCACGTCGTCGACGCGGCCGGTGATCCAATAATAGCCGTCCTGATCGCGGCGGCAGCCGTCTCCGGTGAAATACTTGCCCGGGTAGGCGCGGAAATAAGTATCGACGAACCGCTCATGATCGCCGAACACGGTGCGCATCTGGCCCGGCCAGGAATCCGCGATGCATAAGTTGCCGGTGGTGGCGCCCTCAAGCACCTTGCCCTCGGCATCGACGATCTCGGGCTGCACACCGAAGAACGGCCGCGTCGCCGAACCGGGCTTGAGCTTGGTGGCGCCCGGCAGCGGCGTAATCAGGATGCCGCCGGTCTCGGTCTGCCACCAGGTGTCGACGATCGGGCAGCGGCCGTCGCCGACCACGCGGTGATACCACTCCCAGGCTTCCGGATTGATCGGCTCGCCGACGGTGCCGAGCAGCCGCAGCGATGCGCGCGATGTCTTGGCCACCGGGCTGTCGCCCGCCTGCATCAGCGCGCGGATCGCGGTCGGCGCGGTGTAGAAGATGTTCACCTTGTGCTTGTCGATCACCTCCCAGAATCGGGAGTTGGTCGGATAGTTCGGCACGCCCTCGAACATCAGCGTGGTCGCGCCGTTCGCGAGCGGGCCGTAGACGATGTAGCTGTGGCCCGTCACCCAACCGACGTCGGCGGTGCACCAGTAGATGTCACCGTCGTGATAGTCGAAGACGTACTGGTGGGTGATCGACGTGTAGACGCAGTAGCCGCCGGTGGTGTGCAGCACGCCCTTCGGCTTGCCGGTCGAACCCGACGTGTAGAGGATGAACAGCGGGTCCTCGGCGTCCATCTCGGTGCACGGGCACTCCGCGGTCACCACCGCGGCGGCCTCGTGGTACCAGACGTCCCGCACCGGATCCATGTCGACCTTGCCGCCGGTGCGCTTGACGACGATGACGTGGTCGACGCCGCCGACCTTGTCGATGGCAGCGTCGGTGTTGGCCTTGAGCGGTACCTTGCGGCCGCCGCGCAATCCCTCGTCGGCGGTGATCACCACCTTGGACTGGCAGTCCTCGATACGGCCGGCGAGCGACTCCGGTGAGAAGCCGCCGAACACCACGGAGTGGACCGCGCCGAGCCGCGCGCACGCCAGCATCGCGTAGGCGGCCTCGGGAATCATCGGCAGATAGATGGTGACGCGGTCGCCCTTCTCGACGTTGCGGTTGCGCAGGATGTTGGCCATCCGGCACACCTCGTCGTGCAGTTCCTGATAGGTGATGTGCTTGGAGTCCTTCGGGTCGTCGCCTTCCCAGATGATCGCAACCTGATCGGCACGGTCCGCCAGATGCCGGTCGATGCAGTTGTAGGCGGCGTTCAGCGTGCCGTCTTCGAACCATTTGATCGAGACATTGTGCGGATCGAACGAGGTGTTCTTGATCCGCATCGGCGCGCGGTACCAGTGCAGGCGCTTGGCATGGTCGGCCCAAAAGCCGTTCGGATCGTCGACCGAGCGGGCGTACATTTCGTGGTACTTGGCGTCGTCGATATAGGCGCGCTGGCGCCACTCGGCCGGGACGTCGTAGACCTTCTCGGACATTTCCTGTCTCCACGGGCGCGCATTTTGCAGGCCGCGCCGTATAATCTTTTCTCGCTACCGCCTATTATGCGACGGTGCGTTGATCTGCGACAAGACTGGGAATGTTCGACTTTGGTTCGTGATCGTCCGTCAAGGGCGGCGTTGGGCGGTCGGACGAGGAGGAACCGCCATGGCTGCTATCATCCGGCTGGTGTCTGCCGTTTTCGTTGCGATGTTCGCCACGGCCGCGATGGCGCAGAGCTATCCGGTCCGCCCGATCAAGCTGGTGGTGTCATTCCCGCCGGGTGGCGCCGCCGATGTCGTGGCCCGTCTCATCGGCCAGCCGCTGTCGGTGCGGCTCGGCCAGCCGGTCGTGATCGAGAACCGCCCCGGCGCCAACGGCAATATCGCGGGCGAACTGGTCGCGAAATCCGCGCCCGATGGCTACACCCTGCTGGCGGGGCCGAGTGCGCTGTTCGGCATCAACCCGCATCTCTATTCCCGGATGTCGTTCGACCCGCACAAGGACCTACTGCCGATTGCCAGCGTGCAGGTGAATACGCTGCTGCTCACCGCCAGCCCGACCTTGGCGTCGATCAAAGATTTCCGCACCTTCGTCGAGGTGGCGCGCGCGACCAAGCCGCCACTCTTCTTCGCGTCGATCGGCAACGGCAGCGAACATCACCTGGCGATGGAGTTGCTCAAGCGTCGGGCCGGCATCGACCTCATCCATGTGCCCTATAAGGGCGGCGGTCCGGCGGCACTCGGCGTCATCGCGGGCGACGTGGCGGCGATGTTCGGAGGCGGTTCAGTGGCGCCCCTGGTCCAATCCGGCAAACTGCGAGGGCTCGCGACCAGCGGGACGCGCCGGTCGACGATCCTGCCAGACCTGCCGACGATTGCGGAGTTCTATCCGGGATACGAGGTGTCGCTCTGGCAAGGGCTGTTCGCCCCGGTGGGAACGCCGCAGGCCGTCGTGGAGCGGTTGCGCACCGAAATCCGCGCGATCCTCACCGGACCGGAATACGGCGCCAAGCTCGCCGCTGCTGGATCGGGCGAACCGCTGGTGACGACACCCGAGGAGTTCGCGGCGCGCATTCGCAGCGACCATGAAGCGTACGGGAAGGTGATCCGCGAAATCGGCGCCAGGATAAACTGACGCGGGCAGCCGGTCGGAACGTCGCGGTTACCGGCGTCGAGCCTACAGGCCGATGGCGCCGATCACCGCTCCCATCAGGAGCAAGACGAGCAGCCAATGGCCGCCGTCGATCCACAGCAGCCGCCAGTCGCGGCGCGCGAAGCTGTTGTTGACCAGCATGGTGGTAATGACGAAGCCGAACCAGCAGAACGCGGCAGTGATGATGCCGCTGCGCACCGTCAACGGAATGCGCGGCCCGATATGCAGCAGCACGCCGGCCAGCATCCAGGCCATCACCAGTTCGGCCCCGAAAGCATAGATGAACGGCAGGAACGCGCCCGGCGACTTTTTCGCTGCCGCTATCTCGACCGGCGTCCGCCCGAGCGCCGCCATCCAGGGCTTGCCCAGCGCCATGTACCAGACTGCGCCAGCGAGCCAGGCAACGAGCGCCGCGATCACGATGGCCATGTAGAACTTCATTGAGCGTCTCCCGGCCGAAACGGGCGCGCGTGGCGATTGCCGCCGTCGTCAGTCCTTCAAACCCGCCATGCGGCAGACCAGGCTCCACTCCGATGCGGTCACCGGTTGCACCGAAAGCCGGCCGTATTTGACCAGCGCCATTTCCTTGAGCCGCGGCGCCGCCTTGATGGTGGCGAGCGTCACCGGCTTCGGCAGCGGCTTGACGGCCTTGACATCGACCGAGACAAAGACGCCCTTTTCATCGGTCGGATCGGGATACGCCTCACGGATTACCTCGGCGATACCGACAATCTGCCGCTCATCGCCAGTGTGATAGAAGAACGCCTGATCGCCTTGCTTGATCGCCTTCATGTGACCGCGGGCGGTGAAGTTGCGCACGCCGGTCCACGGCTCGCCTTTCGCGCCGCGCTTGACGCAATCATCCCAGGAGAATTCCTCGGGCTCGGTCTTCAGCAGCCAATGAGCCATCTTATCCCTCCGCGCGAAATGGTCGCGTCAATAAATTCTCAATCGCATCGTCGACGTCGATACGGCCGTCGAGAATATCCATAACCGCGCTCGCAATCGGCATCTCGACGCCCTTTGCATGTGCCATCGCGACCAGCGCCGGAGCGGTGAACACGCCCTCGGCAAGCTTGCCGCCGCTTCGCGCCTGCTGCGGGCTCTGACCCTGACCCAGCGCCAACCCTAGGGAATAATTGCGCGACTGCGCACTTGAGCAGGTCAGGATCAGGTCGCCCAGGCCGGACAGCCCCGTCAAGGTTTCGGGCCTCGCGCCATGCGCCTGGCCGAACCGGAACAGTTCGGCAAATCCACGCGTGGTGAGCGCTGCGACCGCACTGGCGCCGAGGCGTCGTCCATTCACGATGCCGGCCGCGATCGCCAGCACGTTTTTAGCTGCGCCGCCGATCTCGACGCCGCGCGTGTCGTCGGTGTGATAGAGCCGGAACGTTGTGGAGCCGAGGCTGCGGGCCAGTTTCGCGGCAATCCCGCTGTCGCGTGCGGCGAGCGTCACGGCCGTCGGCAGACCGTGTGCGACGTCAATTGCAAAGCTTGGACCCGATAGGATCGCCGGTAGCGCTTGCGGCACGCTTTCGGCGATCACTTCAGTCATGAAATTGTGCGTTCCGTGCTCGATGCCCTTGGCGCATGCGACAACCGGCGTGCCGGCGGCGAGGGTGGAGGCCAGCATACCGGCGGCGGCGCGCAGATGCTGCGACGGAACGGCGAGCAGGATCGCATCGTAGCGGCCGACGGCATCGGTTGCGGCCGCGATCCCGACGCGGTCGTCAAACTTGACGCCAGGAAGATGCGGACTATGGCGAGTGGATGCCAGCCGTTCGGCGCTGCGCTGATCGCGCGCCGCAAGCAGCACGGCCCGACCGGCGCGCGCGATGACATTCGCGAGCGCCGATCCCCAGGCTCCCGCCCCGACGACGGCAATATGGTCAAACATCACGACCGCACTAATGTCCGGCCAACGGGCCGCCGTCAATCAGTCTTACGGGCAATGAAAGTACTGGCGGCGGCCGGTCGTTGGATCGTATCGAGCGGCCAGCGCGCGTGCGGTGCGGTGTCGAGCGTGTCGGTCAACCCTAATGCCAGACGTTCTGCGCCCGCCCATGCGATCATCGCGCCGTTGTCGGTGCAAAGTTCTGCTGGCGGCACGATCAGCGCAGTGCCGGTCTCGAACGCGATGCGGCTCAGCACGCGGCGAACCGCTTCGTTTGCGGCAACACCGCCCGCCGCCACCAGCGCGGCCGGATTGCCATGACGCTCCTTGAACATCTTTATTCCGGTACGCAGCCGGTCGGCGATAACGTCGACCACTGCCTGTTGGAATGCAGCGCACAAATCTCGGACGTCGTCGTCGCTTAGCGGCGCAATCTTCTCGGCTTCGAGCCGCAGCGCGGTCTTGAGACCCGAGAGCGAAAAGTCCGCGTGCGGTCGGCCGTGCATCGGGCGCGGCAACGCGAAACGTCCGACATTGCCCAGGGCGGCCTCGCGCTCGACCAGCGGGCCGCCCGGATAACCGAGACCGAGCAGCTTGGCGGTCTTGTCGAACGCTTCGCCGATCGCGTCGTCCACCGTGGTGCCGATGCGCGCATACTCACCGACGCCCAGCACCGCGACGATCTGCGTATGACCGCCCGACGCCAGAAACAGGCAGTAGGGGAACGAAACGGCGTCGGTGAGCCGCGCCGTCAACGCGTGCGCTTCGAGATGGTTGACGGCGATCAGCGGCTTCTCGCACACCAGCGCGATCGCCTTGGCGGTGGTCAACCCGACGATCACGCCGCCGATCAGGCCGGGCCCGGCGGCGGCCGCGACTCCATCGAGCTCGTTGAAACTCTTGCCGGCCTCCTGCATCGCCCGGGCGATGATCAGATCGAGCGCTTCGACATGCGCACGCGCGGCAATCTCCGGGACGACGCCGCCGAACGCCGCGTGCTCGTCGATCTGAGACAGCACCACATTCGACAAAATCCGCCCGGGGCCAGCCTGCGGTCGCTCGACCACGGCCGCTGCGGTCTCGTCGCAGGTCGTCTCGATGCCGAGTACAACCATCAGGGTCCCACCCGCCCGAATGGATTGCCGGAGGCGGCTTTCCGGCGGCAGACGCCGCGCCTAGGATCACGCTCCCCGAGGCCGATCCGGCCTAGCACTGCGGGGTCATGAGGTGCAATGCTTCGCTTTCAGCTAGCAATCCAGCCCGGCCGTGCAGCGCAAGACGTCCGCTTTTGGCCCGTGGCGGCGTGAGTGACGTGCGGCTCCTGGTCACCCGGCCCGATCCCGACAGCGAGGAGACGGCCGCGCGTCTGCGTGCGCACGGTCATGACGCACTGGTCGCTCCGCTGCTGCGGATTGAACCAGCGCCGGACGCCGAAATCGGCGCCGGCCCCTGGTCGGGCATTATCATGACCAGCCGCAATGCGGCCCGAGCAATCGAGCGGCATCCACGATTTGCCGAACTGCGCCACCTGCCGGCATTCGCAGTGGGCCGGCGGACGGCTGCGGCAGCCCGATCTGCAGGGTTCTCCGACGTGCAGTCGGCCGATGGCGACGCCGATGACCTCGTTCGCCTGATTCGCGCACGGCACCCGGCAGTCGCCGGGCGGCTGCTCTATCTCGCCGGCGCCGACCGTGCCGCCGATGTGGCCGGTGAACTCCGCAAGGCCGGTCTGTCGGCAGATACGGTAGCGATCTACCGCGCGATCGCTGCTGAGAAATTCCCGGTGGCTGCGCGAACCGCGTTGGCAGCCTGCGAACTTGACGGCGTCCTGCATCTGTCGCGGCGAAGCGCCGAAACCTATCTGGCCTGCGCCCGGCGCGATGGCCTGCTCGACCGAGCACTGTTACCCAAACAATATTGCCTCTCGGCGCAGGTTGCCGAGCCGCTGATTGCAGCCGGCGCACGCAATGTCGCGATCGCGCCCCGGCCCGTCGAAACAGCCCTGATCGAATTGCTGACGCCGTGACATCGAAGCAGCGTCGGCGGGTGTGAAAATGCCGCCCGGCCGGTCCGATTATGTGATAGTTCGGCGAACGGCGAATCGACAGGATATGGCTGACATGAGCACTGACGACGCTTCGACGGCCGGCGACCCCGGCAGCCAGAACCGTCACCGTCCGGCACCCACCATCGAGCTGGCGGCAACCGAGGTTCGAGGCGAATCCGAGCGTGCCGCACCGAACGCCGGTATCTGGCGACTCCTCGGCGCGGCGGTCGGCGGCGGCCTGGTCGCGCTCCTCGGATTTTGGGCGGTCGATACGGCGCTGCGGCCCGACGCTGCCACTCACACGCTCGAACCGCGCCTCGCGCGAACCGAGCAGCAGGTCCGCGAACTGGCCGAACGTCCGGTTTCGACGCAATCCGAGACCGCGAGCGTCTCGGCCTTGAACGACCGGCTCGCCAAGGCGGAGAGCGCGCTCGCTGCCCTCAAGCAACCGCCGTCGGCCGATCCGGCACTTGCCAACCGGATTGCCAGGACCGAGGGCGAGCTAAAGTCGTCCGGCGAGATCGTCGCCATCCTCAACCGGCGCACCGATGAGACCGCTACGCTCGCTCGCGACGCGCGGCAGCGGGCCGACGTCAATGCGGCCGCCATTGCCGAGCTGGGGCAGAAGCTTACGCGCCTCGGGATCGCGCCGGTCGAGCGCAGCGATCTTGAGGCTGTGTCGAAGCGCGTGGCGGCGATCGAAGCCAGCGAAAAGGCGATGGCCGCCGAGCTCGCCAAGCGCCCCGCGCTGGGTGCGACCGACCCCGAGGTGCGGTTTGTCGTCGCGTCCGCGGCGCTACGCGAAGCGGTCGAGCGCGGACAGCCCTTCGCCGCGCTGCTCGCAACGATCAAGCCGTTGGTCAAAGACGGCAAGCAACTCGCGCCGCTCGAAGCCTTTGCGTCGACTGGCGTGCCGTCGGCCGCATCGCTGTCCCGGCAACTGTCCGAGCTGGCGCCGGCGCTCTATCAGGCGGCCGGCGTGGCGCCACGGGACAACGGACTGTTCGAACGGCTGACCGCCAATGCCGAAAAGCTGGTCCGGATCCGGCCGGTGCACGACGTGCCGGGCACCGACCCGTCGGCGGTGATCGCGCGCATCGAGCTCAGGGCGGCGCATTCCGATGTCGCCGGCGCCCTCGTCGAGCTCGCCAAGCTGCCGGACAATGTGCGCACCCCGGCACAGGATTGGATCAAGCGCGCGCAAGCGCGGACCGCTGCAATTCAATCGAGCAATCAGGTCGCCGCCGAAGCCCTGGCCGCGCTAGGGAAATGATATGCTTAGGCATCCGCCAATGGCAGTAAGGCCACGATGATCCGCGTCATCATCTATCTCGTTCTCATCGGCCTCCTGGCCTTCGCCGCAGTCTGGCTCGCCGACCGTCCGGGCGACGTCTCGGTGACGTGGCAGGGCTGGCGTCTCGAAACCTCAGTGATGATGCTGCTGGTCGCGATGGCGACCGTCGCAGTCGTCGCCGTGATGGTGTGGTCGCTGGCGGTCACCATCTGGCGGTCGCCGGATACGCTCGCCCGCTATCTTAGTGCGCGGCGCGGCGTGCGCGGGTACCGCGCGGTGTCGCAGGGGCTGATCGCAATCGGTTCGGGTGATGTGCGCGCCGCCCGCAAATACGTCGAGGAGGCCAACCGCCACGCTCCCGGCGAGCCGCTCACGCTGCTGCTCGGCGCGCAGACCGCGCAGTTGACGGGCGACGGTGCCCAGGCCGAGCGCGCATTCCACCAGATGGCGAACCGCGACGACACGAGGCTGCTCGGCCTGCACGGGCTCTACATCGAGGCGCAGCGTCGCGCCGACGTCGCAACCGCGCAGCTCTACGCCGAGGAGGCCGCCAAGCACGCGCAGGTCCCGGCTTGGGCCGGTCAGGCGGTTCTGGAATTCCGCTGCGTGACCGGCGACTGGGCTGGCGCGATCGAGCGGCTCGAGCGCAACATGAAGAGCGGCCTGATCGACAAGCCGACCTATCAGCGCCAGCGCGCCGTGCTCTTGACCGCCCGGGCGCTCGCCAACGAGGAAATGGAACGCGACCGCGCCAAGGCCGACGTGCTGGAGGCGGTGAAGCTCGCGCCGACGCTGGTGCCGGCGGCCGTGCTCGCCGCAAAGCTGCTCGGCGAAGCCGGAGAGCACCGCAAGGCCGGCCGCATCATCGAAGCCGCCTGGCGGGCCAATCCGCATCCCGATCTGGCGGAGGGCTACGCGCACCTGCGGCCCGGTGATTCGGCGCGCGAGCGGCTTGTCCGTATCCAGTCGCTGGCTGAGAAATCCCCCGGCAACATCGAGGCCGCGCTGGCGGTCGGCCGCGCCGCGCTCGACGCGCAGGAATTCGCCATCGCCCGGCAGACGCTGGCGCCACTCGCCGTCGTACCGACGCAGCGGGTGGCGGCCCTGATGGCCGAACTCGAAATGAAGGAGCACAACGACGAGGGCCGCTCCCGCGAGTGGATGGCGCGCGCGCTGCACGGCCGCCGCGATCCGGCCTGGACGGCGGACGGCTTCGTCTCCCAGCGCTGGCTGCCGATCTCGCCGGTCACCGGCCGGCTCGACGCGTTCGAGTGGAAAGATCCGCTGTCGGGTCTCGACAGCGACCGCCCGGTGATCGAGGCCAGCCGAGATGCCGAAGCCGACGTCAATCTCCCGGCCACGGTCGAGCGCCGCCCGGCGCACGAGACGCCGCTCGACCTTACGGCTGAGAAGCCGGCGCCCAGACCGCGTGCCGAAGAGTCTCGTCCTGAGCAGGTGATCGAACCCCCGCCCGCGGGTCCGAGCCTGCGCGCGACGCGTTCCGAGCCGCCGGCATCGCGTCCGCCGGCCGTGATCCCGCTGGTGCATGCGCCGGACGATCCCGGGCCCGACCTTGAGGCGACGGTCGATCCGGTACCGGAGACCGAGACCAAGCCCGACGTCTGGGGCCGCCTCCGGCAGTATTTCAAGACTTGAGCCGCGGGAACCACTAAGGCCGCGAACAAGGCTGGGGGGACCGGCCGTTCAGCGGCCGCCCGACGACGACCTCGCCTCCGAGGCCCCCAAACGGGACGATTTTTAAGGCTGACGCGTGCGCATCCGCAGTTGCCGAAAACGGACAATGCTTTCCGGAGGCCCAAAAAGGCGAAAACCCCGCCGGGGGGAGGCGGGGTTTTCAAAGGGCGGGTCGTCGGGGGGACGATCGACCCACGGGGGTTGAGACCCATTAGACGCGCGAGTGCCAGAGAAGGTTCAAACGACTCGCTTGATTTTTTGTACTTCTTTTGTTCTTTTGGCCTGAGGAAGCAGGACCTGCATGGCCGAGGCGAAGTCCGAGATACCGGACCTCTGGGAACTTGACGTCGATCAGGCCATCGCGATCTGCGAGGGCGATCCGCGCGCGGCGCTCAAGGCTGCGCTCGTCGCAAACGCCTACCTCGAATCTGAAGTGCAGCGGCTGACCCACGCGGTCTCCGTCGGCTTCGTGCGCAGGAGGGTGACGCCGGCACGGCAAGCGAGCGAGAAGGTCGACGAGTGGCGCGATCTTGGGGACCCGAAGTTCCAGGAGTGACGCTCGACAGGTCTGCACATGCCCGCTATATCAGCCCCAATTCCGAGTCATGGCCCCCGCGGGTCCCGGCAAGCAGGCCAGCCAATGGCTGCCTGTGCTAAGTAACTAAACGGAAGGCGAAAGCCGCAATAGCTCAGCTGGTAGAGCACGTCATTCGTAATGACGGGGTCGGGGGTTCGAATCCCTCTTGCGGCACCAGCCAAGCTACTGTAATAGCTTAATAATTTTTTCTGCGAGTGCGAGCGTTAGCTCCGTTCCTTTTGCAAAGGGACCACGGCGGAACCACCGTTTCCGGCGTATCCGCAATTTGTACGCGTCCTCGTTAGATCAAGGACGCGGGGCTGTTTGCAGACACCTACAGACATCACAGGCCGCGTCCCCGCCCATGACCAGCCTCCCGATAGTCGGCTTATCGCCATAATGTGCTTATCATAATCGTCCAGGAATACCACGGTAGGGGTCGGTATCTCCGCCTACAAAGCTTGCGTTACTGGCATTTTCCGTACGGTCTGGATTTTGCGGGCAGTGTGGTGGGGAACCGGGTATCGGGGCTTTCTTGATGAAGCAGCCGCTCGTGGCGCGCCTAGCCTGGCCGGGCAGATCGCCATCCTGCAGTCGTACCGAGCGAATACTTGCGCGTCGCCACACACCGGCGGCCGCCGAATCGCAGCCTTGCCGACCATGCGCAAAGCTGTTCCGCATCCGCCGCAAGAATCGCCTCGATGGCCGCAATCCCGGCCTGCAGGCACAGTCGGTCGAAGCGCCCTTGAACTCCTCAAGTCCTTTGATCCCCAGAGGCGGCAACGCCAGAGTCGCTGTCGCCAGCGCCGTCCCTTGCTTCACCATCGTCAGTTCGGTATGCTTCGTTACGGCGTCGATCTCCTCGCTCTTGGTTTGCGATTCGCAACCTCAAGCCTAGTGGCGTGAAGTGATCGACGCCTGTCTTTCCTATTTCAACAGCGACGGGGACATTCTGAATTTCAACCTAGACTTTGGTTGAAAGCGTAAACTATTGTTAGTTAACTCGCATTGTATAAAAGAGTGAGTTCTCTCTTCTCAGAGAGCCCTCTATAGTTAGTTAGGCGATATCCGCATCAATACAAAATCCTCCCTCTAACTCTCCGTTCAGATAAATCCATCCGTGACGACGCTATGAGCGTTTGTTCTAGGAGAGGACTCAGCGGAGCTGTATCACGAAGCCTGTGGCCGCAGCGTTGCCAAAGCCTTCCTCATGAGGAAAAGGACGAGCACAGTCGATTGCGAGAATCTTCGAGTGAACCCCTTCGCTGTAGAGATGATGGATGACCAACCTATTCAATACTTACAACGTCACTGACGGCGGGACGCTGGAACTCAATGGCGCGACGTCTGTGGCCACCGCGGTGGTCGGCGGCACCACCTATCTGTTCGTGGCGGGCTCGGCTGATGACGGCGTGAGCGTGTTCTCGGTCGGTGCCGGCGGCGCGCTCACCAACGTGTCCAACGTCACCGACGGCGGGACGCTGGAACTCGATGGCGCGGCGTCTATGACCACCGCGGTGGTCGGCAGCACCACCTATCTGTTCGTGGCGGGCTCGGTTGATGACGGCGTGAGCGTTTTTCAAATCAACCAGGAGCCGACGGGGACGCCGACGGGGGTGCTCGGGAATGGGACCGAGGACGTCGCCTACACGGTGACGGCGGCTGACCTGTTGCTGGGTTTCAGCGACGTTGATGGCGACGCGCTGGAAGTGGACAATCTT
>JBFXEX010000136.1:0-15344 GCA_050179645.1 Xanthobacteraceae bacterium | reverse complement strand
TCTCTGCGACCATCCCCTGTTCACCGGCTACACCCGTGACGGCGGCTATGCGACCGCGACCGTCGCCGATGCGCACTATGTCTTCCCTCTGCCGCAGGGCGGCAACGACGTCGCGACCGCGCCGCTGCTGTGCGCCGGGCTGATCGGCTGGCGCTCGCTGCGCATGGCGGGCGAGGGGCGGCGCATCGGGCTCTACGGCTTCGGCGCGGCCGCGCACATCATCGCGCAGGTCGCGCGCTGGCAGGGCCGCGAGGTCTATGCGTTCACCCGGCCGGACGATCTCGCCGGACAGCAGTTCGCCCGCAACCTCGGCGCCGCCTGGGCCGGAAGCTCGGACGCGATGCCGCCTGAGCCGCTCGACTGCGCGATCATCTTTGCGCCGGTCGGTGCGCTCGTCCCGGCGGCGCTGGCTGCGGTGCGCAAAGGCGGGCGCGTGGTTTGCGCCGGCATCCACATGAGCGACATCCCGCGCTTTCCCTATCGCCTGCTCTGGGAAGAGCGCCAGATCGTGTCGGTCGCCAATCTGACCCGCGAGGACGCGCGGGAGTTCTTCGCGGTAGTGGCACGGGCCGATATCGTCACCACCACCTCGGCCTATCCGCTGATCCAGGCGAACGAAGCGCTCGACGACCTGCGCTCGGGCCGTCTCGAAGGCGCCGCCGTGCTGGTCCCGACCTAGTGCGAGTTTCAGCAGCAAAACTTTCTCCGTTCGTCCCCGCGCAAGCGGGGATCCAGAATCACAAACACCGAATGTGTTGCCCTGGGTCCCCGCTTGCGCGGGGACGAACGGAGGGTAGGGTTCGTATCAATTCGAACGGAATAAGTTTAAGCTTCCGGTCGCGTTTCCGGCATGCGCGCGAACGCAAAGGCCAGGCCCAGCACGGCGATCGCGGACAAGATCAGGAACGAATTGGAGCTGCCGAATGCCGTACTCGTATAACCGCCGAGCAGCGTGCTAAGGGAGGCGCCGATTCCCATGCAGGTGCCGACCGTCCCTACCGCGAGGTTGAAGTGCCCGCTGCCGCGCGTCACATCCGCGATCACCAGTGCAATCATGACGCTGAGGATCGCGCCGGAGATGCCATCGAGTACCTGAATGCCCAGGACGACGAATGGATCGCTGACGAATGCGTACAGCAGGCCGCGGACCGCCAGCGCGGCGAAGGCCGCCAGGATCAGCGGCCGCCGGCCCCACACTTGCGCCTGACGCCCCACGGACGGCGCCAGGAACGCGACGACGAGTTGCGGCACGATGACATAGGCGCCGACCAGCGTTGTCGCCCACTCGGGCGATTGCACTGCCGCCCGCCCGGCGATCTGCGGCATCATCGCGGCATTCGCCAGATGGAAGAGCAGCGCGCAGAGCGCAAAGGTGGCCAACGGACCATTGCCTGCCAGACTGCGGACGATCGCCACGGGGCCCGGATGGCTTGCGACCTTGCCGCCATGCGAGCGGTCCACGTCGATTTCTTCCGCCCGTATGAAGCCGACCGCAATGATCGCCGGAATGCACAGGCCGACGATCACCAGGAAGACCGTCTGAGTTGACAAGAAATAACCCCACGCCCCCATGATGGCCGCGGCGGTGATCGATCCAACTGCGGTGAAGCGCGCATTGCGTCCGAGCCGTTCGCCGACCGCCGCATGGCCGACAAGGCCGAGGCTGATCGCGGCGACAACCGGGCCGAGCAAGCAATTCGCGCCCGCCTGCATGACGGCCGCGGTCATGACGACACTGAACGTCGGGTAGGCGACCAGGACCAGCGCGCTCAAGCCAATCGTCGTCACCGCCGCCGCAGCGAGCAGCCGCTCGGATCGCACCGCATCGACCAGGGCGCCTCCCGGAATCTGCCCCAGCAGGGCGACGAGTGCGCCGATGCTCAGCACCAGCCCGATCTCGGACTGCGTCCAGGACTTCGTCGTCAGGTAAACGGAGACGAAAGGAACGAAGCTGGTCTGAACGTCGGCCAGGAAGAACACGAACCAGTCGAGGCCGCGCTGGCTGCGCGATGAGGGGGGCCGAAGACCCGCCACCGGCGCTGGCGCGTCGCTCCGCCCGGCCGCAGTGGGCGCCGTCGGCTGGGTTGTCAGTTGCTCCAACCCCGCCATGGGCGATGGCTATCCTTGCCGGATGAAACGTCGGACCTGCTGGAGCAGTCCACCCAAGATCGGAGCCGGTTGCAATAGTGTCGGATCGCTCAATGCGCCGCCAAGTGCTCCGCCAGCCGGTCGAAGGTGCTGTTCCAGCCGCCCTGGTGGCCGTCGCGTTCGCCGTCGGACTGGAACGGCGTCTGGGTGAGCGTCATGCGGGTCCGCCCGCCAATGTCGGCGAACGTCACCGTCACCAAAGTCTCCAGGCCGCGCTCGCCTTCCTCCTCCCAGGCGAAGGTGAGGACCAGCCGCTCCGGCGGGACCACCTCGCGGAACACGCCGCCGTGCCAGAGGTCGTCGCCGGTTTCGGCCGATTGCAGACAGTGCCGCCATATCCCGCCCGGCCGGACGTCCATCTTGATCAGCCGCGCCGGGTGGTGGCGCGGTCCCCACCATTGCGCGGCATGCCGGGGATCGGTCCAGGCCTGGTAGACCAGCTCCCGCGGCGCATCGAATTCGCGGGTGATGACGAGTTCGCGCTGGGCAGGTCCGGCCGTCGAACGACTCACTAACGCCATGTCTCGGCTCCTCTGCGGGCGACTGCAATCGACCGATCTCTAACGTCAGCCCGTCATTGCGAAGAGCGAAGCGAAGAAGCAATCCAGGACAGGCGAAGAAGAACTGGATTGCTTCGGCCCGTCGGCCTCGCAATGACGGATCGAATCAGAATTCTCGCTAGCGCTCGGCCGCCGCTTTCAGGTTGTCGAGGCCTTGCTCGAAATCCTTGCCGATCATCTTGTCGAAATTCATGAACACCTGCATGACTTTTGACATGAACGGCGCCGGTCCGAACATCGCCCAGGTCACCCGGGTCATGTCGCCTCGCGGGACCATGGTGAACTCGGCGGTGTTGTGGCCCTCGAACGGCTTGATGAAATCGAGCTTGATGACGATCCTGGACGGCGGTGTCGTGTCGACGATCTCCATCCGGCCCTTGCCGACGTTCTTGTTGCCGTCCCACTGGTACACCGCGCCCTTGCCGCTCGCGGCGCCGCTGAAACTGCGATGCATGTCCGGGTCGCGTTTTTCGTAGGGCGACCAGTCGCTCCAGCCATGCAGATCGTTGATCAGCGCGAAGATACGCTCGGGCGACGCCTTGATGTCGCGCGTGCGCTCGACGCGGAACGCGTCCGGCTTGGCGGCCGCATAGGCCAGGATGCCGGCGACCGCGATCAACAGAACGACGACGATGATGCCGAGGATTTTGAGCATCGACAGGTCCATGGCTTGGACCGAGCCTAGACTTCGACCAGGGTCTTGAAGCCGCCGTAGATCATGCGCCGGGCGTCGAATGGCATCTCCTGACCTTTCATCATCTTCGCCAGGCGCTCGTCCTTCATCACCTTGGCGAGCACGCGGTCGCGATGGGCGCGCGACTTGTAGACGATGTAGGAGAACAGCACGGTTTCGTTCGGCTTGAGCTTCACGCTGCGCGGGAACGACGTCCGCTTGCCGACCTTGACGTCGTCCGCAACGGTCTCGCGGAATTCCAGCGCGCCGTACTCGCGCCAGATCTTGCCGGCTTTCTTCGCCAAGATGCGGTAGTCGTTCAGCCGCTTCTTCGGCACCGGCACGATAAAGCCATCGACATACGCCATGAAAACCTCCGTTGCAGCGAGTGAGCGAAGCGACCCGGGCGCGGCCGGGCCGCATCATGTCAGCCGCGTTGCGCGTTGGCCAGATCAGCCGCGAGCCGATCCAGCATCGCGACCGTCATGGGTTCTTCGGTCCGGCGACGACCATCCAGCCGATGCCGAACTTGTCGGCGAGCATGCCGAACCGCTCGGCGAAGAACGTCTCGATCAGCGGCTGCTGAACCTTTCCGCCGTCGGACAGCGCCTTGAACATCCGCTCGCCCTCGGACGGGGTCTTGGCGTCGAGCGAGAGAGCGAAGCCCTTGAACTCCGCTTTGTCGCCCTCGCAGCCGTCCGACATCATCACCGGCGCGCCGTTGATGGTGACGCAGGCGTGCATCACCCGGTTCTCGGTTCCCGGCGGCGGCTTGTAGCCCTCCTGGGGCGGTGCGTCCTTGAAGCGCATCATCATGCCGACTTCGGCGCCGAGGTGCTTCCTGTAGAACTCGATCGCTTCCTCGCAACGGCCGTCGAGAAACAGATAGGGCGTCACAGCCATGGCATGTCCTTTCAGGTTTGAGGATCGGTGACGTGAACAGGCGGTGTTTCAGCCGGCGTAGGCCTCTTGCAGGGCCGAGATGTCGATTTTGCGCATTTGCAGCATCGATTTCATGACACGCCCGGCCTTGGCCTTGTCGCTGTCGAGCAGCATCTCGAGTAGCGCGTTCGGAACCACTTGCCAGGACAGGCCGAACTTATCCTTGAGCCAGCCGCAGGGCCCTTCCGATCCGCCCTCCGACAGCCGGCTCCAGAAGTGGTCGACCTCGGCCTGTGTGTCGCAATGGATCTGGAACGAGATCGCCTCATCGAACTTGAACTGCGGACCGCCATTAAGGGCGACGAACCGCAGCCCTTCGAGCTCGAAGTCGACGGTCATCACGCTGCCCGGTTGCTTGCCATGAATTTCCGTTCCTTCGTTGCCGTAACGACTGATCTTGCCGAGTTTGGAATTCTTGAAGATCGACACGTAGTGATTGGCCGCGGCTTCGGCCTCGGTGTCGAACCACAGGCAAGGCATGATCTTCGACGACGTGATCGGCATTTTGGTACTCCTGAGACGAGATGCTTGAGATCAGTCGGTACGCGCGAGTGATGCGTTTGCGCACGGATCCCGGTCGAGATCGAGGCTACTTCTTGCGCCCAAGTTTGCGCTCCTTGGCTTGCAGTTCCTGCAGGTAGACCTCGAGCCGGTCGAAGCGCTCCTCCCAAAGCCGACGATAATCTTCGAGCCAGTGGTCGACGCCCTTGAGCGCCTTGACCTCCAGCCGGCACGGCCGCCACTGCGCCTCGCGCCCGCGCGTGATCAGTCCGGCCCGCTCCAGGACCTTGAGATGTTTCGAGATGGCCGGGAGACTCATCTCGAATGGCTCGGCCAACTTTGAAACCGAGGTGTCGCCCAGCGCGAGCCGCGCCAGGATGGCGCGGCGGGTCGGGTCGGCAAGCGCCGCGAAGGTCGCGCTAAGTCGGTCGGTGGCCATATTGAACCGGTCGGTTAATTAACCTTCAGGTTCAATACGAGACAGATTTGGGCAAGTCAAGCCGCCGGCGGATGCCGATTTCGACCAGATGGGAGAGGCTGCTCCGCGTCACTGGCGGAGCGGAACCTCCTGAGGCGCCGGGCCATCCTGGCGGAAATAGACGTCGACCTTCATGCCGACCGCCAGCGGTCCGGGTTCGCTCAGCGAAACAAGAACTTCGACGACGTCGACGTCCGTGGCGTTGCGCTGACCACGCGAATTGCGGCCCTGCTCGACCAGTGGCGCGATGAACGATACCGCGCCGGCGAATTCGCGGCCGCGGAAGGCGGCCGGACGTACCATCACCTGCTGGCCGACCTTGATCTCGCCGAAGTCGCGCTCGTCCAGTTCGGCGCGCACCCGCAAGCCCGAAACATCGCCAAGCAAGACCAGCGGCTGCGACGCCGAGGGCGATGCCAGTTCGCCAGGTTTGGCATTCATCTGCAGGATCGTGCCGTCGATCGGCGCCCGGATGATCATTTTCTGCAGCGCCGCTTCAGCGGCCATCAGTTCGGTGCGTGCGATATTGAGCTGACCTTCCGCCTGGGTCGGGAATGGAGTGTTGTTCTCATTCTCGAGGCGGCGCAGATCGGCCCTGAGCTGCCTGAGTCGGTCCTCCGCGCGCGTGAGCGTAGCGCGCGCCGTCGTCAATTCGGCATCGGACATACGGCCGGCGCGCCGCTCGATCGCGGCCCGGTCGACCGCGGCGAGCGCCTCGACCACTGTCTTCTCGCCGTCGAACACCGCATCCTCGGCCCGCCGCCGCGCCGCTGCAGCCCGCGACGCGTTCTCGTCGTTGCGCACGCGTCGCCGCATCGCGACCTGCGCCTCGGCCGTCGCTTTGCGCGCCTGCGCGTCAGTATCCGTCAATCGGATCAGTGGCTCGCCGGCAAACACCTTGTCGTTGGCCTTGACCAGAACCTCGGCAACGGTGCCCATCACCGGCGCCGAAATCTTGATCTCGCCGGAGTTCGGCTCGATCCGGCCGGGCGCAACGGCCTGCCAACGCTTGTCGTCCGGCGGCGGCTCGGACTTCGCGGCGCGCGGCATCTCCTGGGCAAGCGCGGTCGGAGCGAGCGGGAAGACGTTGACGATGGCGGCCAGCGAAAGCGCGGCCAGCAGGGCGGAGTTACGGTTTGGCATGACCATGGCCTGAACAGCTCCTATCGCTCTTTGCACTGATCTTCGCGAGTCCGGGCTCTTCGCCGGTGATCCGTCCATCCTCGATGTGAATGACGCGACTGGCGAAGGGCAATATACGTGGGTCATGTGTCACCACCAACACTCCGTGCGCGGAGTCCTTGGTGATGTCGGACAACACCGTCATGATCGCCCGCCCGTTTTCGCTGTCGAGCGCAGCCGTCGGTTCGTCGGCCAGGATGACTGAGGGATTTCCGACGATTGCGCGCGCAATCGCGACGCGCTGCTGCTCGCCGCCGCTAAGTTCGCGGGGGTACGCCTTGATCTTGTGAGAGAGGCCGACCCGGGCCAGTGCGTTCTTGGCTTTCTCTGAAGCTTTTGACGAATGCTCGCCGCGGACGTCCAGCGCCAGCCGAACGTTGTCGGTGGCAGTCAAGGTGGGGAACAGATGATAGGACTGAAAGACAAAGCCAACATGATCGCGTCGCAGCTTTGCCAGCTCTTCCGGCCCGGCGCCTGCCGTGGAGTGGCCGCGGACCCGGACTGCACCGCTGGTCGGCGTGAGCATGCATCCGAGAATGCAGAGGAGCGTGGTCTTTCCGCTTCCCGAAGGACCCATGAGCAAAGTCATCTCGCCGCCGGTCAGCAGCAGGTTCACGCCCTTGAGGGCTTGCACCGCTCCCGCGCCGCTGCCGAGTTGCTTGACGACATCGACCGCCTCGAGCAGCGCCTCGCTCATCGTGCAAACACCACGGCGGGGTCGATGCGCATGACTTGTACGATTGCGGCAATTGCCGAGGCGATGCACATCGCCACCGTGAGCGCGAAGAGGCCGAGGGTGAGGCCAGGCGTCATCATGATCGGCAGCGCGGATTCCGCCGTCAGCTTGACGATCAGCACGCCAATGCCGGCGGCGAGCGAAAATCCGATCACCGCGCTGAGAACCGCCTGCCAGATGATCACTCTGTAGATGTAGCTGCTGGACGACCCGATCGCGCGCAGCGTGGCAAACTCGCCCAAGTGATCCTTGGTGCTGGAATACAGTGTCTGCGCAACAATCACCGTCCCGACGATGACGCCGAGCAGTGCGCCCGCGAACAACGCCGCGCCGGCTCCGGTGTCGAACAGCCAGAATGATCGGCTGCGGTCGCGGAATTCGGCAGGAGTCAGAATCTCGACATCGGAGAGTTCCGCACGCAGCCGCGTGCGCACGGTCGAGACATCGGCATGGGGCGCGACCCGGATCAGGAAATAGGTCGCCTTGTTCGGGGCCACGCCGACATAGGCTCTCGCCCGGTCGATCGTCGCAAAAACGTAGGGCGTCGTGGTGAACGAACGGATGCCTTTCGTCACGGCGGTCACCTCGACCTTCTGGCCGCGGATTTCGGCGGTTGAGCCCAGGCCGGTAATGCCGAGCCGGTCGAAATAGGTCTCGTCGACGGCGACCGCGTGCGGAACAAACAACGAATCGACGCTGCCCTGCACCACGTTCCAGGGCCGCAGGCCGGTATCGCGCAGGTCCGAGCCGACGAGAAAGACCGGAGTCGATCCACCGGCCGGGATGCGCCATTCGGCAAAGCCGATGACGACCGGGCTCGCGTCGGCGACGCCGTTCACCGACAGCGCCCGGAAGCGCTGCCGTTCGTCCAACAGTGAGGGATCCTCGAAGCACTTCGTGCCCTGGGGCATCACCCAGAGATCGGCGGGGGCGTGTTCGATCATGGTCGTGACCATGTGCCCGAACCCGAGATAAAGGCCTATTTGCACGGTGACGAGCACGATCGAAAATACGATGCCGATGACCGTGGCAACCAATCGGAGGCGGTCATGCAGCAGGTTGCGCGATGCTAATCGGAAGATCAACGACATGGGCGATATGGCAATCCGGATTTAATTCCGCCGAATGGATTGGTGACGGCCTCCTGAACCGATCAATCGGACCCCGAGGGGAGCGCTCTGAACCGCGATGGTCGTCCCCCAACTGAGCAGCAGGGTGACGGTGAACACGATCGCAGCCTTGCCGATGGCGAACAACGGAACGTCCAGCAGGGCATACTGCATCCACACGACAAATACATAGTGCACCAGATACATGCCATAGGCGCTCTCGGAAAGTCCGTCATAGACCCACGAGCGGTGCTGGCCATAGCGCAGGAACACGGCCACGAAGAAGAAGCAGCCGCTCGCGCAGGCGACGACGAAGCTGAGGTCGGCGGCAAGCCGCAGCATGATGGGTGCCTTGTCGCCGTCGTCGAGCGTCAGCGCCGTGAAGCCCATCCAGACCAGCAAGGAGGCCAGCGCCGCCGCGAGCCAGATCGCCCAGCGTGGGCCCAGTCCGCCCTCGGTCGAAAGCAGCCCGCGCTCGAGCCCGTAGGCGCCGATTCCGAGTCCGGCGAGGAAGTACACCAGGTAGTGCAGAGGCCGACTCAATTGGAAATCGAACGCGCCGAAATGGGTCCATTGCCACGGCGTGAAGATCAGCGCCAACGGCACGTAAGCCACCGCCGATACCGCCACCAGGCCGAAAAAGTATCGCAGCGGATAGGTGCGCGCCGATGCCGACAAGCCGGCGAGGAACTGGCCGGTCTGCGGGGCGAATTTGAACAGGGCGGCGGCCAGCAGATCAAACAGCAGCAGCTGCCACAGAAACCACAGCGGCCCGCTCGGCCAGAACGGCAACGCCAGCAATGCCTGCCAGTAGGCCGCCACGCTCGGGTCGGCCGCCGACACCCGATAGGTCGGGTAATAGGCGATCGGCATGACGAGCAGCATCACCACGATCAGCGGCACCCCGATACGCCGCAACCGGTCGGCCAGGAACCTGCCGCTGCCCTTTCGCATCAGGCTCGGCCAGACGAACAAGCCCGACAGGAAGAACATGAACGACATCAGGTAGACGTCCTGCCAGGCGCAGAAGAGGTCGAATCCCATCCAGCGCTGGCTGTCGATGATCGGAAATGCCTGCCACTTGAACGGCGGAACCTCGAACGGGAAGGGCTTGGCCGGGAGAAAATCCAGATAGGCCAGCACGGAGTGAAATGCCAAGACGATGAGGATCACCACCGCCCGCAGATTACTGAGTGCCAGGCTGGACTTTGACATCCTCAATCTGCCCGCTGTGGTGAGTCGTCTCGGATGGGAGTTCTACGACGTATCAAGATGCGCGACAGCCGGGGGCTGCCCCGGCTGGGGACGGCATGGTCGCCGGAGGGGAATTTGCAGGGCGACGAAATATCTTGATCCTTCCAGGTCGGCACGAAAACACCGGACAGGCGTGGAACCTGCGATGGGATGACGCATCAATGCGCGACACGCGAAGACGCCCACGCTTCAACCGCAGTGCGCAGGCTGTCGAAGATTCCCCGAAATGGCCATATTGTGGAGTAATGACGCCAGTCAACTCCTTGTCAACGGCTTATCAACGGGGATTTCGGGATCACATGAACCGGATAGCAATGGCTCTGTTGGGCTTGGCGGCAATCGCGTTCTCAGGCTTCTCGGCTGCCGCCGCGGAGCCCACCGCCGCGGGGTTGTGGCAAAAGGTCGAAGACGGAAAATCGGTGGGATGGTTCGTCTTCGCCGAGCGTGACGGCGTGTACGAAGGGGCGATCGCCAAGATCTTCCCGCGGCCGGGCGAAGAAGGGACCCCGCGCTGCACGAAATGCACGGACGATCGCCGGAACATGCCGATTCTCGGCATGCCGCTGGTGCGCGACATGAAGCGCAACGGCCTGCGGTATGAGGGTGGCAATATCGTCGATCCGCGCGACGGCAAGATCTACAACGCGCTGATGTCGGTGAGCCGGGACGGCAAGAAGCTGACGCTGCGCGGCTATCTGGGAATTCCGCTCCTCGGCATGGACGAAGTCTGGGAACGGCTGCCCGACAGCGCGATCGCACAACTCGACCGCTCGGTGGTCGCCAAGTATCTGCCGGCGCATGCTCCATCGGCGTCGGCCAAGCGCCCGCAGGCCAAGGCCAAGGCTGCGGCGCCGGTTCGCTGAATTCAGCCCCGTCGCGGCGCGCCGGGCTTCCGGGCGCCGCGCACCCGGTGGCGGGTGACCTGCCTTGCGCCTGACGAAAGGCGCATTCCTCGCGCGGATTGGCGGCGCTCGATGAACCCGATGGCCGGGCGCACGCGATCATGCCGCTTCGTGCGCAGGCTCACGACGAGCCTGACCGATTGTCACCGCTGCGTCATACGGCTCGCCCAAATGGGACCGGAGGTCGCGCTGCTGTCGCGAATTTGACACCGCTGCCTCGCGTCCTCTACGCCCCTGCCATGAGCGATCGCGCGCAACAGGGGCAGGGGGGCGATGACGTCGATCCGCCGCATCGTCCGGCGCGCCGTGGAGTCACCAAGCTTGCGATTTTCGCGGCCAAGTTTGCCATCACTGCGCTGTGCTTCTGGTTCGTATCGCGCCGGGTCGATTTCGCGGCGGCGGTCCGGACGCTGCCGACGCTCGACTTGCGCTGGATTGCGCTCGCCGTCATGGTGGCGCTGCTGCAGATCCCGCTGCTCGGGCTGCGCTGGTGCGAAGTCCTCGACGCGCTGGCGCTGCGCAATCGCCGTATGACGCGCAACGCGGTGATCGGCGTGACCGCGATCGGCGCGTTTTTCACGCAGGTATTGCCGAACGTGGCGGGCGAGGGGATGCGGGTATGGTATCTCGCGCGGCTCGGCTGCGACTGGCGCAATGGCATCATCAGCGTGCTGATCGACCGCGGCGTCGGGGTCGGCCTGATGGTGGCCTTCGCCGTCGCCGTTCTGCTGGTGCCTTCGCCGTTGACCGCACTCGCCGGTTACCGCGGTGCCGTGCTCGCGATCTACAGCGCCCTGCTGACCGCCGGCATCCTGGGCCTGGTTTTCGCTCCGGCGATCGCCGCCGGCCTGCGGCGCTGGCGGTACACCGGCTGGCTCGCCGCCGCGGCGCGCGATGCCCGCCGCGCCATTCTTGGGCGGCGCGGTGTTTTGATCATCGCCATCGGCTCTTGCGTCCACGCCTTCACGGTCCTGATCCTCTGGCTCCTGGGCCAGTCGCAAGGTCTCTCCCTGCCGGTATTCGATGCGGCGGTGTTGTTCGTCGTCATAATCGGGATCGCCCTCGTCCCGATTTCGGTCGGCGGTTGGGGGCTCCGGGAGTTTGCGGTGGTCGCCGTGATGGGCGATTACGGATTGGCGCCGGAGCGGGCGCTGCTGTTCTCGGTATGCTTCGGCTTGGTACTGGTCGCCGGCGCTTTGCCGGGCGCCCTGGTCTGGCTCCTCTATTCTGTCCCGCCCCCGGCGGTGGAATAATGCTCGGAACATGCAACAAAGGCGCGCCCGTCCTGGGCGCTGAAAGCGGCAGGCTCTCGTCATGCGGATAGCGATGATCGGCACCGGCTATGTCGGGCTCGTCTCCGGCGCGTGCTTTTCCGATTTCGGCCACGAGGTGATCTGCGTCGACAATGATTCGGCGAAGATCGCCCGGTTGCAGGCCGGCGCCATCCCGATCTTCGAGCCCGGCCTCGACATGCTGGTGGCGCGCAACGTCGAAGCCGGCCGCCTGTCGTTTTCCACGGAACTCGGAGCGGCGGTGCGTTCCGCCGACGCGGTGTTCCTCGCGGTCGGCACGCCGTCGCGGCGTGGCGACGGCTTTGCCGATCTGTCGTTCGTCTATGCGGCCGCCGAGGCGATCGCGGAGCAGATCGTGGACTTCACCGTGGTTGCCACCAAGTCCACCGTGCCGGTGGGCACCAACGACGAGATCGAAGCGATCATCCGCAAGCGGCGGCCGGACGCCGATTTTGCCGTCGTCTCCAATCCGGAATTCCTGCGCGAAGGTGCGGCGATCGAGGACTTCAAGCATCCGGACCGTGTGGTGGTCGGCACCGAGGATGAGCGTGCGCAACGGGTCATGCGGGAAATCTACCGGCCGCTGTTCATCAACGAGACACCGATCTTGTTCACCGGACGGCGCGCCGCCGAGTTGATCAAATACGCCGCCAATGCGTTTCTCGCTACCAAGATCACGTTCATCAACGAGATGGCGAACCTGTGCGAGAAATCCGGCGCCGACGTCCAGGAGGTAGCGCGAGGCATGGGCCTCGACCGGCGGATCGCCCGGCAGTTTCTTCATGCCGGGCCGGGGTTCGGCGGCTCGTGCTTCCCGAAGGACACCGAGGCGCTCATCGCCACCGGCCAACGCTACGGCGCGCCGTTAAATATCGTCGAGACCGTGGTTGCGGTGAATTCCGCCCGCAAGTCGGCGATGGTCGACAAGATTCTCGCCGCCTGCGGCGGATCGCTCGAGGGCAAGACCGTCGCGGTGCTGGGTCTCACGTTCAAGCCGAACACCGACGACATGCGCGAGGCGCCGAGCCTGGTGATCGTGCCGGCGCTTCTGGCCCACGGAGCGAAAGTGCGTGCGTACGATCCGCACGGCATGGCGGAAGCCCGCAAGCTCATTCCCACGCTCGAAACCGCAACCGATCCTTACGCCTGCATGGACGGCGCGGACGTGATGGTGATCCTGACCGAATGGGATCAGTTTCGCGCGCTCGATCTCGATCGCATGAAGTCGTCCCTGAAGAGCCCGCTGGTCGTCGATTTGCGCAACATCTACCGGCCGGCCGACATGACCGAGAGGGGTTTTCGCTACTCCGGCGTCGGCCGCGGCTGATCGGCGTTCGTCTGCAATGACGTGACGAAATTTCGTAGGGCGGGCAAAGCGAAGCGTGCCCACCGAAAATCTTTACTCATTGTAGGCGATGCCGACGCGTGGGCACGGCGCTTCGCGCCTTTGCCCACCCTACAGCGCCGTGCATTGGGTTATTGCCGCCCGTACACATCGTCGAGGCGCACGATGTCGTCTTCGCCCAGGTAGCTGCCGACCTGGACTTCGATCAGCTCAAGTGGGATGCGGCCGGGATTGGCCAGGCGGTGGACGCCTTCCAGCGGAATATAGATCGACTCGTTTTCATGAACGCTGCGGACGTCTTCGCCAAGCGTGACCTCGGCGATGCCCTTCACCACCACCCAGTGCTCCGAGCGGTGGAAGTGCTTCTGCAGCGACAGCTTGCTGCCGGGCTTCACGACGATGCGCTTGACGCGATAGCGCTCGGCCAGATCGACGTCCTGATAGTAGCCCCATGGCCGGTAGATGCGGCGATGCTCGACCGCTGCGCGCGCGTTCTGCGACTTGAGCCGCTCGACCAGCGCCTTCACGCCCTCCGACTTCTCGCGCGATGCCACCAGCACCGCGTCTTCGGTCACGACGACGACGACGTTGTCGAGCCCGACCACGGTTGTCAGCACCGATCCGTCGGAGCGGACAAGACTGTCGCGGCTGTCCATCACCACCACCGGGCCTTCGACGGCGTTGCCGTCGCGGTCGCGGTCGAGCACCTCCCAGACCGCGCTCCAGCTGCCGACGTCCGACCAGCCGAGATCGGCCGGAACCACGGCGGCGCGCCGGGTGCGTTCCATGACCGCATAGTCGATCGACTTCTTCGGTGCGCCGGCGAACGGCTCGGCAGCGAGCCGCAGGAAATCGAGGTCGTGCCGGATGCCCGCGACGGCCTCCTTCGCGGCCGTCGCCATCTCCGGCTCGAAACGCTCGATCTCGTCGAGCATGGTCGCGGCCTGGAACAGGAAGTTGCCGCTATTCCACAGATAACCGTCCGCCATATAACCGGCGGCGGTCGCCGCATCGGGCTTTTCGACGAACGCCTCAGCGGTGCGCACTGCAGTGCCGTCGAATGCGGCGCCCGGACGGATGTAGCCGTAGTTGGTCGCCGGATGCGTCGGCGTAATCCCGAACGTCACGATCTGTCCCTGCGCCGCGGCGTGCGCGGCCTGCCGACAGGCGTCGCGAAATGCTTCCGGTTTGCGGATGACGTGATCGGCGGCGAGCACCAGCACGATGGCATCCGGATTGCGCATGGCGCCAAGGAGCGCGGCGACCGTGACCGCCGGTCCGGAATCCCGCCGCACCGGCTCGAGCACGATGTCTGCGGCGATGCCGCGGTCGCGCAACTGCTCGGCGACGACGAAGCGGAAGTCCGTATTGGTGATGACGATCGGCTTGTCGAACAGCTCTGGATCGTCGATCCGGGCGAGCACCTGCTGGAAGGTCGAATCCGGCCCGACCAGCGGCACAAACTGCTTTGGCATGCTTTCGCGGGACACCGGCCACAGCCGTGTGCCCGCGCCGCCGCACATGATCACCGGGACGATGCGTGACGCTGCCATCAGACGATCTCCGTGCAGGGATGCATTATAGCCGCCAGACCTCGATGCCGTCGGGCCGCGCCGCGGGATCGAGCGACCCTTTGACGTCCATCACCAGCCCGCGCCCGTCGCGCAGCAGCCGGGCAATCAATGGCCAGCCGGCGGCACGGTAGGCGTCGTGCGCCACCGCCACCACCACGGCGTCGGCGGGCAGAAGCTCGTCGTCGGATTTCAGCGCGATGCCGTATTCGTGCTCAGCGGCCGCCTTGTCGGCAACCGGATCGTGGACCTGAACGTCCATCCCGAATTCGGCAAATTCATTGATCATCTCGACGACCTGGGAATTGCGGATATCGACCACGTTCTCCTTGAACGTCAGTCCCAGCACGGTCACGCGTCCGGTGCGCGGTCCGCCGCGATGAAGCCGCTTCATGCACTCGCGCGCAACCCGCACGCTGACCGCATCGTTAATGCGCCGCCCGGCCAGGATCACGTCGGGGTGGTAGCCGGCCTTCTGCGCCCGATAGGTCAGATAATACGGATCGACGCCGATGCAGTGCCCGCCCACCAGACCCGGCGTGAAATTTAGGAAGTTCCATTTGGTCGCGGCCGCCGCCAACACGTCCTTGGTGTCGATGCCGAGCAGGTGAAAGATTGCCGACAGCTCGTTCATGAACGCAATGTTGAGAT
>JBFXEX010000135.1:0-15418 GCA_050179645.1 Xanthobacteraceae bacterium | reverse complement strand
GGGTCATTTTCGACCGGGCTCATCGTGGTTCGCGTACTTGATCCTTCAGCTTTGCCCGGAAAGCAGTCATTCGGCGAGCGCTGCATTTGGTGTCGGCCCTGGACCGGGTCGCTGACTGCAAAATCGAACATCGCCAGTGCGGAGCGCACGCACGCGCGCGCCGGTAATCCATTGCCCAAGCGCTGGAGATGGGTTGTGAGTGCTGGCCCCGGAGCGACCTGTCCCCATAGGGGGTGCGGCCAGCGTGCGCTTGCCAGCGCCCCTGTCCGTCATGCAGGTTAGCGGCCGTTCGCTGGCGCGCACATGCGCGGCCGGTGGACCAATCCCGCAGGAGGAAAATCGATGCACTGGATCGTCAGCCTGATCGCCATGTTCGCCGTGATCGGCGCGGCGCCCGCTTCGGCGCAGACCTATCCGACCAAGCCTATCCACATCATCGTGCCTTATGCGCCGGGCGGCATCACCGACATTGCCGCGCGCATCGTCGGCGCCAAGCTGACCGAGGCCTGGGGTCAGCAGGTAGTGGTGGAGAACAAGCCCGGCGGCAACGGCTTCATCGGCATGACGGCGGGCGCCAAGGCGGCGCCTGACGGCTACACGCTCACCATGGCGACGGTCGGCGACATCGCGATCAACCCGGCGATGTTCAAGACCATGCCGTACGACATGCAGCGCGATTTTACGCCGATCGCGCAGGTGAGCGACGCACCGATGGTGCTCGCCGCCAATGCCAACACGCCCTACAAGACCGTGGCGGACGTCCTCGCGGCCGCCAAGGCCCAGCCCGGGCGGCTGTCGGTCGCCACGCCCGGCAACGGCAGCGTCAACCAGATCGTGCTCGAATGGATGGCGCTCAACACCGGCACCAAGTTCCAGCACATTCCCTACAAGGGCGGCGCACCGGCGGCGGCTGCGCTCGCCGGCGGCGATATTCCGCTGGGCGTCATCGCCAGCTCTTCGGCCGCCCCGCACGTCAAGAGTGGCCGCGCCCGCGTGCTGGCGGTGACCGGCGCCAAGCCTTCGAAGTTCAATCCCGAATGGCCCACCCTGCAGAAGGAAGGCGTCAAGGAGGTCGATGCCTCGAACTGGACCGCGCTCTACGCGCCCAAGGGCACGCCGCAGGCGATCATCGACAAGATCAACGCCGAGGTGGTGAAGATCCTGAACATGCAGGACGTCAAGGACCGTTTCGCCGGCGGCGGCGTCGAGACCATCCCGTCGAGCGCGGCCGAACTCGATGCCCGCGTGAAGGACGCGGCCGCGCGCTTCAAAGCCGTGGTCGACAAGGCCAACATCAGACCGAATTGATCCATGTGACGTGCGATGGTCGTCACTAGAAACGAGAGCCGTCCCACAGCTTACCCTCCCCCCGCGCAGCGGTGGGGAGGGTCGGCGAGCGAGAGCGAGCCGGGGCGGGGGGTATTGCCATTGGCAGAAGTGGCCCCCCACCTCCGACCCCTCCCCGCCGCTACGCGGGGGGAGGGGAGCCGAGAGGCTTCCGCTCCCGCGCTGCGGAATATCGTTGATCGAGCGGCGCTGCCCGCGACGGCTCGCTGATCCATGCGCGTCCGCGCGCCGAAGGATTTCTGGGCCGGGTTGATCTTTGTGGCGATTGGCGGGGGCTTCATCCTGCTGGCGATGCAGCACCGCTATGGCGACATGCACCGCATGGGGCCGGCGATGTTCCCCACCCTGGTCGGCGCGCTTCTGGCGCTGCTTGGTGCAATCGTCGCGGCGCGCGGGCTGGTGCTGTCCGGCGAGGCAGCGCCGCGCTTTCACCTGCGACCGCTGGCCGTGTCGCTCCTGGCCATCGTGCTGTTCGGTGTGGCGCTGGAATGGCTCGGACTGGTGGCGGCGGTCACCGTGCTGGTGCTGGTCGGGGCCTGTGCGGCACGCCAGGTGCGGCCGCTCGAAAGCGTCGCGCTCGCCGCGGCGCTGGTGTTGTTCTCGGTGGCGGTGTTCGTCTGGCTGCTCGGCCTGCCGCTACGGCTCTGGCCGGGTTCGTGAGGCGGAATGGAAACGCTGTCCAATCTGGCTTTCGGGCTCGGCGTCGCCTTCACCTGGCAGAACATCCTCTACTGCTTCATCGGCTGCTTTCTCGGTACGCTGGTCGGCGTGCTGCCGGGCATCGGACCGGTCGCCACCGTGGCGATGCTGTTGCCGTTCACCTTCGGGCTGGAGCCGGCGCCGGCACTGATCATGCTCGCCGGCATCTATTACGGCGCCCAGTATGGCGGCTCGACCACCGCCATCCTGGTCAACATTCCGGGCGAAGCCGCGGCCGTGGTCACCACCCTCGACGGCTACCAGATGGCGCGCCGCGGCCGCGCCGGACCCGCGCTCGGGATCGCGGCGATCGGCTCGTTCATCGCCGGCAGCATCGCCACGCTGGTGGTGGCGTTCTTCGCACCGCTTTTGGCCGAGGTGGCGCTCAAATTCGGCCCTGCGGACTACTTCTCATTGATGGTGTTCGGCCTGATCGCCGCCGTGGTGCTGGCGCGCGGCTCGCTGATGAAGGCGATCGCGATGGTCTGCTTCGGCATCCTGCTCGGCCTCGTCGGCACCGACGTAAATTCCGGCGTGATCCGCTTTGCGTTCGGCTTGCCTGAGTTCACCGACGGCATCGGCTTCGTCGCGCTCGCCATGGCGTTCTTCGGCATCACCGACGTGGTGCTCAACCTGGAACGCGATGAGAAGCAGGAGGTGTTCACCTCGCGCATCGGCCGCGTCCTGCCGACGCTCGCCGACCTGCGGACCTCGTTCTGGTCGATCCTGCGCGGTACCGGGATCGGTTCGGTGCTGGGCGTGCTGCCGGGCGGCGGCGCGCTGCTCGCCTCGTTCGCCGCCTATATGCTGGAGAAGAAGGTCGCAAAGCCGCCAAGAATGTTCGGGGAAGGCGATATTCGCGGCGTTGCGGCGCCGGAAAGCGCCAACAATGCCGGCGCCCAGACCTCGTTCATCCCGATGCTGACCCTGGGGATTCCGTCCAATCCCACCATGGCGCTGATGATCGGCGCGCTGATGATCCAGGGCATTGCGCCGGGGCCGCAGGTCATGACCGAGCGTCCTGAACTGTTCTGGGGGCTGATCGCCTCGATGTGGCTCGGCAACTTTATGCTGCTGGTGCTCAATCTGCCGCTGGTGGGGTTGTGGATCAGGTTGCTGGCGGTGCCCTATCGGCTGCTGTTTCCGGCGATTTTCGTGTTCTGCTGCATCGGCGCCTACACCGTCGACAACAAAATTTTCGACATCTACGCGCTCGCTGCACTTACTGCTGTTGCTTATGTGCTGCTCAAACTCGATTGCGAGCCGGCGCCAATGGTGCTCGGCTTCATCCTCGGGCCGATGATGGAGGAGAACCTGCGCCGCACGATGATGATCTCGTTCGGCGATCCTTCGGTGTTCTTCACCCGTCCGATCTCGCTTGCCTTCCTGTTGGCTGCTGCCGGCCTGTTGATCGTGATCGCGCTGCCGGCACTGCGCGCCAAGCGCGAAGAGGCGATGCAGGAGTAACTGTCTCGGCTCGTACCGGCGGATTCGCGCCCGGCGTCGACGGCGTGCGCATGCGGGCAACGACAATTACACAGTAACAATGACGCGACCGGGACGGCTCGGCCGAAAGCCTGCATTGTTTCTTCGCCGTGGATGCGCCTATTGTCGCGATCCCTTTCCCAATCGAACCGAACCTCCACATGGACGACGCGTCCCGCGAGCGCCGCCAGCGCATGACCGGCATCTTATTGATGTGCGGCGCGGTTGCGTGCTTCGCGCTGCTCGACACGACGGCCAAATTCCTCAACCTGCATATGGACACGCTGCAGGTGGTGTGGGCCCGCTACACCGGGGCATTTCTGCTTCCATTCATAATATCGAATCCCTGGACGCGGCCCGGCCTGATGGTCACGGCGCGCCCGGGATTGCAACTGTTCCGCTCATTGCTGCTTCTCGCCTCTACGATCTGCAACTTCATCGCCCTGCGCTATCTCCAGCTCGACGAGTCGGTTGCGATCCAGTTCTCGACGCCGTTCTTCGTGGCTGCGCTGTCCGGACCGCTGCTCGGCGAATGGGTGCGCTGGCGGCGCTGGGCGGCGATCTGCGTCGGCTTTGCAGGCGTTCTGGTAGTGACGCGCCCGGGCGGTGGCGGAATCCATTGGGCCGCATCGCTCTCGCTGTTGGCGGCCATCAGCTACGCAATTTATTCGATCATGACCCGCATCTTGGCGCGCAGCGACTCCAACGAGACGACCTTGTTCTATTCCAATCTGGTCGGCGCCGCGGCGATGTTGCCGGTGGTTCCGTTCGTCTGGGTGACGCCGACTGATCCGCTGGTCATCGCCTTGATGATCGCGGCCGGCGCCATCGGCAGCTTCGGCCATTATCTGCTGATCGCAGGTCACCGCTTGGCGCCCGCCTCGGTCCTCACCCCGTTCATCTATACCGAACTGATCTGGATGATCGCCCTCGGCTATATGGTGTTCGGCGACACCCCGAACCGCTGGACCATCGCGGGCTCCGGCATCGTGGTAGCCTCCGGCCTCTACCTGGTGCATCGGGAGCGGGTGCGTCGGCGGGGAGCGGGCTGATTTCCGGGGTGGGCTTGGCGTTGCTTCCCTTTCAAGACTAAGGCTAATTTCCCCCCGGCACGCACCGCGCGCCGCCCTCCTTGGCCGATTTGAGGTTCCCGCATGAGCAACCAGCCAGCCCGCGCGTCCGAGGCCCCCCGTCAGGGCATCAACGACGACATCGGCGAGGAGATGCGGCTGAGGATGTACCGCATGCAGGTCGAACTCCGTGAGGCCGAACAGCGCGCCTTCGACCTGTTCCTGCAGAACCTGGTGAAGGGCACGAGCCACCTGTCGCTCGGGCAGGAGGCGGTGGCGACGGGATTTGCGGCCGCGATGAAGCCTGGCGACCTGTCGTTCTGTACCTATCGTGGCCACGCCCACACGCTTGCCCGCGGCGTGCCGATCGAGAAGGTGCTGGGCGAGTTGATGCAGCGCGATAACGGCCTGATGCGCGGCAAGGGCGGCTCGATGCACCTGACCTCCGCTGAGCACGGCGTGATGGGCTCCTACGCGATCATCGGCGCGCATCTGCCGATCGCCTGCGGCGCGGCCTGGCGCGCGCAGTACAAGGGCGACAAGGATGTCTCGGTCTGCTTCTTCGGCGACGGCACCACCAACATCGGGGCCTTCCACGAGGCGCTGAACTTCGCCGCGGTGTGGAAGCTGCCAGTGATCTTTGTCTGCGAGAACAATCTCTACATGGAATACACGCCGATCGGCAGCGTGACGGCCGTCGAGCACCCGGCGGCCGACCGGGCGGCGGCCTACGGGTTGCCACGCATCGTCATCGACGGCAACGACGCCGATGCGGTCTATCGCGCCGCGCGCGACGCCTACGCCAAGGCACGTGCCGGCGACGGGCCGTCGCTGATCGAGTGCATGACCTACCGCCACAGCGGCCATTCGCGTGCCGATCCCGCCAAGTACCGGCCGGAAGGCGAATTGGAGAAATGGAAAGAGCGCGACCCGGTCAAGATCTATCGCGAGCGGCTGCAACAGTTCGGCGTCGCCGACGATGTGATCGCCAAGATCGAGACCGACGCCCGCCGTCTCGTCGACGAGGCAACCGAGGCCTGCAAGGCCGCGCCAATGCCGCCACTCGAACTCCTCACCACCGATGTCTATGCCGATGGGGGCTGGGCATGGCGGAACTGACGTATCGCGATGCGGTGGCCCGGGGGATCGCGCAGGAGATGGCGCGCGACCCTGACGTGGTGTTCCTCGGCGAGGACGTCGCCGCGGCCGGCGGCGTGTTCAAGGCCACGGTCGGCTTGCTGGAGCAGTTCGGGCCGCTGCGGGTACGCGACACGCCGATCTCCGAACAGGCGATCCTCGGCGCCGCCATGGGGGCGGCGATGACCGGTCTCAAGCCGATCGCCGAGATCATGTTCTCGGACTTCTTCGCGGTGTGCTTCGACTACATCGCCAACGAATTCCCGAAGAGCCGCTACATGTCGAACGGCCAGCTCAAGTGCCCACTGGTGGTGCGTACCGGCAATGGCGCGGGCTCACGCTTCGGTGCGCAGCATTCGCAGAGCGTCGAGAACTGGGCGATGATGATCCCGGGTCTCAAAGTGGTGGCGCCATCGAATCCCCGGGATGTCATCGGGCTGATGGCGGCGGCGGTGCGCGATCCCGATCCGGTGATCTTCTTCGAGCACAAGTCGCTTTACGCCACCAAGGGCGAGGTGCCGGACGGCGAGATCGTCGATACGCTGGGTACCGCCGCGATCGCGCGTCCCGGCAAGGACGCCACCATCCTGGCGCTCGCCCTGATGGTGCCGCGCGCGCTCGCCGCCGCCGAGAAGCTCAAGGCGGAACACGGTATCGACTGCGAGGTTGTCGACGTGCGCTCGCTG
The DNA here is from genome assembly GCA_050179645.1 of Xanthobacteraceae bacterium. Taxonomy (GTDB): domain Bacteria; phylum Pseudomonadota; class Alphaproteobacteria; order Rhizobiales; family Xanthobacteraceae; genus VAZQ01. Next base: position 8,994 of record JBFXEX010000135.1, on the reverse strand, counting down.
GTGCCGCTCGACACCCAGACAATCTTTGGCTCGGTCGGCAAGACGCACCGGCTGTTCACCGTCGAGGAGAACCCGCGGCTGTGCGGCTGGGGCGCCGAATTGGTGTCGATCGTGGCCGACGAGGCGTTCTACGATCTCGATGGTCCGCCGGTGCGGATCACGACGCCGCACATTCCGTTGCCGGCGTCCGACATTCTCGAGGACATCGCGCTGCCGACCGTCGACCGTATCGTCGACCGTGTGCGGCGGTCGATGGAGAACTGACGCCGATGCTGGTCATTGCCGGGCTCGACCCGGCAATCCATCGTCTTCGCAAAATGACGGGTGCGCGGGTCAAGCCCGCGCACGACGCGGAGAGGGTTCGAACGAATACGAGGAAGACGCCATGAGTTCTCCCTACGACAATCTGCTAGCCAACGTGCCGACCGATCTGTGGATCGGCGGTCAATGGCGCAAGGCTTCCGACGGTGGCCGTTTCGACGTGATCGATCCGGCGACCGAGAACAAGGTCGCGTCGGTCGCCAGCGCCACCGTGGAAGACGCCAAGGCCGCGGTCGATGCCGCGGATGCCGCCTTCGAGGGCTGGGCGGCAAAGAAACCGCGCGAGCGCGGCGAAATCCTGCGCAAGGCGTTCGACCTGATCATGCGCGACGCCGAGCGGCTCGCCAAGCTGATCACCATCGAGAACGGCAAGGCGCTGTCGGATTCGCGCGGCGAAGTTGCCTACGCGGCCGAGTTCTTTCGCTGGAACGCCGAGGAGGCGGTGCGCAATCTGGGCTCGCTGTCGCGCGCGCCGGCCTCGGGCGCCCGCATCATGGTGCACCATAAGCCGGCTGGCATCGCCGTGCTGGTGACGCCGTGGAATTTCCCAGCCGCGATGGCGACCCGCAAGATCGGCCCGGCGCTCGCGGCCGGCTGCCCAGTGGTGCTGAAGCCCGCCTCCGACACGCCGCTCACCATGCTGGCGCTGATGCCGATTCTGGCGGAGGCCGGCGTGCCGGACGGCGTCGTCAACGTCATCCCGTCGCGCTCGTCCGGCAAGGTGGTGAGCGCGATGCTGCACGATCCGCGGGTGCGGGTCGTGTCGTTCACGGGTTCGACGGAAGTAGGCCGCAAGCTCTTGCACGAGGCCGCCGACAACGTCGTGAAGCCTGCGATGGAGCTCGGCGGCAACGCGCCGTTCATCGTGTTCGAGGACGCCGACATCGACGCGGCGATCGAGGGCGCGATGATCGCCAAGATGCGCAACATGGGCGAGGCCTGCACGGCGGCCAACCGCTTCTACGTGCACGAGAAGGTGCACGACGAGTTCGCCAAGAAGCTCACCGACAAGATGGGCGGGTTAAAAATGGGCAACGGCCTCGACGACGGCGTCGCGCTCGGGCCCCTGGTCAACAAGGAAGGCCGCGACAAGGTGATCGAACTGGTCGACGACGCGGTGCAGAAGGGCGCCAAGGTGCTGACCGGCGGCAAGACGCCGGGTGGCCCGGGCTTTTTCTACCCGGCGACCGTGCTGACCAACGTTTCGGACAGCGCCAAGATGCTCAACGAGGAGATCTTCGGTCCGGTCGCTTCGATCCAGACTTTCAAGTCCGAGGACGAGGTCGTCAAACGCGCCAACGACACCGAGTATGGCCTCGTCGCCTATCTCTATACCAAGGACCTGAGCCGCGGCATGCGCGTCTCTGAGAAGCTCGACTTCGGCATGATCGGGCTCAACCGCGGCCTCGTCTCCGATCCGGCGGCTCCGTTCGGCGGTACCAAGCAGTCCGGCCTCGGCCGCGAAGGCGCGCACGAGGGTCTGATGGAATTTCTGGAAACCCAATACATCTCGGTGTCGTGGTGAGCACAGATCTCAAGGGCGAAGGCGCCCGTCAGATTCTCGGCGCGTGGCGCTATGTCGGCGCGACGCTCGACGGCAAGCCGCGGCCGGGCCGCGGCGCAAGTGCGAAGGGCATGATCTACTACGGCCCGCACGGCGAGATGGCGTGCCACGTCATGCCCGAAAAGGAACGGACCAAAGCCGGCGCGAAGCCGACGCTCGAAGAGGCATACAATGCGCTCGACGAGTATATCGGCTATTTCGGCACCTATTCGGTCGACGAGACTGCACGCATCGTGACGCATCACCGTCTCGGCAGCGTACAGCCGAGCGACATGCACGACCTGCAGCGCCACTTTCGCGTCGAAGGCGACCGGCTCATCCTCAATCCGCCAGGCACGACCTATTTCGTGACATGGGAGCGGTTCAAGTGAATGGCATTCGTGAAGATGAGTAGCGTTCGAGGCGTAGACCGCGCCGCAGCTATCCTCCCCCCGCGAAGCGGCGGGGAGGGTCGGCGCGAAGCGCCGGGGTGGGGGGTGGATAGGTTCGCGCAAGAATGCCCCCCACCCCCGACCCCTCCCCACCGCTTCGCGGGGGGAGGGGGGACGGTGCGTCACCAGCGGTGGTTTGTGTGCCGCGCCGGCCGGATATCCGGGGAGCATTCATGGACGTGCTGATGCCGCAGCTCGGCGAGACGGTTGCCGAGGGCAAGATCACCAAGTGGTTCAAGGCGGCGGGCGACGACGTCAAGCCGGGCGACAACCTGTTCGAGATCGAGACCGACAAGGTGTCGATGGAGGTGCCGTCGACCACCACCGGCAAGCTTGCGGAGATCCGCGTCGCCGCCGGCGAAGTGGCGCCTGTGGGTGCGATCGTCGCGGTGATTGCGGACGGTGACGGCGCGCTGGCGAGCAAATCCTCGCCTGCGCCAGCAGCGAAAGCGGCGGTCCCCACGGCGACAGTCGCACCGCCGGCGACGCCGTTGGCGCAGCGCATGGCCGCGATGGCGCCGCACGCCCCGCTGGTGACGCCGCCTCCGGCGGCCAAAGCGAGCGGCCCGCTCGATCCGTTCTTCGAAGTGCGCACGCCCGAGCGCAATTACGGTCCGGCCCGCTTGCCCGGCGGCACGGCGGTGACGCCGCTGGCGCGCCGGCTGGCGGCCGAACGCGGCATCGATCTTTCCCGGCTCAAGGGCAGCGGGGGCCACGGCCGCATCGTCGCGCAGGACGTCGAGCAGGCAGCGGCGAGCATGCCTCGCGTGGGCATCGCAGCAGTTAGCGGCCCGAGTGCCGCCGACGTCATGGCGCTCTATCGCGACGTGCCGTTCGATGAGGTGCCGCTCGACGGTATGCGCCGGACCATCGCCATCCGGCTCGTTCAGGCGAAGCAGACCATCCCGCACTTTTACCTGACCGCCGACGTCGACATCGGCGCGCTTGGCAAGCTGCGCGAGGAGGCCAACGCGGCCGCGACAAAGGGGGCCGACGGCGAACCCGCCTTCAAGCTCTCGCTCAACGACCTTGTCATCAAGGCGTGGGCGACGGCGCTGCGGCAGGTGCCGGCCGCCAACGCGGTCTGGGCCGAAGACCGCATCCTGCGATTCCGGCAATCCGATATCGGCATCGCGGTGGCGCTCGACGGCGGCCTGATCACGCCGGTGATCCGCCGGGCCGAAACCAAGACGCTGTCGGCGATCTCGAACGAGGTCAGGGAACTGGCGGCGCGCGCGCGGGCGAAGAAGCTGATGCCCGCCGAATATCAGGGCGGTGCGTCGGCGATTTCCAATCTCGGCATGTACGGCGTGCGCGAGTTCTCCGCGATCATCAATCCGCCGCACGCCACCATCCTGGCCGTCGGCGCCGCGCGCCGGCAGGCGGTGGAGCGCGACGATGGCAGCGTCGGCTTCGCCAGCATGATGACGGTGACGCTGTCTTGCGACCATCGCGTGGTCGACGGTGCGCTTGGCGCCGAACTGCTGGCGGCGTTCCGCGGCTTTGTCGAGCGGCCGGTGACGATGCTGGTGTAGCGACGCCCGTCCCAACAAATCGGAACATCATGACCGACAAGATCGATGTGCTGCTGATCGGACCGCCGAAGCCGGTCGTCGTCGACGGGCTCACGCGCGCCTTCAATCTGATAAAATTCTCCGATGTGAAGGATCAGGAAGAATTCTTCGCCGAGACCGCGCCGCATATCCGCGCCATTGCCTGTTCGGCGACCTCGGAGCGGATTCCCGGCGACCTGATGGCGCGGTTTCCGAAGCTCGAGATCGTGTCGTCGTTCGGCGTCGGCTACGACCACATGGACAGCCAGTGGGCGGCGGCGCACGGCGTCGTGCTCACCAACACGCCGGAGGTGCTCACCGAGGAGGTCGCCGACACCGCGCTCGGGCTCCTCTTGTGTACGGTGCGCGAGTTTCCGCAGGCCGAACGCTATCTGCGCGCCGGCAAGTGGCGGGAGAAAGACTACCGGCTCAGCACGGCCAGTCTGCGCAACCGCACCGTCGGCCTGGTCGGCATGGGGCGGATCGGCCAGGCGATCGCGCGGCGGCTCGACGCCATGCGGGTGCCGGTGGTGTATCACTCGCGGCGTCCGGCGGCGGGCGTGGCCTACCGGCACTATCCGAAGCTTCTCGATATGGCGCGCGACGTCGACGTGCTGCTGGTCAATGCGCCGGGCGGGGCCGCGACGCGCAACATGATCAACGCCGAAGTGCTGGAGGCATTGGGCCCGCAAGGCATTCTGATCAACATGGCGCGCGGCTCGGTGGTCGACGAGGACGCCCTGATCAAGGCGTTGCAGGACAAAACCATCCTGTCTGCCGGCCTCGACGTCTACCTGCGCGAGCCGGACGTGCCGGCTGCGCTGATCGACATGGAGCACGTCGTGCTGTTTCCTCATCTCGGCTCGGCGTCCGTTGCGACCCGCGAGAAGATGGACCAGCTTGTGGTCGACAATCTCGTGGCCTGGGCGGCCGGCAAGCCGCCCCTGACGCCGGTGCCCGAGACGCCATGGCCGCCGAGACGACCGGGCTGACCGGTGACCATGCGGCAAGACGGGGCGCGCGACGACGTGGTAGGACTTCCATCAATGCCAATGTCGATCAAAACACGCGGCGCGGTCGGGCGGCTGACGCTCCTGGCCGCGGCTCTTGCCATCGCCGGCCTGGCACACGGGCAAACCCCCGCAACGTTGAGCGATCCCGCCAAGGCGATGATCGGCGCCTGGGAGATTTCCAACGCGGCGCGCGATAAGCGCTGCGCCGTCAGCTTCAAGGCCGATGCGGTACCAGGCGGCTTCAAACTGGAATTCGACCCGCCCTGCACGGATTTCCCGGTGTTGGTGGACGTGGGCGTCTGGGGCATCGGGCCGAAGGATGCGGTGCGGCTGTTCGACAGCAAAGGCGCCGTCATCCTCGACTTCAGCGAGGTCGAAAGCGGGATGTTCGAAGCCGAGCGCAAGGGCGAGGGGCTGTTCTTCATGCGCAGCCAGGCCGCCATCAAGGCCGCGACAGTGAGCCCCGAGCAGTTGTTCGGCGATTGGACGCTGCTGCAGGAAGCCGACAAGCCGCTGTGCAAGCTGACACTGTCGAGTGCTTCCGGCGGCGAAGATGCCTACCGCATCGTCGTCAAGCCCGGATGCACTGCCGAGATCATGGGATTGAGCTTGGCGACCTGGCGGCTGGAGGTCAACGACCTCCTGCTGATCGGCCGCGGCGGTACCTGGCGGTTTTCGGAGAGCGACGCCACGGTCTGGGAGCGGATTCCTCCCAGCACCGACCCGATGGTGCTGATGCGGCAGTAGTTTCCCGCTACCTCGCCGGCCTCTCCGGGCCACAGGCAACGGGTATCAAAGCCCGGCGAACCCTGCTATCTTTCCCACGCAAGGCCGGTTCGTGAATGTCCGGGCAGGGGAAAGCTTGGCTTTGTTTTGCACGCCATCTGTAAGTGTAACGCGACGGAGCTGTTGGACCGATGTTGGGTCTCATGAGCGAAGCCGAACCCGTTTCGCCGGACAACCGGCGGGGACAGCAGTTCCATTTCGTGATGATCAAGCCGACGCACTACGATGACAACGGCTATCCGATCCAGTGGCTTCGCTCGGCCATTCCGTCCAATACGCTGGCCTGCCTGAACGGCCTGGCCGAGGATGCGCGCAGCCGCGAGGTGCTTGGGCCGGACGTCGACATCCACCTGCACACCTACGACGAGACCAACCGGCGGGTGCGCCCGGACCAGATCATCAAGATGATCGAGAAGGCCGGCGGCAAGGCGCTGATCGGCCTGGTCGGGGTCCAGTCCAATCAGTTTCCCCGCGCGGTCGATCTGGCGCGGCCGTTTCTCGCCGCCGGGTTGCCGGTCTGCATCGGCGGCTTCCATGTGTCCGGCTGCATCTCCATGCTGCCGGAACTGCCGAAGGACATCCGCGACGCCCAGGCGATGGGCATCTCGTTCTTCGCCGGCGAGGCCGAGGAGGGCCGCTTCGACGAGGTGATGCTCGACGCCTGGAACGGCACGCTCAAGCCGCTCTACAATCACATGGATAAATTGCCGTCGCTGCAGGGCGAGCCGGCGCCGTTCCTGCCGCGCAAGCACGTGCAGCGCACCTCCGGCTCGCTGTCGAGCGTCGACCTGGGCCGCGGCTGTCCCTACCAGTGCTCGTTCTGCACCATCATCAATGTGCAGGGCCGCAAGAGCCGCTTCCGCACCGCCGACGATCTCGAACGGATCGTCCGCCTGAATTACGCCGAGGGCATCAAACGGTTCTTCATTACCGACGACAATTTCGCCCGCAACCGCGATTGGGAAGTGTTCTTTGACCGCCTGATCGAAATGCGCAACGGCGACTTCCCGAAAATAGGCTTCACCATCCAGGTCGACACGCTCTGCCACAAGATTCCGAACTTCATCGAGAAGGCGGCCGCGGCCGGGGTGCGCCGCGTGTTCATCGGGCTGGAGAACATCAATCCGGACAATCTGATCGCCGCCAAGAAGCGCCAGAACAAGATCACCGAATATCGCGAGATGCTGCAGAAGTGGCGCGACAACGGCGCCATCACCTATGCGGGTTACATTCTCGGCTTCCCGGGCGACACCAAGGAGACGATCGTCCGCGACATCGAGATCATAAAGCGCGAACTGCCGCTCGATATCCTGGAATTCTTCTTCCTGACGCCGCTGCCCGGCTCCGAGGATCACAAGGTTCTGTCGGCCAAGGGGATCTGGATGGATCCCGACATGAACAAGTACGACCTCAACCACCGGGTATCGCACCACGGCAAGATGTCGGATACCGAATGGGAGGAGGCGTATCGAGCTGCCTGGGCCGCGTACTACACCCCCGATCACATCCGCACGATCCTGCGCCGCTCGGCGGCATGCAAGCTCGGACGGCCGGGCACGACGCTCTCGACCATTCTGTGGTTCTACCTGATGATCCTATTCGAGGGCGTCCATCCGCTCGAAGGCGGCGCGCTACGGCTGAAATTTCGTCGCGACCGCCGTCATGGCATGCCGCGCGAGAGCATGTTCGTGTTCTATCCGCGCTACGGCGCCGAGACGCTCATGAAGATGTGGCGCTATTGGAGGGTCTACCGGCGCTGTAAGGCGATCCTCGACGAGGTGCTGGCGGCGCCTGACCGCTGGACCTATACCGATCTCGCGATCGAGCCACCGAAGGCCGACGAGTACGACGCGCTCGATCTCTATCATGCCACCGCCGGCGGCGAGGCGGCGCTCGCCCGTAAGTATCGCGACGATGCGATCCGAGAAGGATCGGGTACGGGCAAGCATTCGACCGCTATCGCCGCCGAATAAGTCCCAGCAGCGGTGAGACTTCCCGTGCGTTGACAGTCCGCAGCCTCGCTGATGTGATCCGTTCTTCGTTGCGTCGCGCCACTGCCGGATCGGAGATCACAGCATGAGTCAGCCGTTTGTTGCCCGGAAGCCGTTCGAGGCGCCGGTGGTCGATCAACTCGCGGTGCGCGTCGTGGTCGATTCCCGCTACGAGCGCTTCCTGCCGAAGATGACGCATTCTTTCGCCGTCATTGAGAATGTTGGTCAGGTGCCGGGCCGACAGATGACCTCGCTGGCGTGCGAATGGGGGCTGTCGCTGCACCTGGAATCGATGCGTGCCGGGCAGAAGGCGCAATTCATGTTGGATTTCGGCTTCACGCCCGAAATCGTGTTGCGCAACTTCGACCTGCTCGACATCGATCCGACCAAAATCGATGGCCTGATCCTCAGCCACGCCCATCGCGATCACTTCGGCGGCATGATCGGCTTCATCATGCAGCACCGCAAGCGGATGCGGCAGGACCTGTGTTTTTACAACGGCGGCGAAGAAGGCTTTCGCGAGAAATTCCTGGGCGATCCGAAGGACCCTATCTCATGGGGCTCGGTCGACCGCACCATGCTGACCGCGCAGTTCGTGACGCCGGTGTGCTGCCACGAGCCGCACGATCTCAACCACGCCTTCACCACCGGGTTCATCGAACGTACCACGTTCGAGGAGGTGAGCGGCGGCTCGATGGTCTACGAGTACGACCACTTCACCGAGGCCGAACGGCGCGGCAAGCTCATCAAGGATACCCATCCGGACGAGCACGCCACCTGCTACATCGTCCAGGGGCGGGGGCTCGTGGTGATCAGCTCCTGCGGCCACGTCGGACTGATCAACACCATTAAGCAGGCGATGGCGGTCTCGGGCGTCTCGAAGCTGCACGCCGTGATCGGCGGTTTCCATCTTGTCACCGCGCCGCAGGGCTACATCGAGCAGACTGTGACCGAGCTCGAGACGCTCAAGCCCGATGTCGTCATCCCGATGCACTGCTCGGGCATCGACTTCATCGACACCATGCGGCGGCGCATGCCGGCCCAACTCGTGACCACAAACGTTGGCACCCGCTTTACATTCGGCGTATAAACCGACGCTTGCGCCATGGCGCTCTCATACCCGCCAATACCGTTTCCGGTTCGCGATGATATCCTTGCAGCCCATCGTCATGCTTGGAGCCGCATCGCGCGGCCGGGCGCATGGCTCAATGGCAAAACGCGGGTCGCGATCGCGGCCGAGACCCGCAACGCGCCGACGTGCGATCTGTGCGGCCGGCGCAAGCAGGCATTGTCGCCGTACGCAATCCAGGGCGAGCACGACAGTCTCGGCGAGTT
>JBFXEX010000134.1:0-15450 GCA_050179645.1 Xanthobacteraceae bacterium | reverse complement strand
ACTCGGCGACAGGAACGGGCAGCTATATCGCACGGGTCGGACGATGGCTTCGCGAGAGCTTCTAATGACCCATCCCAACTCCATCGGCCGGTGGGCGGACCGGCCCGACCCGGTGTGACATCCGCGTATGAAGAGGCAGACATGACGATCAATCTGAAAATCCCCGACATTCGCGAATTGAAGCCGCGGATCACCGTGTTCGGGACCGGCGGCGCCGGCGGCAACGCCGTGAACAACATGATCACGAGCGGGCTGCAGGGCGTCGATTTCGTCGTCGCCAACACCGACGCTCAGGCCCTCACCATGTCGAAAGCCGAACGCATCATTCAGATGGGCGTGGCGACGACCGAAGGCCTTGGCGCTGGATCGCAGCCCGAAGTCGGGCGCGCCGCCGCCGAAGAGGTGCTCGACGAGATCCGCGACCATCTCCAGGGCGCGCACATGTGCTTCGTCACCGCCGGGATGGGTGGCGGTACCGGCACGGGCGCGGCGCCGGTCGTGGCGCGTTGCGCCAAGGAGGCCGGCATCCTCACCGTCGGCGTCGTCACCAAGCCGTTCCACTTCGAGGGCGTGCGCCGGATGCGCGTCGCCGAAGCCGGCATCCAGGAGTTGCACAAGGTCGTCGATACGCTGCTGATTATCCCGAACCAGAACCTGTTCCGGGTGGCGAACGAGAAGACGACATTTGCCGACGCGTTCGCGATGGCCGACCAGGTGCTCTACTCGGGCGTCGCCTGCATCACCGACCTGATGGTGAAGGAGGGCCTGATCAACCTCGACTTCGCCGACGTCCGCGCCGTCATGCGTGAGATGGGCAAGGCGATGATGGGCACCGGAGAAGCCTCCGGCGAGAAGCGGGCGCTGACCGCGGCCGAGGCCGCGATCTCGAATCCGCTGATCGACGATGCGTCGATGAAGGGTGCCCGCGGCTTGCTGATCTCAATCACCGGCGGCAAGGACCTGACGCTCTACGAAGTCGACGAGGCCGCCACCCGCATCCGCGAGGAAGTCGATCAGGATGCCAACATCATCGTCGGCGCGACCTTCGACGAGAACCTCGACGGCATCATCCGGGTCTCGGTCGTCGCGACCGGCATCGAGCAGGCCATGATCGCAGCGCAGCGGCCGGCTGCGGCCGTCGCGGCCGAGCAGCGCATCGCCGAAGTGACGCAGAAGCTGCGGGCCGACCAGGCCCGGACCGAGCGTAGCGACCCGCCACGGCCGTCGATCGCCACGCCGGTAGCGGCTGCGGCGCAGCCTGCTCCTGCCCAGTCCAATACCGAGGCGATTGAGCAGGCGGCACGCGCCGCGGTTGCCGCCGCGGTGCTGCCGATGACCGAGATCGAGGACGTGACCATCCGGCCGATGCAGCCGAAGCCGTCGCTGTTCCCCGAACCCGCTCAGCCTTCGCCGCCGAACGATTTGCCGGCTCCGCGCACGTTTATTCCGCCGGCACCAGAGCGTCCGGCCGGACGCCCCCGGATGCCGCGGATCGACGAACTGCCGATCCCGGGCCAGAATGAGCTGCGCGCCAAGCGCGGCGAGCCCATGGAAACGGAAAGTCCGGAAAAGCGGCGCGGCGGCTTGTTGCGGCGCCTGGCTGCGGTCGGCCTCGGCCGGCGCGAGAGCGAGGAGCAGGAGGCCTCGCCGGCCAACCTGCGGCAGGTCCGGCCGATGCCGCGGTCTGCAGATCGTCCCGCGATGCCGGCACCGCCCCCGCCACGTCCGGCAGCGGCCCGCCCGCCGGAACCGCGGGGACCGGAACCGGTCTCCGAATATGCCAAGCGGCCGGCGCACCATGGGCTCGACCCCCTTGGCCGCAAGGCACCTGTGCATAATGCCGGGGATGACGACCAACTGGATATCCCGGCATTTTTGCGCCGCCAGGCAAACTAATCAGCGAATTCTCGACAAAATCCGGGTCTCGGCCGTTCGGCCGGGACCCGTTTTGTTCACGTTCATGGATGTTGATAACAATTTGCAATAACATGAGTTTTCCCCAAAGGGGCTCCCCGTCCGGAGCGCGCCTCCAAGGACATTGCCAGATTCCTGGGCGACGTGCGATGCTGCCCTTTCTGGCGCCGTCCGGGGGCAGTTTGCGGCGAGAGAGCGGTAACACTCGGTAAAGAAGCGTGAGTTGCATTGTCGCAATCCCTCGCTAAAGTACTTCGCAGTAAGGGGTTTTCGGGGGACAGCGCGGCGGAAGACTTTGCCCGCACATTTGCTCAGCCTTAACGATGGCAATCAAGCGCCCGACGTCGCCCGTGTGATCAGTCGTGTGTCGCCCGCTGGGCGGCAAAGAGTCGGTGGGACGGGGAGTATGAGAGTCGGCTGCAGGCAGACGACGCTACGCGACCGCACCGCCTTGTCCGGTGTTGGCGTCCATTCCGGCTTGCCGGTGACGCTGACGTTGCACCCGGCGGACGCCAATACCGGTCTGCGCTTTGTCCGCACCCACGCCGATGGACCGCGCGAGCGCGAAATCGCCGCCGATATGGACGCGGTCACCGCAACCGAGTTTGCCACCGTCCTGGGCGACGCAACCGGTCCGCTCGTCTCCACCGCCGAACATGTGCTAGCGGCGATCCGCGGACTGGGCATCGACAACGCGCTCGTCGAAATCGACGGGCCGGAAGCGCCAATCATGGACGGTAGCGCGGCAGCCTTTGTCGCCGCCATCGACGCCGTCGGCATCAGAACGCTCGATCAGCCGCGACGCTTTATCCGTGTGCTCAAGCCCGTGCAGGTTGCAGTCGGCGATGCCTATGGCGAGATCCGGCCGAATGCCCGCGGTTTCCGCATCGAGGCGGAAGTCGACTATGCCCATCCCCTGGTCGGGCGGCAGTCGCTGTCCATCGATGTCAAACCGGATACGTTCCGCCGCGAGATTGCGCGGGCGCGTACCTTCGGCTTCATGCGTGATGTCGCCTCACTGTGGAATGCCGGCTTTGCGCTCGGCGCCTCGCTGGAAAATACCCTGGTGGTGACCGACAACCGCATTCTCAATCCGGAGGGCCTGCGCTTCCCGGACGAGTTCGTCCGCCACAAGATGCTCGATGCCGTCGGCGATCTCGCGCTCGCGGGGGCGCCGCTTCTGGCGACATACCGCCTCGTGCGCGGCGGGCATAAGCTCAATCACGCGGTGCTGTGCGCGCTGATGTCCAACAAGAGCGCCTGGACCTTCGTCGAGGATGAGCCGGTGGTTTCCCGCGGTCACGCCGAAATCGCGACCGTGCAGGCGGCGTTCGGTCCCGATCTGTCCTGAGCGCAGGTTCGCTCGTGATCAATCGTTAACAGACTGCTGCAGTTGCCACATTCCGGGCAGAATGTCGGCCTATTTTTCCAGTTAGTTCGCGAATGAAGGGGCGGGCGCTTCAGATTTGGCGCTCGGCAGCGTGCCGAAAACGGTGCGCGTGTGGAGGACGGGGGTCTTCCGAGCCATGGGTTTGGGCTTGACGAACAATCGCTTTCAGTCGCTTGGCCGCGCATCGCTTCGCGTGGCCGCGTTATCGCTTATTGTCGCCGCGCTCGGCGCCTGCAGCATGTTCGAAAAGGACGCCGGGATTCCGGACGAGCCGGCCGACAAGCTGTACAATGAGGGTCTTTTCCTTCTCAACAACAAGAAGGACGCCAAAAACGCCGCGAAGAAATTCGAGGAAGTCGACCGTCAGCATCCCTATTCGGAATGGGCCCGCAAGTCGCTGCTGATGACGGCCTACTCCAACTACGAGGCCGGCAACTACGACGACACCATAAGCGCCGCCAAGCGCTATGTTGCGCTCCATCCCGGCAGCCCGGACGCGGCCTACGCGCAATACCTCATCGGATCGTCGTATTTCGACCAGATTCCGGAGATCTCCCGTGACCAGGGTCGCACCGAGCGCGCGGTGGAAGCGCTCGAAGAGGTCGCCCGCAAATATCCCGGTTCCGAATACGCCGCCGCGGCGAAACGCAAGATCGATATCGCCCGTGACCAACTCGCCGGCAAGGAACTGGACGTCGCGCGCTACTACATGAAAAAGCACGACTACACCGGCGCGATCAATCGCTTCAAGATCGTGGTGACACGCTACCAGACCACGCGGCACGTCGAAGAGGCACTGCTGCGGCTGACCGAAGCCTACCTGTCGCTCGGCATCGTGGACGAAGCGCAGACCTCCGCCGCCGTGCTCGGCCACAATTTTCCGGACAGCCAGTGGTACAAGGACGCCTATGAGCTTGTGCAGTCCCGCGGCCTGAAGCCGTCCGAGAACAAGGGCTCCTGGATCAGCCGGGCGTTCAAGCTCTAGCCCCCCGCGCTTCATAACTTGCGCACATCCACTTGCGCACATCGCGAAGGCCGGCCTTGTGCCGGCCATCGGCGTCTCTGATGATAGCGAATCTGCGCGGCAGTTCGCCCGGAGCGGGTCCGGGGCCGGCGCCGCCCGATTGAGACTTCCATGCTGGCCAGGCTTTCGATCCGCGACATCGTCTTGATCGAACGGCTCGACATCGACTTCGCGCCCGGTCTCGCGGTGCTGACCGGCGAGACCGGCGCCGGCAAGTCGATCCTGCTCGACGCCTTCGCGCTGGCGCTCGGCGCGCGCGGCGATGCCGCGCTGGTGCGGCATGGGGCCGAGCAGGGGCAGGTGACGGCGGCGTTCGAGGTGCCGGTGTCGCATCCGGCGAACGCGCTGCTGGCCGAGCACGACATTGCCACCGAGGACGAACTGATCCTGCGGCGGGTCCAACTCGCCGACGGCCGCACCCGCGCGTTCGTCAACGACCAGCCGGTCAGCGTCCAGGCGCTGCGTGCGCTCGGCGCGGCGCTGGTGGAAATTCACGGCCAGCATGACGAGCGTGCGCTGGTCGACATGGCGAGCCACCGTGCGCTGCTCGATGCCTATGGGGCGCTCGAAGACGACGCTGGCGAGGTGGCGCGGCTGTGGGACCGGCGGCGCGCGAAGGCTGCCGAACTCGCCACGCTGCGGGCCGAGGTAGAGCGCGCGCAACGCGAGGCCGACTGGCTGCGTCACGCGGTCGAGGAACTGCAGCGCCTCGCTCCCGAACCGAACGAGGAAACCGCACTGGCCGAGAAGCGCGCCGCGATGATGCAGGCCGAGAAGGTGGCGGGCGATCTGCGCGACGCCCACGACGCGGTGTCGGGCAGTGCATCGCCGGTGCCGGCACTCGCGGCGGCGGTGCGGCGGCTGGAGCGCCGTGGCGCGCAGGCGCCCGCCTTGATCGAGCCGGCCGTCAAGGCGCTGGACATCGCGTTGCGCGCGCTCGACGAGGCCGGCGGCCATCTGGAGCAGGCATTGCGGGCGGCCGATCACGATCCCCGCGAGTTGGAGCGCATCGAGGAGCGGCTGTTCGCGCTGCGGGCGGCGGCGCGCAAGTACAACGTGCCGGTCGACGGGCTGGAGGCGCTTGCGACGCGCTACACCGCCGATCTCGGTCTGATCGATGCCGGCGCCGAGCGGCTGGCGGCGCTCGAAACCGCGGCCGTGGAGGCCGAGCGCCAATACCGCGTCGCGGCCACCGCCCTTTCGGCGGCGCGCCGCAGGGCCGCCGAGAAACTCGACAAAGCGGTGAATGGCGAACTCAAGCCGCTAAAGCTCGAACGTGCAAAATTCTCGACCGAGATCGTGGCCGAGCCGGACGTCGGCGGGCCGCACGGCATCGACCGGGTCGAGTTCTGGGTGCAGACCAATCCGGGCACGCGGCCCGGGCCGCTGATGAAGGTCGCCTCGGGCGGCGAACTCGCGCGCTTTCTCCTGGCGCTCAAGGTCGTGCTGGCCGACCGCGGCTCGGCGCCGACGCTGGTGTTCGACGAGATCGACACCGGGGTGGGCGGCGCCGTGGCGGATGCCATCGGCGTGCGGCTCGCCCGGCTCTCCCGCCGCGCCCAGGTCGTCACCGTGACCCACGCTCCGCAAGTGGCGGCCCGCGCCGACCGGCACTATCTCATCAGCAAGAGCGCGCTCGACAAGGGCAAGCGCGTGGTGACGCGGGTGGTCGAGGTCGCCGCCGAACGCCGCCGCGAAGAGATCGCCCGCATGCTGGCCGGCGCCGAAATCACCGCCGAGGCCCGCGCGGCGGCGGAGCGGCTGATCAAGGCGGCAGGCTGACGATGGCGCGGCGGACTGCATCGGCCAAGGACGAGTCTGTTGTAACGATTGCCGTCGACGAATTGACTGCCGCGCAGGCCGAGGCCGAGCATGCGCGCCTCGAAGCAGAGATCGGCGCGCACGACAAGCGCTACTATCAAGAAGACGCCCCGACGATCTCGGACGCCGAGTACGATGCCCTGCGCCGGCGCTATGCGGAGATCGAGGCGCGATTTCCCGATCTGCGCACGCCCGAGAGCCTGTCGCTGAAGGTCGGCGTCGCCCCGACGGGACGCTTCTCCAAGCTGCGACATGCCGTGCCGATGCTGTCGCTCGACAATGCGTTCAGCGAGCAGGACGTCGTCGATTTCGTCGATCGTATCCGCCGCTTCCTCAGACTGGGCGAGAATGAAACGATCGCCTTCAGCGCCGAGCCGAAGATCGACGGCCTGTCGATGTCGCTGCGCTACGAGAATGGCGCGCTGGCCAGCGCCGCCACCCGTGGCGATGGCTTCGAGGGCGAGGACGTCACCGCCAACATCAAGACCTTGAAGGACGTGCCGCAGAGGTTGAAAGGCAAGCGCATTCCTTCCGTTTGCGATGTGCGCGGCGAGGTCTACATGACGAAAGCCGCCTTCCTCGCGCTCAACGAGCGGCAGAAGGCGGCCGGCGACACGTCCTTTGCCAATCCGCGCAATTCGGCCGCGGGTTCGCTGCGCCAGAAGGATCCGAGTATTACCGCGTCACGCCCGCTGGGCTTCTTCGCCTATGCGTGGGGCCAGATGACCGAAATGCCGGCCCCGACCCAATCCGGCATGATCAAGTGGTTCGAAGCCTGCGGTTTCGATACCAATCCGCTGACCAAGGTTTGTCATTCGGTCGACGAGCTGCTCGCGTTCCATCGCGAAATCGAAACGCGGCGCTCGCACCTCGACTACGATATCGACGGCGTGGTCTACAAGGTCGACCGGATCGACTGGCAGGAGCGCCTTGGGTTCGTCTCGCGTAACCCGCGCTGGGCGATTGCGCACAAGTTTCCGGCCGAGAAGGCCACCACTGTGGTGCGCGACATCGAAATCCAGGTTGGACGTACCGGCGTGCTGACGCCGGTCGCCAAGCTTGAGCCGGTCGGCGTCGGCGGCGTGATCGTGCAGAACGCCACGCTGCACAACGAGGATTACATCAAGGGCATCGGCGCGGGCGGCGAAATGCTGCGCGACGGCCGCGACATCCGCATCGGCGACACCGTCGTCGTCCAGCGGGCCGGTGACGTCATCCCGCAGGTCCTCGATGTCGTGCTCGAGAAACGGCCGAAAGACACCAAGCCATATCCGTTTCCGACAAAATGTCCGTGCCCGCTGCACACCGATGTGGTGCGCGAAACAACTGCGACTGGGGAGGAGGGCGCCCGCGCCCGGTGCACCGGAGAGTTCGCCTGTCCGTACCAGAAAATTGAGCACCTCAAGCTGTTCGTGTCGCGGCGTGCGTTCGATATCGAAGGACTCGGCGAGAAGCAGATCGAGATGTTCTTCGAGCAGGGCTGGCTCAAGGAGCCTGCCGACATTTTCACCCTCGAAACGCGCAACGAGCGCAACGAACTTGCGAATGCGGAAGGTTCGCCGATCAAGCTGCAGGAGGTCGAGGGTTTCGGCGAGACTTCGGTCCGCAATCTGTTCGGCGCCATCCGGGCGCGGCGTGAGATTTCGCTGGAGCGGTTCATCTATGCGCTCGGCATGCGCCACGTCGGCGAGACCACCGCCCGGGCGCTGGCGCGCGGCTACGGCTCATGGCAAGCGTTTCACGATGCCTGCGTGAGCCTTGTCGCCGGCGACGAGGAGGCGCGGGCCGACATGGACAACATCGACCAGATCGGCGACACGGTGATCGACAGTCTCGCGGCATATTTCGGCGAGGCGCACAATCGCAGCATCGTCGAAAGGCTGACGAAGCAGGTAACGATCCTCGACGCCGAGAAGCCGGCAGCCAGTTCGCCGGTCGCCGGCAAGACCGTGGTGTTCACCGGCTCGCTGGAAAAAATGACGCGCGACGAAGCCAAGGCGATGGCGGAGCGGCTTGGCGCCAAGACCGCGGGCTCGGTGTCGAAAAAGACCGACTACGTGGTGGCGGGGCCGGGCGCCGGCTCGAAGCTCGGCAAGGCCAAGGAATTCGGCGTCAACGTCCTCACCGAGGACGAATGGTTCGACCTAATCGGCGAGAAGCGCTGACGAGCCCACTCCATCGCATCGGCTTGGGGCTTTCCGGAGAGGCATCATTCCGGGGCGCGCCAAAGGTGCGAACCCGGAATCCATCATCGGTCTAAATGGATTTCGGGCTCACCGCTTCGCGGCGCGCCGGAATGACGGTGAGCGCATGAAGCGTCAGATGTGTCCCATCAATGCCAGCACAATGACGATGATGAGGATGAGGCCGAGTCCGCCGCCGGGACCATAGCCCCAGCTACGGCTGTAACCCCATGTCGGCAGCGAACCGATCAACGCCAGGATCAAAATAACAATCAGAATTGTCGTCAGCATGGCGGAAACCCTCGTGCAGTTGAAACTGTGGCGAAATAACGCCGCTGCCGATCCAAGGTTCCATTCGCCAAGGTGAAATCGCGCCGGAAGCTCAGGGCCGCCGCAGCAACCTTCAGGGCCGCCGCACCAGCACAAAGACGGCAAGGCCGGTGGCGACGCCGAACAGCAGCATCTGCCACAGCATCGGCAGCGCGCTCGAGGCGCCGCCGATGAAATAGCCCGCCAACTGCGCGGCGGCTGCGCCAATCGCCATCTGGATGAAGCCGATCAGGCCCGAAGCGGTGCCGGAGACATGCGGACGGATGCTGACCGCGCCCGCCACTGCAGTCGGCAGCAGGAGGCCATTGCCGCATCCGATGATGATCTGCGGAAAAAAGATCGTCGCCATTTCCCAGCCCGGGAAAACGAGATAGGCGCCGATGCTGATCAGGCAGCCAGCGACGGTGAGCGCGATGCCCCACCAGATCAGCGTGTCGATGCTGAAGCGCCCGCTGAGCCGGGAGACGATGAAGTTGCCCGACATGAAGCCGATCGACGGCAGGAAGAACCACATGCCGTATTCGGCCGAGGTGCGCCCGAGCATGGTCACGGTCACGTGCGGGGCGCCGCCGAGAAAGCTGAAGAACGGCGCCGAACCGAGCCCGGCGCACAGCGCATAGCCGAAGAAACGCGGGCTCCCCGTCAATGCCTTGAGGTCGGGCAGCAGCTGGCCGTTGCCGCCGGCGGCGGTGGAAAACTTTCGCGTCTCGGGCAGCGCGACAGCCGCCCAGAGAAACACCGCGCCGCTGAACAGCGCAACGAAGATGAAGATCGACGCCCAGCCGAACAGCGTGTCCAGAATGCCGCCAAGGAGCGGCGCCATCATCGGCATCAGCACCACCACCGAGGTGACGAGCCCGATCATCGCGGCGGCACGTTCGCGGTCGTAAAGATCGCGGATGATGGCGCGGCTGATGGTCTGCCCGGTCGAAGCGCCGAGCGACTGCACCACGCGCGCGACGACGAGCCCGCCGATCGTCACCACGAAGATCGCGGCGGTGCTGGCGATTGTCGCAAGA
Source organism: Xanthobacteraceae bacterium (assembly GCA_050179645.1). Lineage (GTDB taxonomy): Bacteria > Pseudomonadota > Alphaproteobacteria > Rhizobiales > Xanthobacteraceae > VAZQ01. The sequence goes on along the minus strand of JBFXEX010000134.1, from coordinate 5,769 downwards.
CCGAGGCCGACGAGCAGCACCGGCCGGCGGCCGAACCGGTCGGAGAGCGGGCCGAACACCAGTTGGGCGACCGCAAGCCCCATGATGTAGAGCGAGATCGTGAGTTGCACGCTCGCCGCGTCGGTCGCGAATTTCGCCACCATGCCCGGGACCGCCGGCGCCAGAATGCTGAGCGACAACGAGCCGACGCCCGACATCGCAATCAACAGCGCGAGCAGGCTCCAGGGAGCGGCGCGCGGCGCGCCGCCGGCCTCCCCGGAGGGGGCCATCGGAGGGGCGATCCGGGGGTTCACGGGCGCCCGACCGGACGGGTGGCGGCCGCAAGCCAGTCGCGGGCCGCCTCATCGACCAGCGGCGCGAGCGTGTCCCGGACGCGGGCATGATAACCGTCGAGCCAGCGGGCTTCGTCGTCGCTCAGCATGCCGGGCTCGACCAGCCGCAGATCGATCGGCGCCAGCGTCAATGTCTCGAAGCCGTTGAGGTCCTTCTCGCGGCCGGCGATCTCGCCGCCGGCTTCGACCACCAGCACCAGGTTCTCGATGCGGATGCCGTAGGCGCCGGCTTTGTAGTAGCCGGGCTCGTCCGACAGGATCATACCGCGCTTGAGCGGCGTGGTCCCGAGCTTGGAGATGCGCGCCGGTCCCTCGTGTACCGACAGATAGCTGCCAACGCCGTGGCCGGTGCCGTGATCAAAGTCGAGTCCGGCCTGCCAGAGAAACTGGCGCGCGAAAGAATCGAGCTGCGCACCGGTGATGCCGTCGGGAAAGATTGCGCGCGCGATTGCGATGTGGCCCTTGAGCACGCGGGTGAAGCGGTCGCGCATCTCGTCGCTCGGCGTGCCGACCGCAACCGTGCGGGTGATGTCGGTGGTGCCGTCTTCGTACTGGCCGCCGGAATCGATCAGGAACAATTCGCCCGGTTGGATTTTCCGGTTGCTGGCGTTGGTGACGCGATAATGCACGATCGCGCCGTCGGGACCGGCGCCGGCGATTGTCGGGAACGACACGTCTTTCAGGAGGCCGGTCGCGTGACGAAAGCTTTCCAGCGCCTTGACGGCGTCGATCTCGGTCAATCGGCCCTGCGGTGCCTCGCGGTCGAACCAGGCGAGAAAGCGGACCATCGCGGCGCCGTCACGCGCTTGGGCGGCACGCGCGCCGGCAATCTCCACCGGGTTCTTTACCGCCTTCATGATGGCGATCGGATCGGCGCCGCGCACGACCTTGCCGCCGCTGCCGGAAATCAGCCGCGCCAGGGCGTCGGCGGCGGTTGCCTGGTCGAGCCGCACGGTGCGCTTGTGTTCGCCCAGCGCTTTGAGATCGCGCTCGAAGTCGGCGGGCGCGCGCACGTCCGCGACCTCTTCGAGACGATGGCGCACATCGTTCGACAGCTTGCGGCCGTCGACATAGAGCGCGGGCCGTCCTTCGCGCGGCACGATCGCCAACACCAGCGGCAGCGGCGTGTGCGCGACATCGGCGCCGCGAATGTTGAACAGCCACGCCACAGCGTGAGGATCGGAAACGACGAGCGCGTCGGACTTGAGCTCGGCAAGTTCGCGCTGCACGCGCGCGATCTTGCTCGTGGCTTCCTCGCCCGCATGGCGCAGGTCGTGCAGCGCAACGGGGCCGAGCGGCATCGGCGGCCGGTCGGGCCAGATCGGCGCGAACAGGTCCTCGTCAACCGGAACCAGCGTGGCGCCGACCGATGCACAGGCCTTGGCGAGCCGCTCGGCGGCTTCGACGGTGTGCAGCCACGGATCGTAGCCGATGCGTTCGCCGGCGGTGACGTTCTGCTCGATCCAGCCGCTTGGCGGCAGATCGACGAGGTGGGCAATGGTGAAAATCGCAAGATCGACCTGATCGCGCACCTGCAAGGTGTAGCGGCCGTCGACGAACAGCACGGCGCGATCCATCAAGACGATCGCGACCCCGGCCGACCCGGTGAAGCCGGTCAGCCAGGCTAATCGCTCCTCGCAGGCCGGCACATACTCGTTCTGATGCCGGTCGGCCCGTGGCACGATCAGTCCGGTCAGGCCGCGGCGCGCCAATTCGGTGCGCAGCGCTGCGACGCGGGCGGCGCTCGCGTCACGGTCGCAGGCGTCGTCGAAGGTTTGAAAGCGGGCTTCGAACATGGGGCCAATCTATGGGCTGCGCCGACCAGCGGCAATGCAGGGGGTGTCAGGCCCGCTTGCGGTGCGGCCTGCGCCTGGTGCGGCGCTCCAGCACCAGCGTCACCCAGCCTTCCAGTGGAATGCGGCGCACGAGGGCAAACCCGTGCGACAGGAACGCGCCGAGGGCGGGAAGTTCCTGCGCCCGCAGCAAGCCCGAGAGCACGACGCGGCCGCCCGGCGCGCAGAGGTGCGCCATCGGCCGCGCCAGTTGCTTGAGCGGCGCCACCAGAATGTTGGCGAGTACGATCGCAAACGGCCCGCGTTCGCGAAACCGCCGGCCGGCGAGCCCGGCGGCGCGCACCACCTCGATGCGCGATCCGGCGCGGTTGACCCGCGCATTCTCCCGCGCGGTGCGCACCGCGCGGCGATCGATGTCGCTGGCCAGCACGGGGCGATGGAGCGATTTCGCCGCCGCGATTGCCAGCACACCGGTGCCGGTGCCGACGTCGAGCACCGCGCCCGTTGGAACGCGGCCTTTGACGATGCGGTCGAGCGCGATGAGGCAGCCGCGCGTGGTACCGTGATGGCCGGTGCCGAAGGCGAGGCCGGCTTCGATCTCGATGCCGATGCGGTTTGGCCCGATATGTGCGCGGTCGTGGGCGCCGTGAACCACGAAGCGGCCGGCTTCGACCGGTTTCAGGCCTTCGAGGCTCTTGCGCACCCAATCGGTTGGCGCGAGCGAATCGAACGTAAGGGTGCCGGCAAGTTCCGGCGTGGTCGCGAGCGCCACCAGCGCGCGCACCGAAGCCTCGTCGGGTGATTCGCCGAAATAGAGCGTGATCGGCCAGCGGCCGCCCGGTTCCTCCCAGGCCGCAACGGCGACGGTATCGGCATCGAAGCTTTCGGTGAGCAGGTCGGATATCCGGCGCGCGTTCGCCGCATCGGTCGTGAGCCGCGCTACGGCAACGGCGGCGGGGAGGGGGGAAGCATCTCGCATATCACGGCTTTTCATCGTTGTCCCGGCAATTCACCGGGGCTTGTTCCATGGCGGAGACGGCGTGGTCCACCGTCGGCAGGGATGTTATCCGCAGACTTTTCCCCGCCTTGTCCACCGTTTCCGCGGGGGATTTTCAACGGCTGCCCACAAGCATCTCCCGGCTTCTTCCACAGGGCAGGGGGGCACCGGACGGGCTCGCCCGGGCGGAAAAAACCCGATAGGGTCCGCGCCCCACAAACCTTGGGGGCGTGTTCGCAGACGCGATCCTGGGTTTGCCACTTGCAAGCTGCGGCGCTGCCGGGCGCCAAACATCGTGAAATCGATCGAAACCAGATCCTCGTGGGTCGTCGCTACAGTTGTGCTCGTGATCCTGACGCTGTCGTTCGGCGCGCCGTGGATCACCGTCGTGGCACTAAAGCAGATCGCCGCCGAGACCGGCGGGCTGCGCTCGGTGCCCGCGCTGGGCAGCGCGTTGGCCTGGATCGGCTTCGGCACCGGCGGCATCGCCATGGGGCAGATCGCCGAGCGGGTCGGCGTGCGCTGGACGGTGATGTTCGGCGCACTGATGATCTGCGTCGGTCTGGCACTGTCGAGCCACGGCGAGACTTGGCAGCTCTATCTCGGTCAGGGCCTGTTCGTTGGCTTCCTCGGCATCGGCGGCATGAATGCGCCGTTCTACGTCTATGTGAGCCGCTGGTTTGACCGCCGCCGCGGCTCGGCGCTCGCGCTGATCTCGAGCGGCGGCTATCTCGCCGGTGCCATCTGGCCCTTGGTCTTCGAACGTTCCATCGCCTATGTCGGCTGGCGCCAGACCATGGTTTTCTACGGCCTCCTGGAGGTCGCGATTATCATTCCGCTGGCCATCGCCTTTCTGCGGACGCCGCCGGAATCCCCCTACGCGGGTGCAGCCCTCGATCTACCGTCGAATGGCCGCCGCGTTTTCGAATGGCCGCCAAATCTGGTCTACGCGCTGATGGCGCTGGCGATGATGCTGTGCTGCGTCCCGATGGCGATCCCGCAGGCGCACCTGCCGGCGTTCTGCAGCGATCTCGGCATCCTGCCGTCGCACGGTGCCGCCATGTTGTCGGTGCTGCTGGGGGCGGGCTTCATCAGCCGCCAGTTCTGGGGCTGGTTCTCCGATCACATCGGCGGCCTGATGACCGTTCTGGTCGGCTCGTCCTTCCAGATTCTGGCAATGATCGCGTTCCTGCTCACGACCGACGAGGTCGGGCTGTTCACCGTCTCGTTGGCGTTCGGGCTGGGATTTGCCGGCATCGTCCCAGCCTATGTGCTGGCCGTCCGCGAGCACTTTCCGGCCTCCGAGGCATCGTGGCGGATTCCGGTGCTGCTGCTATGCAGCGGCATCGGCATGGCCACCGGCGGCTGGCTCGGCGGCGTGCTGCACGACCATTTTGGCTACTATGCTCCGGCGTTCATGGTCGGAATTGGCGCCAATGCGCTGAACCTATTACTGATCGGCACGCTGGTGCTGCGCTTCAGGTCGACGCGTCCGGCAATGGCGTGATGCCCATGCAACAAGCTTGATCCTCATGCTGAGGAGCGTCGCACAGCGACGCGTCTCGAAGCATGGCGGCAAATTCGGAGCGCGCCGGCATCCTTCGAGACGGCGGCTTCGCCGCCTCCTCAGGATGAGGGCCGAGAAAGGTCTGCGAGTCCTCAATCCTTCATCGTGCGGCGCTCGATCTCGACCAGCTTGTCGAGCCCCGTTGTCTCCTGCGCGACTTTCATGAAGGCGCCGACGCCGCCCTTGCCCATGAACGGATCGACCTTGCCCTGCGCCAGGCACTGGTAGGACTGTTGCGCCGCCTTGATCATGGCGGCAAAGGCGCTGCCCGACGACGCCGCGAGCCGATAGCCGAGCGCCGCCAGGTCGCGCTCCTTCAGCGGGAATTCGGCGAAGCCGTCCGCGGGCGCAAACTGCATCAGCGGCGGCGGCAGCCGCTCGCCGATCTTGCGGATGTCTTCGGCATCGCGCGCATAGACGAAGATCATGTCGGCGCCGGCCTTCTTGAAGGCTTCGCCACGGCGCAACGCCTCGTCGAGGCCGCCCAGCCGGATCGCGTTGGTGCGAGCGACGATCAGCAGGTCGGGATCGGTGCGGGCCGCGACCGCCTCCTTGACTCGCTCCACCATGAATTCGGTCGGCACCAGATGTTCGATGCCGAGGTGATGCTCGGCCCGCCGCGGTAGCAACTGGTCCTCGATCTCGATCGCCTCGAATCCCGCGGCCTCGGTCAGCGCTATGGTGCGGTGCATGTGCATCGGATCGCCCCAGCCGCCGCCCCCGTCCAGCACGATAGGGAGCTTGCAGGCGGCGCGCATGTCGACGGCGACCTGTGCCATTTCGGGCAGGGTGATGTTGGCCTCGGTGACGCACTTGTACCAGCCGAGCGAGCCGCCACTCAGGTAGACCGCCTTGAAGCCGGCCTCCTCGGCAAGCCGCGCCATGATCGGATTGAGCGCGACCGGGGCGACGATGAGATCGTTGCCGCGGATGAGGTCCTTCAGTTTTGGCAAGTCGATACTCCTGTTTGACGGTGCCGAGTGATGTGAGGTGCCGCGAGTAACTCGTCATGCCCGGCCTTGGGCCGGGCATCCACGTCTTGCTTCATAATCCGGTTCGAGACGTGGACGGCCGGGACAA
>JBFXEX010000133.1:0-15471 GCA_050179645.1 Xanthobacteraceae bacterium | reverse complement strand
CTTCGAGATTCACCCCACCCCGCTCACCCGGCCAAGCCGGGTTCGCGACCCTCCCCCTCCAGGGAAGGGTGAACAGAGTGCGTGGAGAGAAAGAGAACAAGAAAGTGACCGATATTCATCAGCGCGTAGAAGAGGTGCTGGCGGCGTTCGCCAACGGCGACGTCGTGGTTGTCACCGATGACGACGACCGCGAGAACGAGGGCGATCTGTTCGTGGCGGCTTCGCTGTGTACGCCCGAGAAGATGGCTTTCATCATTCGCAATACGTCGGGCATCGTGTGCGCGCCGCTGTCGGCCGACGAGGCGCGCCGGCTGCGGCTCGACCCGATGGTGGCGGCAAACGACGCGCCGCTTGGGACCGCGTTCACCGTGTCGGTGGACGTGCGTCACGGCCTCACCACCGGAATCTCAGCCGAAGAGCGCACCAACACCGTGCGCGCGCTCGCCAACGGCAATAGCGGCGCCGCCGATTTCGTGCGGCCCGGCCACGTGTTTCCGCTGGTCGCCAAGGACGGCGGCGTGCTGATGCGGTCGGGTCATACCGAAGCGTGTATCGATCTATGCCGGCTGGCAGACCTGCCGCCGGTCGGCGTGCTGTCCGAGTTGATGAACGACGACGGCACCGTCATGCGCGGGCCGGCGGTCTCGGCGTTCGCCGAACGCCACAAGCTCAAGCAGATTTCGATCGCCGACATCATCGCCTACCGGCAGTCGCGCGATAAGCTGGTGAAGCGGATCGGCGAATTCCCGGTCGAGAGCGCGATCGGCACGCTGGCCGGTTACGCCTACGTCACGCCGTTCGACGCCATCCAGCACATGGCCTTCGTGTATGGCCGCATCGGCGACGGCAAGAACATTCCGGCGCGGCTGCATCGCGCAGATATCATCCGCGACGTGTTCGGCGGCGCCAACCCGGTGCATGCCTCGCTCGAGCGCTTCAAGCGCGAGGGCCGTGGCGTGCTGGTGTTCCTGCGCGACGGCGCCGCCGGCGTGCCGACCCACGCCATCCCGCAGCCGGATTCGACCGAATCGGAAGTGGCGCGCTCGCGAAGCTGGCGCGAAGTTGGGCTTGGCGCGCAGATCCTGAAAGACCTCGGCATTTCCTCGATCCGGCTGCTCACTTCGCGCAAGCTCACCTATGTCGGGCTCGCCGGCTTCGGCATCGAGATCGTTTCGACCGAGCCGCTCAAACCCTGACTGCGATAGCCTTGACCGTCATGTCGCGGAATTTGTCGAGTGTTGCGATTTTTTTCGCCCTGACCGCCTGCGACGATGGCGGCGTCAAATCGACGTGTACGGCCGACTGCATCACGGTTCACGGCCAAGGAGCGATGATCAACGGTTCCGGAACGAGCAAGACCGAGGTTCGACCGGTTGCATCGTTCAGCGCCATCAGGTTGTCGGATGTCGATGCGCGAGTCGTCATCGAGCGCACCGGGACGGAGAGCCTCGAGGTGACGGCCGACGACAATCTGGTCGCGCTGTTCACGTCCGAGGTCAAGGACGGCACACTTTACCTGTCGGTGGCGAAGGACAAGAGCGTGTCCGGGAAGCGGCCCCTCTACAAGATCACCGTCAACGATCTGCAACAGCTCGGCGTCAGCGGCGCCGGTATCGTCGATGCCAGCGGGCTCGACGGCGAAGGCTTGGCGATGTCGGTCGCGGGTTCGGGCGAGATCAACGCCGCGGGTCGGATCGAGGACCTGACGATCTCGATCAGCGGCAGCGGATCTTGCAACGCGGCCGGGCTGAAGGCCAGGCGCGCAAAAGTCGCTGTCCGCGGATCTGGCGACCTGACGGTGAATGCGAGCGACGAACTCGAGGCGATCGTGTCGGGTTCGGGCTCTGTATGGTATGTCGGCTCGCCGAAGATCACGTCGAGCCTTTCCGGCTCGGGGGAGATCAAACAAAGGTAGCTCAGGATCGTTGCGCGGCGAGTCAGTTCATTCCTGGCAATTGACGGATAAGCCCATGCTCGTCGGCGTGCCGAAGGAGATCAAGGACAACGAGTTTCGCGTCGGCCTGGTGCCGTCGACCGTGCGAGAGCTCACCGCAAACGAGCATCGCGTGCTGGTCCAGACCGGCGCCGGCGTCGGCGCCGGGCTTGCGGACGCCGACTATGTGGCGGCCGGCGCCGAGATCGTCGGTCATGCGGCGGAGGTCTTTGCCGAAGCGGAACTGATCGTGAAGGTGAAGGAGCCGCTCAAGGAGGAGCGCCGCCGGCTGCGCGCCGGGCAGGTGCTGTTCACTTATCTGCATCTTGCTCCCGATCCCGAACAGACCGACGACCTCCTGGCTTCGGGCGTGATTGCCATCGCGTACGAGACCGTGACCAGCCCGCAAGGCACGCTGCCGCTGCTGACGCCGATGTCGGAGGTTGCGGGGCGGATGGCGCCGCATGTCGGCGCCCGCTGTCTCGAAAAAGAGAATGGCGGTCGCGGCGTGCTGCTCGGCGGCGTACCGGGAGTGCCGCCGGCCGATGTGGTCGTTATTGGCGGCGGCGTAGCCGGCAGCCACGCGGCGCTGATCGCAGCCGGCATGGGCGCGACCGTCACGGTGGTCGATCGCAACCCGGAGGCGCTGCGCCGGATCGCCAGTCAACTCGGCTTCCAGGTCCGCACCGTGTTCTCGACCCGCGACGCCATCGAGACGCTGTGCCGGCGCGCCGACCTTGTCATCGGCTCGGTGCTGCTGCCCGGTGCGGCCGCGCCGAAGCTGATCACGGCCGCGACCGTCAAGGCGATGAAGCCCGGCTCGGTCATCGTCGATATCGCGATCGACCAGGGCGGCTGCGCCGAGACCTCGCGGCCGACCACGCATTCGCGGCCGACTTACGTGGTCGACGATGTGGTGCACTACTGCGTGACCAATATGCCGGGCGCGGTCGCCCGCACGTCCACCTTCGCGCTCAACAATGTGACGCTGCCGTTCGTGCTGGCGCTGGCCGACAAGGGCTACCGCCGCGCGCTCGGCGAGGACCCGCACCTGCGCAACGGCCTCAATATCTTTCAGGGGCAGGTCACGTGCCGGGCGGTCGCAGCAGCGCTGTCGCTGAAATACACTCCGCCCGAGCAGGCGCTGCGGCTGTGATGGGCCACGGCTTGCGAGCCGTCTCTCCGGGTCAGCAGAACAGGCAGCTCCGGCACATGCGCGTCACCTCGTTGACCAGCGTGTCGATCGAGGTGTGAATCTCCTTCACCAGTGTCTTGATCCGCGCTTCCTGGCAGATCGACTTGTCGGCCGAGATGCTGCCGTTCTTCTCTTTCAGGTTCTTGCGGAATTGCGACACGACCTGCTGCAGTGTAGCCGGCGTGATGCAGGCCTGCACCGCACCGACGACCCGCCGCTCGATGTTGGACGGCCGGCCGCAAAACGCGGCGAACGATTCCATGCTGGCGAACCGTTCGACGCGCGTCCACAGCACCTGCTGCTGGTCACGGCTGAGCATCTCCATCCCGACCTTGGCCTGGATCACGTCGTCTCTCGCCGCAACGGAGGGACCGACCAAGAGTCCAGCAACCAAAATCGCTAACGCCGCTATCTGCGTTCGAAACGGTCGCGTCATGTCCCCCCCGAGAGAATCCGCCGCAGTCGGCAAATCTCAAAGCAAGCCACTGTGGCATTTGGGTGGCTTCAGGCACGCGATCCCCGTCGTGTGAGGCAACGCGGGCGGTTGGAAATGCCCGATTTGCAGGCCTTCGTTGCCCACCGGCCCGCCTTTCTCCGGCCTTGCAGCCGTGGCAGCATGGGGGAGAGTGCAATTCCGGCGGAGGGTCGGATGCGTGACTACTTTTCGGTAATTTTACTTATCGGTGCCGGGGCGATCGGGGCGATCGTCAGCCTCGGCGGGGGAATCGCAGCGCCGACGGGCGCGCTGCTGGCCGAGCGGTCGGCAATCGCGGTCGATACCCAACTGGTTCTCGCCGTCGATGTGTCCTATTCGATGGACCCGGAAGAGCAGGCGTTGCAGCGCGAGGGTTACATTACGGGCATCACGTCGCGCGAATTTATGCAGGCTTTACGCGGCGGCATGCATGGCAAGGTGGCGTTGACCTATTTCGAATGGGCCGGCCCCTACGACCAGAGAATCATCGTCCCCTGGCGGCTGATCGACGGCCCCGAAGCCGCCGATGCATTCGCCAACGAAATCTCGCGCGCACCCTACCGGCGGGCGTCGCGGACCTCGATCTCGGGAGCGCTGAATTTCGCGAAGCCGCTGTTCGACGGTTCGGGCTACCGCGGCATTCGCCGCGTGGTCGACGTGTCGGGCGACGGCGCCAACAACAGCGGCGGCCTGGTGACGCTGGCGCGCGACGATCTGGTTTCGGCCGGCATCACCATCAACGGACTGCCGATCCTGCTCAAGCGGCCGAGTTCGTTCACGATGGATATCGACAACCTCGACATCTACTTCGAGGACTGCGTGATCGGCGGGCCGGGTGCGTTCGTGATCCCGATCCGCGACCGCAGCCAGTTCAAGGACGCGACCCGCACCAAACTGGTGCTGGAGATTGCCGGCCACACGCCAAAGGCTAAAGCCATCCCGGCCCAGGCGCGCCAGCCCCGCATCTCCTGCAGCATCGGCGAACAGATGTGGCGCGAACGCTGGGGCAATTGACGGACGTCCCTCACTCCATCATTGCCGGGCTTGACCCGGCAATCCATCGTGTTGAAACGACTCTTCTTGATGGATGCGCGAGTCAAACCCGCGCATGACGAGTCGATGTTTGCTGCACTTGGTATAAGAACGACGAACGTGCCTCACGGAGTTCATCGCGTAAACCGTCCAACCAACTCTACGTGCGGCGAATAGCGGAACTGGTCGACCGGCGTCACTTGCGTGAGCCGGTAGCCGCCGTCGGTCAGAAGCCGGGCGTCGCGCGCGAACGTTGCCGGATTGCACGACACCGCCACGATCAGCGGCACGGCGCTGGCGGCAAGCTCGCGTGCCTGCGCTTGCGCGCCCTGGCGCGGCGGATCGAACACCACGGTATCGAACGGCTTGAGTTCGGCCGGCACCAGCGGCTGGCGAAACAGATCGCGGACGGAGGCTTCCACCGGCTTGAGGCCCTGCGTTGTCTTGACCGTGCGCTGCAAGGCCGCGATCGCCGCAGCGTCGCTGTCGGCCGCCGTCACCCGCGCCTGTTCCGCAAGCCGCAACGCCAAGGGGCCGACGCCGGCGAACAGGTCGGCAATCGATTTGGCCCCTGTGCAATGCGCTATCGTGAGTCGCGCCAGTTCGGCCTCACCGGCGGCGGTGGCTTGTAGAAATGCACCCGGCGGCAGGGCCACGCGGGCACGGCCCATCGTCACGGTCGGCACCGCGCGTTGCACGATCAGTTCGCCGTGGCGCGTCAGCCGCGCCAGGCGATGCTTCGCGGCGACCGTCGCGAGTGCGGCGGTCCGCTCCGGCGCCAGCGGTCCCGAGCCGCGCACGTCGATGTCGAGCCCGGCCTCGGTGGCGGTCGCCTGGATGTCGAGCGGTTTCCGTGTGGGCGCCAGCGCTTCGGCGATGTCCCAGGCGGCCGGCAGGGCGCCGTCGAGTGATGGTGCCAGTATCGGGCAGCGGTCGATCGGTACGATGTGATGGGCGCGCAGCGCCGAGAATCCGACTTCGAGCACCTGATGGGTGCCACGCCGGGCGTGAAACACCGCGCGGCGGCGGCCCTCGCCGTGGGCATCGATCAGATCGTCGACGGGCGGCGCCAGCCCAGCCTCGTGCAACGTCTCGATGACCAGATCGCGTTTCCAGGTGCGGTAATGCGCGGTCTCCCAGTGCTGCAGTGCGCAGCCGCCGCAGGTGCCGAAATGCGGACAGATCGGCGCGATGCGCTCGGAGCTTGCGGTTTCGATGCGCGCCATGTGGCGGCGATCGGGATGGCCCGGCCAGGGCTCGACCGTGACGGTCTCGCCCGGCAGCGTGTACGGCACGTACAGCGACCCCGCTGGAGTCTCCGCGATGCCGTCGCCGCGCCGTCCGAGCCCACTGATCACCAGCCGTTCCACCATGCGGGCTGGATATCGGCTTGGTCTCCAGGCGTCCAGCGCGGTTCAGGACACCGACGGCAGGTCGGCGAGCCGGCTCAATCGCGCAAAGCGCCACACCAGCAGGGTCGCAAAGGTCGCGACCGCGACCGAGAAGCCGATCCAGATGCCGATCGTGCCGAGGGCGCCGGGAAACGCCAGCAGATAGGCGCTCGGGAAGCCGATCGCCCAGAAGCTGATGCCGGCAAACAGCATTGGCACACGGGTGTCGTTCAGCCCGCGCAACGCACCGGCGGCGATGCCCTGCAGGCTGTCGGTGATGAAGAAGGTCGCGCCGACCAGCAGCAGCGTAGCGGCGAGCCGCGCGGTCTCGGCGCTGGTGCCGTCGCCGCCGAGAAACAACCAGGGAATACGGTCACGTCCGGCGATCACCATCAGTGTGGTTGCCAGCATGAAGGCGGTGCCGATCGCCATGGCGCCGAATCCGGCGCGGCGGATCGCAGGCGGGTCGCGCCGGCCCACCGCGTGGCCGACACGCACGGTCGCGGCGAGCGAGATGCCGAACGGCACCATGAACAACAGCGAAGCGATCTGCATGGCGATCTGGTGCGCGGCGAGCGCCGTGGTGCCGATCCAGCCGACCAGCAGCGCGGACGAGGTGAACAGGCCCCACTCCAGCATGAAGCCGCCCGAGATCGGCAGGCCGATGGCGAACAGCTTGCCCATCAGCGGCCAGTCCGGCCGCCAGAACCGGCCGAGCACGCGATATTTGAGGAAGGGCCGGCGCGCATAGCACACCCACACCGCGGCCGCGCACATCGCGACATTCACCGTCGTCGTGGCAAGCCCGGCGCCAAGGAGGTCGAGCCGCGGCAGGCCGAACGCGCCATTGATCAACCCATAGGCCAGCAGCGCGTTGAGCGGAATGGCGGCGAGCGTGATCCACAGCGCCGGCTCCGGGCGGTTGACCGCGCCCATGAAGTTGCGGATCGCGATGAAGCACCACGCCGGGATCATCGACCAGCAAAGTCCCATCAGGTAACGGGCGGCGTCGGCGGTGGTTTCTGGCGACTGGCCGGCGGCCAGCAGGATCTCCTCGCCCCACAATTGCGCGATGTTGACCGGAACGCCGATCAGCACCGCCGCCCACAAGCCCATGCGTAGCGCGCGGCGCACGAGGCGCGGCTCCCTGGCGCCGAATGCTTGCGAGGCCAGCGGTGCTACCGCGGAAACCAAGCCCATGCCGAAGACGAAGCCGGCGAACAGGATCAGATGCGTGAGCCCGACCGCTGCGACCGCGTGGTCGCCGAGCCGGCCGATCAGCGCCAGATCGGTCGTCATCATGGCGAGCTGGCCGAGCTGGGTCAGCGCGATCGGCAGCGCCAGCCGGACGGTTTCGATGATCTCGGCGCGCCATACGGCGCGTGCGAGCGGCGCCGCGGCCGCCGCAGCCGTCGGCGATGTTCCCGGCGCGCTCATGGTGCGGCACCATAGCGGCCGCGGTGGCAGGAGAAAGGCGGGACGGGGCTCTAGTCGCGGGCCGCCGCGATCAAGAACTCGCGATTGCCGTCGCCGCCCGTAATCGGCGACGGGACAATGCCGGCGACGGCCCAGCCGAGCGAGGTCACGCAAGCCGCGACATCGGCGCAGACCGCGTCTTGCACGGCAGCGTCGCGCACGATGCCCTTCTTGAGCGCCTGACGGCCGGCCTCGAATTGCGGCTTGATCAGCGCGATCAGGCGGGCGGGCCGGCGTGTGAACGCAAGTGCCGCGGGCAGCACCTGCTTGAGCGAGATGAAGCTGACATCGACGGTGACGAAGTCCGGCGGTTCGGCAAGCTGCGTGGCGGCAAGGTCGCGAATGTCGGTCGCTTCGAGCGATACGACTTCGGGCCGCCCGCGCAGGCGCTCGTGCAGCTGTCCGCGGCCGACATCGACGGCGTAGACCCGGAGGGCGCCGCGGGTCAGCAGCGCCTCGGTGAAGCCCCCGGTCGAGGCCCCGACGTCAAGGCAGACGCCGCCACGCGGATCGAAGCCGAAATGATCGAGCGCAGCGGCAAGCTTCACGCCGCCCCGCGAAACATACGGATGCGCCGGCTCGGCGCTGAGCACCGCATCGGCCGCAACTTCGTCGGACGGTTTTTGGACCGTGACGCCGTCCGCCGTCACCAGACCGGCGGCGATCGCGTCCTGGGCCTTGGCGCGGCTCTCGAACAGGCCGCGTGCGACGAGCAGGCGGTCGATGCGGACGCGGGTGGACATATCGACTGTCGATAAGCCGGGGTGAGGCTTTGCGAGATCAGCGTGCGACGGTGGCTGTGCCGCCTGCATCCCCTTCCGGCTGGCGGGGGACGGCAATTAATGAATCTTGCGGTCGGCGGCCGGCGGCAGGAACGCACCGTCGAACACGTCTTCGGCCTTCGGCCTCACCTTGAACGTGTTGGTCAGGCTCAATTGGGCGATGGCTTCTTCGAGCCGCGCCATGTCGACCGTACCGTAGCCGTCGGCCTTCACTTCCGGGGTGAGGATGTTGTCCCGGATCGCCATCCGCAGGCGCTCGAGTTCGACCGCATTGCGTGCGGCGTCTTCGCGCTTGATGGTCAGGTCGATGGCATCGGCCGGGCGGCGGATGGTTTCTTTCAGGCCGCGCAGATAAGCGCTGAGGAATGCCTTGACGGCGTCCGGCCTCTCGGCAGCAAATTTCGGGTTCACGATGATGGCGTTGCCGTACAGCTTCAGCCCATAGTCGGCCATCATCATCAGGACGATGTCGTCGACCGGCACGCCGCGGTCCTTGAGGTCGACATAGACCCGGAACGAGAACCCGAGCACCGCGTCGATCTGGCCGGCGGCGAGCATCGGCGCGCGCACCGGAATGGCGATGTTCTCGATCGTGATCTTCGACGTATCGATGCCGTTGAGCTTAGCGAACAGCGGCCATTCGCCGACGGTGGTGCCGGTCGGCGGCGCCCCCAGCTTCTTGCCCGCAAGCTGCTTGGGTTCGGTGATGCCGCGGCTCTTGCGGGTGACGATCGAATAGGGCGGCTTATTGTAGACCATGAAGACCGCCTTGAGAGCGGCCGCCGGGTTCTGATTCCGGTGCTTGATCATGGCATTGATGTCGGCAAAGCCCATATCGTAGTTGCCGGAGGCAACCCTGGTGATGGCCTCGAGCGGGGTCGCGGCTTCGTCGATGGTCACCTGGAGGCCGGCCGCCTTGAAATACCCCCGCTCGAGCGGGAGGAGGAACATGGCGGACGGCCCTTCCACGCGCCCGTCGAGCGAAAACCTCACTCGGGAGAGCCCGTTGGCGGGGTCGGGCGCCGCGGCCGGCGCTTTGACGGGGGCCTGCGCGTTGTTGGAATTCTGCGCCATGGCCGGCACCGCGAAGGCGATGGCCAATGCAAGCAGGTAGCTGGGCCGACAAAGCCGGATGAATTGAACGGGGCCCATGCGTCGCCGTACTCCCTTTATACCAACGTCGGCTCCCGGCTGGCCCCAGCGCGATTTGGAGTGGTTGCAGAGATAAAGAACATGATCATGCAAAGAGCAAGACGTGATACCGCATCGGGCTGTGGCTTCACACACTTGAGAACCCCGCGGCAGGTTTTGTGATCCCAGAGAAACACCATTTGGTGGCGATGGCAGCCTCGGATTGCCATTAAGACTAAGATCGTGACGCACGGCCGGGACCGCCCATGACCCATGGTGTGCTGACCCAAGATACGCAGGCACCCGGTCCTCCCGATGCACCCGGCGGGCCGGCGTTTCGCGCGCCTTATGCGCCGCCCGACGAGGAGATCGCGGCCGCATTGCTGGCAGGGGCGGACCGCTCGGCCGCCGCCGAAGCGCGGGTCGACCGCGCCGCCACCCGGCTGATCGACGGCATCCGCGCGCGCACCGGCGGGCTCGGCGGCATCGAGGATTTTCTCCATGCTTATTCGCTGTCGACCAAGGAGGGACTTGCCCTCATGGTGCTGGCCGAGGCGCTGCTGCGGGTTCCGGACGCCATCACCGCCGACCGGCTGATCGAGGACAAGCTCGCCACCGGCGACTGGTCGTCGCATGACGTCAAGTCGGACGCCTTGCTGGTCGCGGCGTCGGCCTGGACCCTCGGCATCACGGCCCGCATCATTCAACCGGGCGAGACGCCGGATTCCATCCTGGACAGCTTGATCAGGCGGCTCGGCCTGCCGGCCGTACGGGCCGCGACGCGGCAGGCGATGCGGCTTCTCGGCTCGCATTTCGTGCTCGGGCAGACCATCGAGGAGGCGCTGCACCGTGCCGCGCGGCACCCCGAGCGGCGCTACTCCTTCGACATGCTGGGCGAAGGCGCGCGCACGGCGGAGCAGGCCGAACGGCACTTCATCTCCTATTCCCGCGCCATCGATGAGATCGGCGCCGGGGCCGGCGAGGGGGCGTTGCCCGACCGGCCCGGCATCTCGGTCAAGCTGTCGGCGCTGCATCCGCGTTTCGAGGCGGTCTCGCACGACCGGGTGATGACCGAACTGGTACCGCGGGTCCTTGAACTCGCCCGCCGGGCCCGCGAACACGACCTCAACTTTACCATCGACGCCGAGGAGGCCGACCGGCTGGAACTGACGCTCGACGTGCTGGCGGCGGTCCTGCCGGATCGCTCGCTGCACGGCTGGGAAGGCTTCGGCCTGGCGGTCCAGGCCTACCAGAAGCGCGCACCGGCGGTGATCGACTGGCTGGCCGAGACGGCGCGCGCTTGCGACCGGCGACTGATGATCCGCCTGGTCAAGGGCGCCTACTGGGACACCGAGGTCAAGCGCGGCCAGGAGCGGGGCCTTGCCGATTATCCGGTTTTCACCCGCAAGCCGATGACCGATCTTTGCTTCACGGCCTGCACCCGCAAGCTGCTGGACGCGCGGCCCGTACTTTATCCGCAGTTCGCCACCCACAACGCACTCACGGTTGCGGGCGTGATCGAGGATGCGGGCGGCGTCAGTGGCTACGAGTTCCAGCGGCTGCACGGCATGGGCGAGACGCTCTACGAGCTCCTGCTCGCCGAGCACCCGAACGCCGCCGTGCGGGTCTATGCGCCGGTCGGCGGTCATCGCGACCTGCTGGCCTATCTGGTGCGGCGCTTGCTCGAGAACGGGGCGAACTCCTCGTTCGTGTCGGTGGCGGCGGATACCTCGGTGCCGGTCGCCACCCTGCTCAAGCGCCCGCAAAGCTGGATCGGAGATGCGCAGCACGCCCGCCACCCGAAGATTCCCCTGCCACGCGACCTCTACGCGCCGTCGCGCCGCAATTCGCCCGGCGTCGAGTTCGGCGACCGCGCGAGCCTTGCGGCACTGGTGGCAAGTACGCGCGGTGCCGCATTGCCCGATCTCGCCGCCCCGCTGGTCGACGGAATCGAGTTGACGGGCATCGAGCGCGAGGTCACATCGCCCATCGACGGCGCGCCGATCGGCCGGGTGCGCGAGGGCGATGAGGCGATCGCGGCGGCCGCCATGACCGCAGCGGAGAACGGCTTTGCGGACTGGAGCGCCACGGCGGTGGAAACCCGCGCCGCCGCCCTCGACCGTGCCAGCGACCTGATCGAGGCGAACCGCGGCCGGCTGATTGCGCTGCTGCAGCTCGAAGGCGGCAAGACGCTCGACGATGCGCTCGCCGAGGTCCGCGAAGCCATCGACTTCTGCCGCTATTATGCGGCCGAGGCTCGCACGTCGCTGGTCCCGCAGGTCCTTCCGGGACCGACCGGAGAGTCGAACGAACTGCGTTATCGCGGGCGTGGGGTGTTCGTCTGCATCAGCCCGTGGAATTTTCCGTTGGCGATCTTTCTCGGCCAGGTGACGGCAGGGCTCGCCGCCGGCAACGCGGTGGTGGCGAAGCCGGCCGAGCAGACCCCACTTGTTGCCTGGGAGGCCGTGCGGCTGCTGCACCGGGCCGGCATTCCGGTAAGTGCGCTCCACCTGGTCCCGGGTAACGGCAAGACTGGAGCTGCGCTGGTCGGCGATCCGCGTGTCGCCGGCGTCGCATTCACCGGCTCGACCGAGGTGGCGCGGCTGATCAACCGCGTGCTTGCCGGCAAGGATGCGCCGATCGTGCCGCTGATCGCTGAAACCGGCGGTATCAATGCCATGATCGTCGACGCCACTGCGTTGCCCGAGCAGGTGACCGACGACGTCGTCACCTCGGCGTTTCGCTCGGCCGGTCAGCGCTGCTCGGCGCTGCGGCTCCTTTGCGTGCAGAAGGATGTCGCCGATCCGATCATCGAGATGATTGCGGGCGCCGCGCAGGAACTGGCGCTGGGCGATCCGCGCGATCCTTCGACCCATGTCGGGCCGGTGATCGACGCCGAGGCCAAGGACAAGCTCGACCGCTGGATTGCCGGGATGCGCGGGCAGGGCCGGGTCCGGTTCCGCTGGGATGACGATCGGGCGCTGCCCGAACGCGGGACCTATGTGCCGCCGACCATCGTGGCGCTCGACCGCGCCCGCGACCTCCGGGAGGAAGTGTTCGGACCGATCCTGCACGTCGTGCGCTGGGAGGCCTCCGAACTCGATCGCCTGCTCGACGACATCGCCGGCAACGGTTACGGCCTCACGCTCGGCATTCACTCGCGGATCGACGCGACGGTCGAGCAGGTGGTGGCGCGGCTCGCCAACGGCAACGTCTACGTCAACCGCAACATGATCGGCGCCGTCGTCGGCACCCAGCCGTTCGGCGGCACCGGTCTGTCCGGTACCGGTCCCAAGGCGGGGGGCCCGAACTATCTGCGCCGGTTCGCCTCCGAGCAGGTGGTGACGATCAACATCGCGGCGGCGGGCGGCAATGCCAGCCTGCTGGCGGTCGAGGAGTAACCATCGGAGCGCGGCATCGTGCCCGAGTGTGGTTTTTCTGCCTCAGCGGAACCACATTCATGGTATTCGCTTGACCCAGGGGAAGAGGGTGAAGGTGATGACCGAACCGGTGGACCGGCTCTATCGTGCCGTCGTGGCCGCGCAGACCGCCGATCCGGCTGTATCGCGGACGGCACGGCTGCTACGCTCAGGTCGCGGCAAGATGGCGAAGAAGCTCGCCGAAGAGGCGGTCGAAGTGGTAATCGACGCCATGAACGGCCACAACGAGGCCGTTGTGCGCGAAAGCGCCGATCTGCTCTACAATCTGGTCGTGCTTTGGGTGGCGAGCGGCATCAATCCGGACGAGGTCTGGGCCGAGATGAGCCGCCGCGAACGGCTGTTCGGGATCGCCGAGAAGCTCCCCAAGGCGCAGGACGAATCTGCTGCGCTGTTGCCGCGGCGCAAGGTGGTCGCACTCGCATCGCGGAGCCACGCCCGCAAGCAGCGCTGACCGCATCGGCGGGCTGCTGCCCGGTTGTCCAATTCCAACGTTCGCATCCCGCTTCGGCAGGCACTGTTGCGAATGTTGGAATTAAAGGACCACTAGCAATCTATCTTTCCAGTGGAGTTTGGATTTGACATTCGCTTTACGAGCTTGCGGCCCGCTGGGTAGTGCATGTCCAATCCACTTCACTGGCGGCGACGTGGACACTAGCAATTCTATGGCTCTTAGTGTGGCTTTGGATTTGACGTTCCTACGATCGGCATGCCGCAACGGTGGTAGGAACGTCAGATCCGCCACACTCCCCCGCCATTAAGCAACCCGCATGCTCCGCCGCCTCTACGACTGGTGCATCGCCGCCGCCGGCAAGCCGCATGCGACGTGGCTGATGGGGTTCGTCTCGTTCGTCGAGAGTTCGTTCTTCCCGATACCGCCCGACGTGATGCTGATCCCGATGTCGCTCGCGCGGCCGGACAAGGCGTATTTTTACGCTCTGGTCTGTACGCTCACATCGGTTGCGGGTGGTGTTCTCGGCTATTTCATCGGCGCGGTGCTCTACGACTCGCTCGGCCTCTGGCTGATCCAGCTCTACGGTTATGGCAACAAGGTCGATGCCTTCCGCGAGGCCTACGTGGAATGGGGCGCCTGGATCATCCTGCTCAAGGGCCTCACGCCGATCCCCTACAAGATCGTCACGATCGCGTCCGGCTTCGCCGGCTACAACCTGCTGATGTTTATCCTGCTGTCGTTCATTGCCCGCGGCGGCCGGTTCTTCCTGCTCGCCTTCCTGCTGCACCGCTATGGCCCGCAGGCCCGCGTCATGCTCGAGGAGCGGCTCGGTTTCTGGGTCACGGTCGGCGCTGTCGTGCTGGTCGGCGGCATTATTGCGGCGGTCTACGTGTTCTAGGATTGGGTCGCGCCGCGTTCCTCATTTCTGCCATCTGTCCGGCCGAGCCTTCCGGCTGCTTCACTTGGCGCGCCGGAACGGCGCAACGCGTTTTTGGGATCCGGCCGTGAGCAGCCTTCGGGACCGTTTGCGATCTTGCGGAGCGAAACTTGTGGTCGCTGGCGCGCTGTTTGGCGCCGGCATGCTGGCGCTTGAATTTACGGCGCTTGCGCAGACTCCGCCGAGCCCCAACCCAGCCGAACCTGCGCCCCCGCCGGCCGCGCAGGCGACCGAGCCGAGCGCGACGAAGGGAGTCGTCGATACCGTCGGCCGCTGGTTCCAGGAAGGACGCGAGAAATTCGACGCCCAGATGAAGGGGGCAAGCGAGGCCCTGAGCGAGTTCCACAACAAGGCCCGCGACAACGCCAAACAAGCGGCAGGGGCGTTGGTCCCGCCATCGCGCATCGTGGACGGCCGTGGGCGCTGCGAAGTCGCGCCCAACGGCGCGCCGGACTGCGCGGCGGCCGCGAAGTCGGTATGTGCCGCCAAGGGCTTCCAGGCCGGGCAGAGCGTCGCCACCCAGACCGAACAGAAGTGTCCCGCCCGCGTCCTGCTCTCCGGGCGCTCGCCGGCGGCGGGCGAATGCAAGGTCGAGACCTTCGTGACCCGCGCGGTCTGCCAGTAAGCGTCGCCGCCGTGCTATGACGGCACGCCTCGGCAGAGGCGGAAACAGTTGGCGTTGCGAGGGCTATCGGTGAATCTCTCCAACATGTTGCGTGAGCGGGAGGCCGCGGGCCGGCCGGTGACGGTCGGGCTGATCGGCGCCGGCAAGTTCGGCACCATGTTCCTGGCTCAGGCGCGGCTCACCACCGGTCTGCACGTGGTCGGGGTCGCCGACCTCGATGTGGCGCGCGCGACGCGCCAGCTGATCGGCGCCGGCTGGGATGCGGCGACGATTGGGGCCGCCTCGCTCGGCGACGCGCTGAAGACCCGCCGCACCCACGTGACGCCCGATGCCGACGCGCTGATCGCGCTGCCCGAGATCGAGGTGATCGTGGAGGCGACCGGCATTCCGGGCGCCGGCATCCGTCATGCGCTCGCTGCCATCGCGCACGGCAAGCACTTCGTCATGGTCAACGTCGAGGCCGATGCGCTTGCGGGACCGCTTCTTGCCCGCAAAGCCAAGGCGGCCGACGTGGTCTACAGCCTGGCCTGGGGCGATCAGCCGGCGCTGATCTGCGAACACGTCGACTGGGCGCGCACCTGCGGCTTCAAGGTCATCGCCGCC
>JBFXEX010000132.1:0-15747 GCA_050179645.1 Xanthobacteraceae bacterium | reverse complement strand
GGAATACACCCTCATTCCGTACGGGCTGCATGTCATCGGCGCGCCGCCCACCGCGCAAGCCCGCGCAGAGCTGCTCGATGCCGCAGACGTGACGGACCCGCAACGCCGCGCCGCGCTCGTTGCGCTGCTGGCAGCCGATCACGAGACGCCGGCGATCCTGCATGCGCTCGACGGCGGCTATCTGCGACCGGCGCCGGGCGGGGACCTGTTGCGCAATCAGGACGTCTTGCCGACCGGCCGCAATCTCCACGGCTTCGACCCGTTCCGGATTCCGAGCGCTTTTGCGGTGAAAGACGGGTCGCGGCAAGCGGAGCGGCTGCTGGCGCGTCACATTGCCGACGCGCGGGCGCTGCCCGAGACGATCGCGATGGTGTTGTGGGGTACCGACAATCTCAAGACCGAAGGCGGTCCGATCGCCCAGGCGCTCTGGCTGATGGGCGCCGAGCCACGCCACGACAGCTACGGCCGCTTGACCGGCGCTCAATTGGTTCCGCTGGAGCGTCTCGGCCGTCCGCGCGTCGACGTGGTGATCACGCTGTCGGGCATTTTCCGCGACCTGCTGCCGTTGCAGACCAAGCTCCTGGCGGAGGCCGCGCTGCTGGCCGCCGGCGCCGATGAGCCGATCGAGCAGAATTTCGTGCGCAAGCACGCGCTGACCTACGTGGAGCAGCATGGTGGCGACCTCGCGCAGGCGGCCTTGCGGGTGTTCGGCAATGCCGACGGCGCTTACGGCGCCAACGTCAATCAGCTCGTCGACCACGGCGGCTGGAACAACGAGGACGAACTGGCGGAGGCCTATATCCGCCGCAAGGGCTTTGCCTACGGGGTGAACGGCAAGGCCTCGCGGCAGGATGGCGTTCTGGCCCACGTCCTATCGAGCGTGGATGTCGCCTATCAGAATCTCGACTCGATCGAGCTCGGCGTCACCACCGTCGATCATTACTTCGACACGCTCGGCGGCATCAGTCGCGCAGTGCGCCGCGCGCGCGGCGCCGCCGCCAGCGTCTATATCGGAGACCAGACGCGCGGCGACGGCACGGTGCGTTCGCTGGCCGAGCAGGTCGCGCTTGAGACCCGGACGCGCGCGCTCAATCCGAAATGGTACGAGGCGCTGCTGGACCACGGCTACGAGGGCGTGCGGATGATCGAAGCGCAGGTCACGAACACGCTCGGCTGGTCCGCAACCACCGGTGAGGTCGCGCCGTGGGTCTACCAGCAACTCACCCAAACTTACATCCTCGATCCGGCGATGCGCGAGCGCCTGGCCGCGCTCAATCCGAAGGCGTCCGCAAAAGTCGCTAACCGGCTGTTGGAAGCGCACGAGCGCAAATACTGGTCGCCCGACAAGACGACGCTCGACGCACTGCGTCGGGCCGGTGAGGACCTGGAAGACAGGATTGAAGGCATCGGAGTGGGAGTGGCAGCATGAACGTCGTGATGAGAACGGTTCCGCGCCATACCCGCGCGGACGGCGAAGGCAGCGTCCAGGTGAAGCTCGATCCGAACGTCGAGATCGGCAACGCCAAGGTGTTCTCGGTCTACGGCAAGGGCGGCATCGGCAAGAGCACGACGTCGTCGAACCTGTCGGTGGCGTTCTCCAAACTTGGCAAGCGCGTGCTGCAGATCGGCTGCGATCCGAAGCACGACTCGACGTTCACCCTGACCAAGCGGCTGGTGCCGACGGTCATCGATGTCCTGGAGTCGGTGAACTTCCATTCCGAGGAACTGCGGACCGAGGACTTCGTCTACGAAGGCTACAACGGTGTGATGTGTGTCGAGGCCGGAGGTCCGCCGGCCGGGACCGGTTGCGGCGGCTACGTAGTCGGTCAGACCGTGAAGCTGCTCAAGGAGCACCATCTGCTCGAAGACACCGACGTGGTGATCTTCGACGTGCTGGGCGACGTGGTGTGCGGCGGCTTCGCGGCGCCGCTCCAGCACTCCGACCGGGGCATCATCGTTACCGCTAACGACTTCGACTCCATTTTCGCCATGAACCGCATCGTCGCCGCGATCCAGGCAAAGTCGCGCAACTACGGGGTTCGCCTCGGCGGCGTCATCGCGAACCGTAGTTCCGCGACCGACCAGCTTGATAAATACAATGCCAAAACCGGCCTCAAGACCCTGGCGCAGTTCCCCGACCTCGATGTGTTCCGGCGCAGCCGGTTAAAGAAGGCCACTCTGTTCGAGATGGAGGCGTCGCCCGAGGTCGAGCAGGTGCAAAACGAATATCTGCGGCTCGCCGCGACACTGCTGGCCGGTGCGGAGCCGCTCGACGCCGTTCCGCTGCGCGATCGCGACATCTTCGACCTGTTGGGTTTCGATTGATCCGGGACCACGTCCGATGCTGAGCGTTTCTTACGTTGCACGTCGCCATCAGGTCGAAAACTACTTCGACCGGACCGCGGTCGAAGCTTGGTCGCGGCTGACGTCGGATGCTCCGGTCGGGCGCATTCGAGCGACCGTTCGCGCCGGTCGCGACGAGATGCGGCGGACCCTGCTCGACTGGCTGCCGAGCGACCTGCGCGGGCGGCGGCTGCTCGATGCGGGCTGTGGAACCGGCGCGCTGGCGGTTGCGGCAGCGCGCCGCGGCGCCAGCGTCGTGGCCATCGACCTGTCTCCGACGCTCGTTGAGCTCGCGCGTGAGCGCGCGCCGCACGACCTGGGCGCCGGCAGTGTCGAGTTTCTGTCCGGCGACATGCTCGATCCTGGGCTCGGCTCGTTTGACCATGTGGTCGGCATGGATTCGCTGATCCATTACCGCACCGGCGACGCGATCGCCGCGGTTGCCGGCCTCGCCGCGCGGACCCAACACTCGCTGTTGTTTACGTTTGTGCCGCGAACGCCGGCGTTGGCGGTGATGCATGCGGTCGGGCGCTTTTTTCCGCGCAGCAGCCGGGCGCCGTCGGTTGAACCGGTCGTCGCGGAGACGTTATGGCGCCTGCTGACGAGCGAGCCGAAGCTCGACGGCTGGCGTGTCGCGCGCACGACGCGGATCGTCAGTGGATTCTATACGTCGCAAGCCTTGGAGTTATTGGCTGCATGACGTCGCTCGGCATCAACATCGCCCGTGGATGGATGCGTGTGGGCACCCGCTTCCTGCCGTTCGCTGACGCGGCGACCGTCGAACTTCCGCTCGGGCGACTATTGCGGTTGTCATTGTTCCAGGTGTCCATCGGCATCGCGGTCGTCCTGCTCAATGGCACGCTCAACCGCGTGATGATTGTCGAACTCGGCATGTCGAGCTGGCTCGTCGCCAGCATGGTGTCGCTGCCATTGTTGTTCGCGCCCATGCGCGCGCTGATCGGATTCCGCTCCGATACGCACCGCTCCGCGCTGGGATGGCGCAGAGTACCCTACATCTGGTTCGGCACCTTGTTGCAATTCGGCGGTCTGGCGATCATGCCGTTCGCTCTCATCGTTCTGTCCGGTGATGCGGACGGTCCGCCGATTGTCGGCCAGATTGGCGCAGCGCTTGCGTTCCTGCTGGTCGGCGCGGGCCTCCACACCACCCAGACCGCCGGGCTTGCGCTGGCGACCGATCTTGCGCCGCCCGAGGCGCGACCTCGCGTCGTGGCGTTCCTCTATGTCATGTTGCTGTTCGGCATGGTCGCGAGCGCGCTTTTGTTTGGAGCGCTGCTGGCAAACTTTCGCCAGGTGCTGCTGATCCAGGTGGTACAGGGCGCCGCCTTGGCAACGATCTTTCTCAACGTCATCGCTCTGTGGAAGCAGGAAGCGCGCAACCCCGCCCGCACTGCGGCAAACCAGCCGCGCCCGGCATTTCGTGAATCGTGGTCGGCGTTCCGGCGCGACAGCCGGACCACACGTGTCTTCATCGCGGTCGCATTGGGCACCGCAGCCTTCACGATGCAGGACATTCTGCTCGAGCCATACGGCGGCGAGATACTGAACCTGACCGTTGGCGAATCCACATCGCTGACGGCGATCTTCGCTACCGGCACGCTCGTCGGCTTCGCGATCGCCGCTCGTTCGCTGGGTCGTGGTGGCGATGCTTATCGCCTCGCGGCGTTGGGTGCGCTGGTCGGGCTCGTGGCGTTCTCCACCGTGATATTTTCGGCGCCCCTTACCTCGCCATTTCTGCTGCGGATCGGAACCGTCCTGATCGGATTTGGCGGCGGATTGTTTGCGGTGGGCACGCTCACCGCCGCCATGGAGTTGGCGCGTGACGGACAAAGCGGGCTTGCACTGGGCGCCTGGGGTGCCGTGCAGGCGACCGCGGCCGGTATCGCGATCGCGCTCGGCGGCGGCATCCGCGATCTGGTCTCCGGCATGGCGACGCAAGGGCTGCTTGGACCTGCGTTGAACATGCCGTCGACGGGATACGGCTTCGTCTACCACATCGAGATTGCACTGTTGTTCGCCACGCTGATTGCGATCGGCCCGCTCGTGCGCCCCGCACGCGTGGATCGCTCGCGATCGTCCACCAAGTTCGGCCTGGCCGAGTTTCCCGGCTAGCCCAAGAGCACGGAGAGTGTCCCATGCCCCGCGGCGCAATCACGGAATATATCGATGTGGCACAGGTTGTGCTGTATGCGTTCTGGATCTTCTTCGCCGGCCTGATCTTCTATCTGCGGCGCGAAGACAAACGGGAAGGCTACCCGCTTGAATCGGATCGCCGGGGCGGCGTCGTGGTTCAGGGCTATCCGGCGATGCCGGGCCTCAAGTCGTTCCTGTTGAGCGACGGTACAACTCGCACGGTTCCAAATCCAAGGTCCGATCGCCGCGATGTCGCGGTTGCGCCGGTTGCCGCCTGGCCGGGCGCGCCAATGATGCCCACCGGCAATCCAATGAAGGACGGCGTGGGGCCGGCTTCTTACGCCAATCGCGAGGATGTTCCGGAGCATAGCGTCGAGGGTGTGCCGATCATCGTGCCGATGCGGGTGCTGCCCGATTTCCAGATCGACAGCCATGACGCCGACCCGCGTGGGATGCCGGTCGTGGGCGCGGACGGCCGGACCGCTGGCACGGTGAAAGACGTCTGGATCGACCGCGCAGAAATTCTCATTCGCTATCTCGAGGTCGATGTCGCCGCCACGCCCGGCGCCAGCGTGCTGCTGCCGATGACCATGGCTCGCGTCAGCCGCGGCCGGCGCACGGTCAACGTCGAATCGATCCTGGCCGATCAGTTTGCCGACGTTCCGAAGATCGCGAACCCCAACCAGGTGACGAAACTGGAGGAAGACCGGATCGTCGGGTACTACGCCGGCGGGACGCTCTACGCGACGCCGGCGCGCCAGGAGCCACTGCTGTGAGCGCGCCACTCAGGTTGCCCGAACCGCTCCCCGCCGGTGAAAGCGTGATCTGGCAGGGTCGGCCGGAATGGCGTGGGCTGGCGCTGCGCGCGTTCCATGTCCGTATGGTGGCGATCTATTTCGCCCTTCTCGCGGTCTGGCGGGTCGCATCGGGATTGATGGACGGCGAATCCATCCTGACCGCAACGCTCGCGGCGCTGTGGGTGATCGTACCGGGCACCCTCGGGTGCGGTGTCCTCGCACTGCTGGCGTGGCTGTCTGCCCGCTCCACGCGCTACATCATCACCACCCGCCGAATCATCATGCAGTTCGGCGTCGCGTTGCCGAAGACGATGAACATTCCGTTCTCGGTCATCGAGTCCGCAGCGTTGAAATGTCATTCCGACGGTACCGGTGACATTCCGGTCGCCACCAAGGGCGGTGACCGGATCGCCTATCTTCTGCTGTGGCCCCATGCGCGTCCGTGGCGCGCCGCGCGCGCCGAGCCGATGTTTCGTTCGGTCCCCGACGCAAAGCGGGTTGCGGACATTCTGAGCCGCGCGCTTGTCGGCGCGGCGACCGCGCCCGCGGCCTCGGCGAGTGCCGGTCAACCAGAGGTATCCGAGGTGCCGATGCCGTCTTCCACGGCAGCGGCGGCCGCATGACAGGGGACCGAATTATGCAGCCCCGAACGCAACAGTTTCCACGCGGGGCGTTGTACGGCGCGGCGGCCTTGGTCGGCCTCGCGCTCGTCGCCACTTTGTTTGCCCGCGTCAGCGGGGTCGGAACGACGTACGCGCCCGTCGCGGTCGCGATCGAGAGCCGCGACCTGCGCTTCGAGGATCGCAGCGACGGAGCCGTGGCGGTTTACGATGTCGCGAGCGGGCGCGTCGTGGACATGATCTCACCTGGAACCAACGGGTTCCTGCGCGGCGTGCTGCGTGGTCTGGCGCGCGACCGCAAGCTGCAACACATCGGTACCGAGCCTCCGTTCCGACTGACGCGCTGGGACGATGGACGGCTGTCGATCGAGGACATCGCCACGCACCAGCGTATCGAACTGGTCTCGTTCGGTCCGACCAACGCGGCGGCTTTCGCGCGTCTTCTCCGTGACCGGAGTGCATCACAATGATCTCGGAATGGCTGACCAGTCGGCGGATCGCCGAAGTTTCATGCACGGTCGACCTGGAGCAGACGACCGAAAGCCTTCACGCCTACGTGGAGTTGCACGGCATCGAAATCGGGCCGGGCGATGAGGTTGTCGTCCACGACCCGCCAGGGATGGTCGGATTCGGCGAACGGCTGGTCTGCGATCGGCGCGCCACTGTCGTGCGGGCCGGGCCGTGGAGAAACCTCGCGGCGCGGGTCGCCGGTTATCTCGAATTGACCGAGCTTTACGAAGTCAGCTTCTCGAACGGGAGAGCCAAATGATTCCAATGGAGGGTGGCGGCGGCGCGCCGAACGCAACGACCAGGGATGCCCAGAAGGACACGATTCTCAGTCCGCGATTCTACACGACCGACTTCAAGGCGATGGATCGGCTCGACGTCGAGTTGGTTCGGTCGGAGTGGGATGCGATGATGGCGGAGCTGCGGCGCGACCACAACAAATCACACTTTCGGCGTGCCGAGCCGTTCGATTTCAAGCTCGATGACCTGCCCGAAGATCTGCGCAAGGAGTTCATCGATTTTCTGGTGAGTTCCCTTACGGCAGAATTCTCCGGCTGCGTGCTCTATTCAGAGATCAAAAAGCAGATCAAGAACAAGGATATCCGCGAGCTGTTTGCCTGCATGAGCCGGGACGAGTCGCGTCATGCCGGGTTCATCAACGAGACGCTGAAGGATTTGAGCTACGGCATCGATCTCAGTTTTTTGACGCGGGCCAAGAAATACACCTATTTCAAGCCGAAGTTCATATTCTACGCGACCTACCTGTCCGAAAAGATCGGGTACGCTCGCTACATAACGATCTATCGGCAGTTGGAGCGGCATCCCGACCGGCAGTTCCATCCAATTTTTCGCTGGTTCGAACGGTGGTGCAACGATGAGTTCCGGCACGGCGAGGCATTTGCGTTGCTGATGCGCGCCGATCCCTCCCTGCTCGCGGGCCGCAACAAGCTCTGGATCAAGTTCTTTCTGCTCGCGGTGTTCGCCACGATGTATGTGCGCGACCACATGCGTCCCGCGTTCCACAAGGCGATCGGCCTCGACCCGACCGACTACGACTTCCGGGTGTTCCGCATCACGTCGGAGATATCGCAGCAGGTCTTCCCGCTGATGCTAGATCTCGACAATCCCGCCCTGCATGCCGGCTTTGAGCGGCTACGGCGGATTGCAGAAGCCAGTGCTGCCGCTCAGGCGCGGGGTGGAGTCTCGGGCTTCATCAAGCGCGTGGCGCTCGGCGTGGCGGGCGCGGCGACGTTCGCCAGACTCTACATGCTCCCCAGCAAACGCAACGAGCTTCCGCGACAGGTCACGCTGGCCCCAGCCTGGTAACATCTGGATGGCAATCTTAATCAACCACGTCATGCCGGCGCTATGCGCCCTGGCGGTCTGGTGGTTCAGTACCGGTCTCGTTCTATACATCGTCGGGCTCCCGCGATCGACGTTCCGTTGGAGCGCTTGCGGGGCCGGCGTGCTGGCCGTCGCGTCGCTTGTCGGCCTGGCGGATGCCAGCAGGGAAGCGACAGTCGCGGGCGCGTACGCGGCCTTCGTCTGGGCGATCGCGCTTTGGGGCGCACTCGAGATCTGGTTTCTGCTGGGTCAACTGACGGGGCCGCGCAGCCAGCCCTGTCCGGCCGGCGTGCACGGCTGGCGGCGCGCCGGGTTTGCGATTCTGGCGATCCTGTATCACGAGGTCGCGCTTTTGGTCGGCGCCCTGGCCGTCGTCGCGTTCACCTGGGGCGGCGAAAATCAGGTCGGTGCCTGGACGTTCGCGCTGCTGTGGACCATGCGGCTCAGCGCGAAGCTCAACCTGTTCCTCGGCGTGCCGATCCTGCACGAAGGATTCCTGCCCGATCAGTTGCGCTATCTGGCGAGCTACTTCCGCAAGGGGCCGATCAACCTGCTGTTTCCGGTCAGCGTGACGATCTCGACGGCGATCGGGGTCTGGCTCGTCATGGGGGCACTCTCGCCCGCGGCATCTGCATTCGAAGTCGCAGCCTGCATCCTCCTTGCTACCCTGATGGCGCTCGCTGTCCTCGAGCACTGGTTCATGGTGGTACCGCTGCCGATCGAGGCGCTATGGAACTGGAGCATGAGATCACGTTGCAAGCTGCCCGCACCCGTCGATGAACCGGTCAAGCCGACGGCCGAACGGGCACCGCGTCACTCCAGTCTGGCGCGGCAGAATCTCGAGGATCGCTTCCGGCAGGCCATTACCAAACAGTCAACGCAAATCGAAGCGACGCCCGCCCGCCGGCTCCCCTGACCGGCTGTGGGCAATGGGAGAAGACGACCATGGACTACGAGGCTTTCTTCCGCACCCAGCTCGGCAACCTTCGCCGCGAGGGCCGCTACCGGGTTTTCGCCGATCTCGAACGGCAGGTTGGTCGTTTTCCGCGCGCGACCTATCACTCCGAGCGTGGGCGCCAAGAGGTCACCGTCTGGTGCTCCAACGACTACCTGGGAATGGGGCAACATCCGAAGGTTCTCGCCGCGATGCACGAAGCGCTGGACCGCTGCGGGGCAGGGGCGGGCGGAACGCGCAACATCTCGGGAACCAACCACTACCATGTCATGCTTGAGCGCGAGCTTGCCGATCTGCACGGCAAGGAAGACTCGCTGCTGTTCACCTCGGGCTATGTCTCCAACTGGGCGGCGCTTGGTACGCTCGCTGCGTGCATGCCGGGTTGCGTGGTGCTGTCGGACGCTTCGAACCACGCCTCGATGATCGAGGGCATTCGTCACAGCCGCGCGCCGACGCGGATCTTTGCTCACAACGACCCGGCCGACCTTGATCGCAAGCTCATGGATATCGATCCGGCTGCACCGAAGCTGGTGGCGTTCGAGTCGGTCTATTCGATGGATGGCGATATCGCGCCGATCGCCGAGCTTTGCGACGTCGCGGACGCGCACGGCGCTATGACCTATCTCGACGAAGTGCACGCGGTCGGCCTCTACGGCCCACGCGGCGGCGGCATCGCGGAGCGCGACGGCCTGAGCCACCGTCTCACCGTGATCGAGGGCACGTTGGCGAAATCGTTCGGCGTGGTTGGCGGCTATATCGCGGCGTCGGCCGCGTTGTGCGATTTCGTGCGAAGCTACTCGTCGGGCTTTATCTTCACCACGGCTTTGCCGCCGCATGTGGCGGCGGGCGCGCTTGCCAGTATCCGTTATCTCAAGGCGAGCTCCGCGGAGCGGGACCGGGTTCGGGATCGTGTAGCCCGGGTGAGGTCGCGGCTCGAGGAGATCGGCGTTCCGTGCCTGCAGAACCCCAGTCACATCGTGCCGGTAATGGTGCGTGATCCGGTACGGTGCAAACACATCAGTGATCGGCTGCTGAGCCACTACGGCATCTACGTCCAGCCCATCAACTATCCGACGGTACCGCGCGGCACGGAGCGCCTGCGCATCACGCCGTCACCGTTCCACACTGACGAGGACATCGATCACCTTGTGGCATCGCTCGCGGCGATCTGGTCCGATCTCGGCCTGGCGCAGGCCGCGTGAGACGCAGCACGATGTGAGCCGGCTTATTCGAGTATCGCCTCGGGGTGTGCCGAACACCTCGTCGGTTTGATCAGCGAGGGATCGCGCCGGTCATCCTCCTGAAGAGACTGCTGGTGCTGGCATCCAAGCTGACGCCGCGGCTTGAGGCGGAGAATGCCGCCCTAAGGCGGCAGGTTGCCGTTCTCCAATGCAATATGCGCTGCCGTATCCGGCTCACGAATCGCGCTCGGCCACAGCCTCGGCCGAGTTGCGGGCCTTGAGGCGGCGTATCGGCCTTGAGAACACGCTCTTCGTGATGCCCTAATGTCGTGCCAGAGACCGCGATGTGGTGGTCAGCTGACCCCACGGAATGTCGCGGGTTATTCCAAGACCGGAAATAACCTCAGAGAGACCGGACCGGGTGGCTGACGACGCAGTCGAGATCGAACCAGTCTCCAGGCAAATTCCCTGCTAACAGGCAAAAATACAGGGAAAAACGAAAATCTGGGCCAAAAACGACGACGGCGTCATCAACAAACGTGGAATTTATGGGGAGCTTTGGCAGAATTCCCTATGAGAATTAACAGGGAACGATCCTCTTCATAGCAGGGAACGGTTCCGCAGAGAACACCGAATTTCCGTAAACTTTGATTTCCAAATCCGTCTGGGGGCTGCGCATTGAACGAACCCGCTTCGCGGGAGTGGAAGGATCACCCGGGTCAGGGATAGGACGCTTAAAAGATGATGGGGCCGGGGAGAGCATTCTCCATTCGGTGCCTCAAGAGGTCAGGTCCGAATTGGGACTCCCTCGATGGAGCGCATGATTCATCCAAGTCCTACCGCTGAACGCGAGCGCCTGTCTTGGACGACAAGCACAGGTGACATCGAACAGATTTAAGAACTTGATTTTGCGATTTGGTCTTTTTTCCTAATCAAAAATCAAGTTCGCTCTGCGGAATTGCGAAGGTTCGATGCCGACAGATGAAAAAAGGGTCTTCTTGAATTCTGGATTCTGTGCATGCATTCCTACCTTGCTGAATTATCAGGCCAGACCAGGGCGCCGATTTATCCACACCAAGTGCAGCACGGCTTGACGGCCGTATTAAAACTCGGTGATAGATTTTAATGCGCTTTTTTAAACGCAACCAAGTTGAAGAAGCCCTGTCTCGGGTATTTGAGTCGGAAGCGACCGAACCAACATCGGAACTTCGCACGCGAATAAAGCGTCTCTTGGAAACCGACCGCTCGTATGGGCGATCAGCGCGTTCGCTCGATCCGGTGCGTGCAAATTACGCATTCTTCAGCGAGGAGGCTAAAGGGAGTGGAGTTGAAGTCTGGTTTTCCGAGTACGAGGCGTTTGCGCTCCTAAACGGACTGCGGCTCCTGAACCATGGGTGGCCCCAGACCCTGGCCGTGCAAATCATGCGACGTGTGCGCAGAATCCTGGAGCCAGAGCACAGCCGCATCATGGGACAGGATCCGAAAGCACTGTTCGATGCAGCCGAAATCCGAAGGAGAGCAAAGCCGGGTGATTGGGCCGTTGACAACACCGATCCGGTGTTCCTGTCGATTGTTATCAGGCCGGGCGATACGCCGGAGAACCGGAGTTCACCTCCCGATTGTTCGGTATGCCGCGGTGTCCAGGAGGCGATGAAGTGGGCTCAACAAGCAAGCGGCGGGCTGGGAGGATTTGCCATGTTTGAAATTGTGAACCTGGCCCACTGGTTGGGGCGGTGCTTAACCGGCACTGAACCGCGGCGTCGCGGTCCTGGCGCCTAGGCAAACGTAATCCACGGAAGTGAACGAAATGGCTTCAGAACGGCACCGCCGATGCATAAATAAAACCTCTGTCAAGGCTTCTACCGTTCGGTCGAACGTCTCCAAAGCGGCGCCCGGGGGTCACAGGGCGATCGGAGCAAATCTGCCCTGGCCGATCGAAATGCTGTCGCCTCGCAAGCTTCGAGCATCGCAACGTAACGTCAGGACGCACTCGAAGAAGCAGATTCAGCAAATCGCTAAGTCCATCGAAAGCTTCGGTTTCGTTAATCCGATCGTCGCAGACAACCGCGGCACGGTTGTTTGCGGTCATGCGCGCGTCGAAGCCGCGAACTTGCTTGCACTGAAATCAGTACCGGTTATTCGCGTATCACATCTCAACGATGCGGAGATTCGCGCGTTTATGCTGGCCGACAACAAGTTGGCCGAAAATGCCGGTTGGGACCGAGAGGGCCTCGCGGCCGAACTCGGCGAACTGCAAGTTGTCTTACCCGAAGTCGAACTGGACCTGTCCATTACCGGCTTTGCTACATCTGAGATTGATTCGGTTCTCGGTGACTTCAATGACAACCGATCCGATCCGGCCGATGAGGTGCCGGAGCTGGAAGACGTTAAGGTAAGCCAGAAAAACGATCTCTTCGTCCTTGGCAAGCACCGCATAATTGTTGGCGACGCGCGTGACGCCCGCACGCTCGACCGTCTGATGCAGGGCAACCAGGCGACGATGGCCTTTTTGGATCCCCCCTACAACGTCAAGATTAACGGTCATGTCGGAGGCCGAGGCCGCACCAAACATCGGGAATTTGAGCTCGCCTCCGGCGAAATGACTCCGCAACGATTCATCACGTTCTTGCAGGATTCGATGACTCAATGTGCGCGCAACACCGTCGACGGCGGCATCACGTATGTCTGCATGGACTGGAAGCACTCCCAAGAACTTCTCACCGCTGGTCTGGCGGTTTACGACGAACTGAA
The DNA here is from genome assembly GCA_050179645.1 of Xanthobacteraceae bacterium. Taxonomy (GTDB): domain Bacteria; phylum Pseudomonadota; class Alphaproteobacteria; order Rhizobiales; family Xanthobacteraceae; genus VAZQ01. The sequence continues at coordinate 3,098 of JBFXEX010000132.1, read as the reverse complement.
GAATATCTGCGTGTGGGTCAAGACCAATGCCGGCCAGGGCACGTTCTATCGGAGCCAACATGAGTTAGTATTCGTCTTTAAGTCCGGCAAGTCACCGCACATCAATACGTTTGAACTTGGCCAGCACGGACGGACCCGCACCAATGTTTGGGTCTACGCGGGAGTCAACTCGTTTCGAGCAGGGCGGATGGATGATCTTCGAATGCATCCAACGGTTAAGCCTACAGCACTGATTACCGATGCCATGAAGGATTGTTCGCGTCGAGGCTCGATCGTCCTCGACGCTTTCGCGGGGTCCGGCACCTCGATTGCGGCTGCCGAGCAGGTTGGACGCCACGCGTGTTGTGTTGAGATTGATCCTCGATATGTGGATACGGCGATCCGTCGTTGGCAGCGATTGACCGGAAAGGATGCGGTTTTGGAATCGACGGGGCAGACATTCGACGAACTTGCATCGGCTCGCAACCGCAAGGCGTAAGGAGGAACTGCGATGCGACGGCAATTTGGCGCTCGCGGCAAGAAGGGCGAGTACGAGGTAGGGTGGGGCAAGCCGCCGAAGGCTACGCGTTGGAAACCAGGGCAGAGCGGCAACCCCCGCGGGCGACCCAAGGGTTCGCAGGCCTTCGCGACCGTCCTGTACGAAGTTATGCGCCGGAAGTTGAAGATTACCGAGAATGGGGAGACCCGTTGGATCTCGTTCCGCGAGGCCCTTGGTCGGAAGCTGATCCAAAATGCGCTGAACGGAGATCACAAAGCGATCAAGCTCTTGATCGAACTTGAACCGGTGATCATGCAGAAGGGGGCACCGACACCGAAAATCAAAAAGAACGCAACGGTGGAGGAAGCTCAAGAAGCCTATATGAGAATGATCAAGGCCGTGCAAAGCGAGCTGTAGCTACCGTACCACAAAGAGCCCACGTCCTGCATCGGGTTCGGGATGCGTGGCAATCTCGATGGTGACACCGGACCCGGGTGTAATCACCCAATCGAAGGGAAGCCCCGACGGCGCGATTTCAAATTTGCCATTGAACAGTGGCCCCACTTTCGTCAGCTGCTCGGGCGGCAGAAATTGCAGCCAGGTATAGTAAGCGAGTCTCGGTTCAGACCGTCGAAGGTGCTCTCGATCGGGTTGGTCTTCCAGTGCTCGGCGGGGAAGTCGTAGAAGGCGAGCAGCACGTCGCGATCCTTGGTCAGGCATTCGACCGCCTTGTCGTATTTCGTGCCGCAGATTTCCGCGAAAATATCGAAAGCGGCCTCGGCGTCCTGCTTGGTCTCGGCCATCCAGATGTTCTGAAACGCCCGCTTGGCTTTGCCTTGCAAACTCTTCGGCAGCCGGTTGAGGACGTTGGCAGTCTTATGCACCCAGCAGCGTTGCTCGCGCGTCTTGGGCCAGACCTCGGGAAGCGCCTTCCAGAAGCCGAGCGCACCGTCGGCGACGGCGAGTTCCGGCGTCGCCTGATCCGAAGCTTTGAGCGCTCCTTTTAAGCCATAGGTTAAACTGCCGCTGCACTGTTCTATAGGCTCGGTGTGTTTCGGCGTGGGGTCCCGTCGCCGATCGACGCCGTGGTCATTCTGTGAATGCTTATCGAATTGTGCCCCCCGACATGCCCTCCGAACACCCGCTAAAGTCTTGATTTTATTCGTACGGGCAGAATGACCCCCGGCGCCGATCGGCGTCCGGACCCCGCGCCGATCCACAGCTTGGACGACGTTGAGCAATATTCACTGACCTTGGTCAGTGAACGGAGACCTGTTGCCGCTCCAAACCTTTGGGTTCCTGACGTAGGACGTAGTCGGAGACACAGATCGCCGGCCGGCCGCGCTGAGCGATGACGACATCGAGTTCGCGCACCACCCGCAAGCCCGGCAGCGAAGTGTCGGCGATGAGTGCCAGACATTCGCGCGTGAAGTCGTCGACCACCGCCAGAATGCGGAAGCGGCGGCCTTCGGCGAAAGCATCCGACAGGAAGTCGAGGCTCCACCGCTGGTTCTGGCCCTGCGGGATCGTCAGCGGCGCCCTCGTACCCAGCGCCCGTTTACGACCGCCGCGCCGGCGCACCTGCAGCCGTTCCTCGCGATAGAGCCGACGGAACTTCTTATGGTTCATGACCAGGCCCTCGCGGCGCATCAGGACGAGCAGACGGCGATAGCCGAACCGGCGGCGGATCGCCGCCAGTTCGCGCAGTCGGGCCCGCACCGCGGCATCATCCGGCCGCTCGCCGCGATAACGCACCGACGAGCGGTCGACCCCGAGTGCTGCACACGCCCGCCGTTCGCTCGCCACGAAGGCGCTCCGCAGATGAGCGATGGCCTCTCGCCTCGCGGCGGGCGTCACCATTAATGGGATGGTCCGCCCCGTCCTCCCGCCTCATCCTGAGGCAATCACAAAGGAGGAAGTCAAATGATTCGGAACAAGCCTCGCAGCGCCGCCGTCTACGGCATCGACCTTGGGAAGAATATCTTCCACGTAGTCGGGACCGACGCCACCGGTACTGTCGTGTAACGCGTCCGGTTCCGACGCGACACGCTGTTGGTATTCTTCGAGCGTGCGGAACGGGCGCTAGTCGCCATGGAAGCGTGCCCCGGTTCACAGTGGCTGGCGAGAAAGTTGCAAGCAATGGGACATTCCGTTCGGATCATCCCGGCGCAGTTCGTGAAGCCTTACGTCAAGTCTAACAAGAACGACACGATTGACGCCGCTGCAATCGCAGAAGCCGTCACGCGTCCGACTATGCGGTTCGTTGAGCTCAAGACTCCCGAGCAGGTTGATGTGCAAGCGCTGCATCGGATTCGCGACCAGTTGGTCGGCACTCGGACGCGCCTGATCTGTCAGATGCGGGCATTCTGCCTCGAGTACGGTGTTGCTCTGCGCCAGGGCGCCGGCGTGTTCAAGCTGGACTTGCCGAAGGTCGTCGCGGAACTAACGAACGACCTCACCCCAACGATGCGTCGGCTTTTAACTGACCTGTTTGACGACCTAAGGCGGCTGGAAATACGCATTGAAGCGGTGACGCGTGAGCTCGGGGCTCTCGCGGCCAGCGACGACACGGCTCGCCGACTGATGACGATTCCGGGGATCGGCCCGCTCGGCGCCACGG
>JBFXEX010000131.1:0-15780 GCA_050179645.1 Xanthobacteraceae bacterium | reverse complement strand
CCCGATCGAGCAGGAAGGCACTTACCCGCTGCCTGAAGCCCAGCTCGACCGCTTCTTGATGCAGATCGACGTCGATTATCCGGACCAGGCGGCCGAACGCCGGATCGTGTTCGACACCACCGGCACCGAAGAGAGCAAGCCCAAGCCGACCATGACGGCGGATGAACTGATCGCCGCGCAGCGACTGGTGCGGCGCCTGCCGGTCGGCGAGTCGGTGGTGGACGCGATCCTGACGCTGGTGCGCTCGGCGCGCCCCGGCGCCGAAACCGGCGACACCGGAAAGCTGATTGCCTGGGGCCCGAGCCCGCGTGCCTCACAGGCGCTGATGCTGGTCTCGCGTGCCCGCGCGTTGCTCGACGGCCGGTTGTCGCCGTCGATCGACGACGTGTTGGCGATGGCCGAACCCATTCTCAAGCACCGCATGGCGCTGACCTTCGCGGCACGCGCCGATGGCGAGACCGTCGAAGGCGTCATCGCACGGCTCAAGTCGCGCATCGGATAAACGGATGGCGTCCAAGCCGCGCGCACCCCGGGAAGAACTGCTTGCAGCACAGCGTGCGGGCGGCGAAGGCCGCTCGCTCGCCGAGACCATGCCGCGCCTCATCCTTGAAGCGCGCCGTATTGCCGCGACCGTGATCCACGGGCTGCACGGCCGCAAGCGCGCGGGGCCGGGCGAAAACTTCTGGCAGTACCGCCGCTTCGTCTCCGGCGAACCGGCCAGGCGGGTCGACTGGCGCCGCTCGGCGCGCGACGAGCATCTCTATGTGCGCGAACAGGAGTGGGAAGCCGCGCACACCGTCTGGATCTGGGCGGATCGCTCGCCGTCGATGCACTTCAAGTCGAACCTCGCCCAGGAATCCAAGCTCGACCGCACGCTGGTCGTGGCGTTCGCGCTGGCCGAAGTGCTGGTGCAGGCCGGCGAACGCGTCGGCATGCCCGGCCTGATGCGGCCGACCGGCAGCCGCAACGTGCTCGACAAGATCGCCAACGCGATCCTGCATGACCCCACGGCGCGCGCCAGCCTGCCACTCGCTTTCGCGCCGTCGGCGCTCGCCGAGATCGTGGTGATCTCGGATTTCTGGAGCCCGATCGCCGAGGTCCGCAAGACGCTGGCGCAGCTGTCGGCCACCGGCGCGCACGGCCACGCGGTGCAGATCGTCGATCCGGCGGAAGAGACCTTCCCGTATTCGGGCCGCGTCGAATTCATCGAACCGGAAGGCGGCGGCTCGATCACCGCCGGCCGCGCCGAAGCCTGGAAGGCCGACTACGAGGCCAAGGTGGCGAGCCATCGCGCCGAGATCCGCGCCGAAACCGACAAGCTCGGCTGGAGCTTCGCCATCCACCGCACTGACCGTACGGCAACCGAACTGATGCTGGCACTGCATGCCCGGATGGGCGCGCCGCCGCCCGGCGCCGCCAACGCCGGCCAGCGGAGGTCGGCATGATTGTTCTTTCCCGGCAAGAGACGTCTTCTCCGCGCGGACAGTGCGCTCCCCTCCCCCTTGTGGGGAGAGGTTGGGGGTGGGGGTCCGCGTTGAGGCACGGCCGCTCGCAGCCACTACTACCCCCCTCCCCACCCCTCGCCCTCAAGGGGGGAGGGAGCCGACTGCCTTTGCCTAACGAGCAGCGAACTGCCTCCGAACTTGCAGGAGCGTGCGCATGCTAGGGCTGCCGATCGGCTTTGCGCAGCCGCTGGTGCTGCTCGGACTGCTGAGCCTGCCGGTGCTGTGGTGGCTCCTCCGGCTCATTCCGCCGCAGCCCCGCCGCGTCGACTTCCCGCCGACGCGGCTGCTGTTCGACATTCATCCCAAGGAAGAGCAGCCGCGGCGCACGCCGTGGTGGCTGACGCTGCTGCGACTGTTGCTTGCCGCTATCGTCATCATCGCGGCCGCCGGCCCGCTGTGGAATCCGCCGGTCGCCACCTCGAACGCGCGGGCGCCGCTCGCGCTGCTCATCGACGACGGCTTCCCGGCCGCCGGCACCTGGGACGCGCGCATGCACACCGCCGACGATCTGGTCGCGCGCGCCGAAGCCGACGGCCGGGGCGTCGCCCTGATCCCGCTGTCGGAGCCCAACCGCGACATCTCGTTCGAGACCCCGGCCGCGGCCCGCATCCGTCTGAAGCAGCTGAAGCCAAAGGCGCATGCGGTCGAGCGGGCCGATATCCTGCCGACCTTCGGCCGCTTCCTCGCCGCCTCGTCGGATGTCGAGGTGGTCTGGCTGACCGACGGCGTCGATCTCGGCGGCGGCAGCGAATTCGCCGCCGCACTCGGCAAGGCGCTCGACGGCCGGCCGCTCACCATCATCGAGGGCGGCATCGTGGGGGCCCGGGCGCTGACCGCCGCCGACAACACCGCCGGCGCATTGACCGTCAAAGTGCTCCGCGCCGGGAACGACGCGCCCGATTCCGGCACGGTGCGCGCGCTGGATCTCAAGGGTCTGCCGCTCGGCGACACCACCTTCACGTTCAAGCCGGACGAACGCGAGACCGACGCCGAACTGACCTTGCCGGTCGAGATCAGGAACGACATCGCTCGGCTGGAGATCGCCGGCGAACGCTCGGCCGGCGCGGTGGCGCTGCTCGACAAGCGCTGGCGGCGCCGCACCGTCGGCGTCATCACCGGCTCGACCGCCGACACCGCGCAGCCGCTGCTCGCCGCCACGTTCTATCTCAACCGCGCGCTCAGCCCGTTCGCCGATGTGCGGCTCGCCGAGCGCGGCTCGCCCGCGCAGGCGGTGAACCAGTTCATCGAGCAGCGTCTGCCGATGCTCATCCTGGCCGACGTCGGCAATGTCGCCGAAGCGCGCGAGCAGTTGACCCAGTGGATCGAGGACGGCGGCGTCTTGGTGCGCTTCGCCGGACCGCGGCTTGCCGCCGGCGACGACGATCTGGTGCCGGTGAAGCTGCGGCGCGGCGGCCGGGTGCTGGGCGGATCGCTATCCTGGGAGCAGCCGCAGGCGCTCGCCGCCTTCACGCGCGAGAGCCCGTTCTTCGACCTGCCGGTGCCGAACGACGTCAACGTGAGCCGCCAGGTGCTGGCGGAGCCGGACGCCACCCTCACCGACCGCACTTGGGCGACGCTGGCGGACGGGACGCCGCTCGTCACCGCACAGCGCCGCGGCAAGGGGCTGATCGTGCTCTTTCACGTCACCGCCGATACGCGCTGGTCTGATCTGCCGCTTTCAGGCACATTTGTCGAAATGCTCAAGCGAATCGTTTCCCTGTCGGGCTCGATCGCTGCCGGCGAAACCGCTGCCAGCGGCAGCCGCACTCCCCGCGAGGTGGTGCCACCGACGCGGATACTCGACGGCTTTGGCATTTTCGGCCCCCCGCCGGGCACCGCACGCTCGGTGCCGGCGGGCTTCGGCGGCCATGCAACCTTCGACCACCCGCCGGGATTTTACGGTCCGCCGGAAGGATTGCTGGCGGTCAACACGCTTGCACCTGCTGAACGCCTCGCGCCGCTTGACCTGTCGGGGCTCAGCGCACGCCGGGAGGCTTATCGAATGAGCGAGCCACAAGACCTCCGCGGCCCTATTCTGATGGTCGCGCTTGCGCTGCTCGCGCTCGATGCGCTGATCGTGTTCCTGATGGCGGGCGGCCTGCGGCGGTTTTCTCGCCCCGGCCGGCCGGCCGCCGCCGCGGTGGCGCTGGCGATCCTCGCCGCGGCCCTAGCGGCATCGCCACGCTCCTTCGCACAAGATTCGAAGGAGCAGCAGGCGCTGAAGTCGACGATCGAGACCCGGCTCGCCTATGTGATCACCGGCGACGCCGAGGTCGACCGCGTCAGCAAGGCCGGCTTGCAGGGGCTGACGCTGTTCCTGGCGCAGCGCACCGCGCTCGAAGCCGGCGAGCCGATCGGGATCGATCCGGGGCGCGACGAACTCGCGTTCTATCCCTTGATCTACTGGCCGATCGTGCCGAGCGCGGCGAAGCCTTCGCGCGAGGCATTGGAGTTCATCGACGCGTACATGAAGCGCGGCGGCACCGTGCTGTTCGACACCCGCGACGCGGTCGAGGCGCCGCCCGGCCCCGGCGGCGCAACGCGCGGGCCCGGCATGGAGGCGCTGCGCTCGATCCTCGGGGCACTCGACATTCCCGAACTCGAGCCGGTGCCGCGCGACCATGTGCTGACCAAGACGTTCTACCTGCTGAAGGAGTTTCCGGGCCGCTTCGCCTCCGGCCAGCTCTGGGTCGAGGCGACACCGCGCGCCACCGATGAAGAGATCGACACCCGCCCGGCGCGCGCCGGTGACGGCGTGTCGTCTCTGATCATCACGTCGAACGATCTTGCCGGCGCCTGGGCGATGCGTCCGGACGGTCAGCCGATGCTGCCGATGATGTCCTCCGAGCCGCGCCAGCGCGAATTCGCGTTCCGCGCCGGAGTCAACATCGTGATGTACACGCTGACCGGCAACTACAAGGCCGATCAGGTCCATATCCCGGCGCTGCTGGAGCGGCTGGGCCAGTAAGAAGAGGCCTCATGCTTCGAGACGCGCACATCGTGCGCTCGTCAGGATGAGGGGAAGGTGCTGGTTCTCATGGTGAGGAGCGTCGCGCAGCGACGCGTCTCGAACCATGAGGCCCGATAGTGAGGTAACTGGGTTGAATTTCGGTATCTCGTTCGCGCCGCTTGTTCCCTCCGCCGTCCTTTGGGCTGCGGCCGCAGTGGTGTTCGTCATCGCGCTGCTGCTGGTGTTCGCGCGCAGCCGCGGCGCATTGATGCGCTCGATCGCGCTGGCGCTGTTCCTGCTGGCGCTCGCCAATCCGTCGATTACCCGCGAGGACCGCGACCCGCTGACCTCGGTCGCGGTCGTGGTGATCGACAAGAGCGCGAGCCAGGAGTTCGGCGACCGCACCGACCAAACCGAAGCGGCCCGCGCTCAGCTCGCCGAACGGCTCGGCCGCATCCCCAATCTGGAAGTGCGGTTCGTCGAGGCTGGCCAGTCCGACGGCGAGACCGACGGCACGCGGCTGTTCACCGCGCTGACTTCGGCGCTTGCCGACGTGCCACAGGACCGCATCGCCGGCGCCATCATGATCACCGACGGCCGAATTCATGACCTGCCGACCGAGTTCGCCGGACTGGGTTTCTCGGCACCGGTGCACGGGCTGATCACCGGCCATGCCAACGAGCGCGACCGCCGCGTCGTGCTGGTCACCACGCCGCGGTTCGGCATCGTCGGCCAGAGCCAGGCGATCACTTTCAAAATCGAGGATCAGGGCGCCTCGCCCGGCACCGCGCAGGTCACGATCCGCCGCGACGGCGAGCAGATCGACAGCCGCAGCGTCCGGGTCGGCAGCAACGTCACCGTCAACGTGCAGATTTCGCACGCCGGCCCGAACATCGTCGAGATCGAGGCCGCGCCGATCGACAACGAACTGACGGAGGTCAACAACCGCGCCGTGGTCTCGATCGACGGCGTGCGCGACAAGCTGCGCGTGCTGCTGGTTTCGGGCGAGCCGCATGCCGGCGAGCGCACTTGGCGCAACCTGCTCAAGTCGGATGCCTCGGTCGACCTGGTGCACTTCACCATCCTGCGCCCGCCCGAGAAGCAGGACGGCACGCCGATCAACGAGCTGTCGCTGATCGCATTCCCGACGCGCGAGCTGTTCCAGCAGAAGATCAACGACTTCCAGCTCATCATCTTCGACCGTTACGCCCGCCAGGGCGTGCTGCCGGTGATCTATTTCGACAACATCGCCCGCTATGTGCGCAACGGCGGCGCCATCCTGGTCGCGGCCGGTCCCGATTACGCGAGCCAGACCAGCCTCTGGCGCACGCCGCTCGAAGTCGTCCTGCCGGCGGAGCCGAACGGCCGCACCACAGACGGCGCGTTTCGGGCTGCCCTCACGGAACTCGGCAAGCGTCATCCGGTGACGCGCGGGCTCGAAGGCGCGGACAGCGATCCGCCGCACTGGAGCCAGTGGTTCCGGCTGGTCGACACCCGCACCCGCAAGGGCACGGCGGTGATGCAGGGCCCCGACAACAAGCCGCTCCTGGTGCTGTCGCGCGAAGGCGAAGGTCGGGTCGCGCTGCTCCTTTCCGACCACATCTGGCTGTGGGCGCGCGGCTACGAGGGCGGCGGCCCGCACATCGATCTGCTGCGGCGGCTGTCGCACTGGCTGATGAAGCAGCCCGACCTCGAAGAGGAGGCGCTGCGCATGTTCGTGCGCGGCCGCGACCTCACGGTGCAGCGCCAGACCATGTCGGAAGAGGTAAGCGCGATCACGCTGACGACGCCGTCCGGCAAGAGCCGCAACCTGACGCTGACCCAGGCCGAGCCCGGCGTCTGGCGCTCGACGCTCGACGCCAGCGAGCTTGGGCTGTGGCGCGCCACCGACGGCACGCTCACCGCACTCGCCAATGTCGGGCCGGCCAATCCGCGCGAGTTCACCGAGGTGACATCGACCCAGCAGGTACTGTCCCCGCTGGCCGAAGCGACCGGCGGCGACGTCGTGCGCATCGAGGACGGCCGCGGCGTCAGCCTGCCGCGCGTCGTCGCGACGCGCTCGTCCGATACCTTCCACGGCGAGAACTGGATCGGGCTGCGCATCCGCGAAGCGAGCGTGGTGCGCGGCATCGGCGTGCTGCCGGTGTTCGCCGGTCTGATCGGCCTGCTGCTGTTGGTCGGCGCACTCGCCGCCACCTGGGCCCGCGAAGGCCGCTGACGCGGCTGCAGGCGCCAATGGTGAGTTGGGCTCGATGCCCAACTCATTCCTTCGCACTTTCGCGTCGTGCGTTTTGCGTCGCTTAACCCATTTGGAGGATTCCCGAATACGGACGATCGCGGGGTAATCGGCCGGTGACGGCCGACCGTGTTAGCGTTACGCTCACAAATAGAGATCGGGAGATCGCGCCATGACGGTGGGGAACACCGCAAGGCTCGCCGTGTTGATCGACGGCGACAACGTCCCGTCGAAGAATATTTCGAAAATGCTTACCGAAATTGCCAAATACGGTACCGCCAGCGTCAAGCGTATCTATGGAGATTGGACAGAAACACGCCTCAATGGCTGGAAAAGCTGTTTGGCAGAACACTCGATCCAGCCGATTCAGCAATTCGCCAATACGACCGGGAAGAACGCGACCGATGGTGCGATGATCATCGACGCCATGGACCTACTTTATACGGGTCGATTCTCCGGCTTCTGCATCGTTTCAAGCGACGGCGACTTCGCCCGCCTGGCCACCCGCATCCGCGAACATGGCGTCACCGTCTATGGTTTCGGGGAGCGCAAGACACCCCGTCCATTCATTACCGCTTGCGAGAAGTTCGTCTATTTCGACGTGCTCAACACGCCCGGAGAGAAAGGGTCAATTGCGCCCACCGCTCAGGCGGCCGCCAAGGCCAAGACCATGAAGAAGGCCGGGGACAAGACCCTGCACGCCATGCTGACGACCGCGATTTCCGCCGTCGCCGGTGAAGAAGATGGAAGAGCCAACCTCGCAAGCGTCGGCGCGCACTTGGCGAAGCAGGCCGCGGACTTCGACGTCAGGAACTATGGCTTCACCCGTCTCAGCGAACTCGTCGAGGCATCCGGCATCGTCGATGTCGAACGGACCGGCGATGCGAACAAGATCGTCCTGGTCCGATTGAAGCCGGCAGCCGAGTAACCCGCCCGACTGTTGAATTCGCGCAACAGAGGTCGCGCAATCGCCCCCGGCGGTATTGTTACAATGTAACGCGTTAACTATGCTTCTCTCCAGGCGGCAGGCGGGGGCCTGCCCCGGGGGATCGTACGGCGATGCGCTGGTTCCGGCTGCATCAAAAATGGGGAACGTGCTTCGCGCTCGCCGCGCTGATGATTCAGCTTGTCGTGGCGTCGGCTCACGTCCACCTTGACCCGTCCGATCGCCAACACGGCAACCATCTCGCACACGTCGAATCGCATGCCGGTGACGCTGCAATTTCGGCTGTGGCGCATGAGCCGGACGCGCCGGGCGATCAGCACTCACATCATCAAGATCAGTGTGCAGCCTGCACGTTGATCCATCTCGCCCAGTCGCTGCTCGCGCCGAATGTGCCCACGCTGGCGCTGCCGGACGCGATTGAACGGCAGCCGGCATCGAGACCGGCCATTGGGCTTGCCACGCCCGACACCGCACTTTTCCGAGCTCGCGCACCTCCTTTCGCCTGACGGTACGGCTTCGGACGCGGCGCGCCGCGATCCGGGACTTGCGTAAAGCTGCGAACGGCCCATGGGGACCCGGCAACGGGTGGGCCGCTCCGTCAGGGGAATTTTGGGGGATTGAAATGTCTATCCGCAACAGACGTTGGGTATTCTTGAGCAGCTCGGCACTGGCAATCGCCTGCTGCCTCGCAAGTGCCGCAAGATCACAGACCGCTGCCGAGCCACCAGCACCGGCACCAAGTCCGGCGCAGACTCCCGCGGCTCAAACGCCGCCCGCCGCTCAGACGCCGCCGTCCGCGCCGACGCCGCCCGCGCCGACAGAGACGACGCCGACCGTTCCGGTCCCTCAGGTCACCGTGACCGAGCCGCCGCCGGCAAGGCCGCGGCCGCGTCCTGCCCGGCCGGCTGCGGCCGCGCCGGCGCGGAGAGCACCCACACCTGCCGCGACGGCGCCGGTTGCGCCGCCGACAACGCCGCGTCCACCAAGCCAGCCCTACGCGCCGCTCAGCACCATCACCAGCGGTCAGATCGAACAGTTGCCGACGCAAAACTTCGGCGACATCTTCTTCAGCCAGCCTGGCGCCACCTCGTCGACCTTCGCGCCCGGCGCCAGCCGGCCGATCCTGCGCGGCTTGAGCGACGATCGGATCCGCGTGCAGGAGAACGGGCTCGGCACCGGCGACGTCGCCGCGCTCAGCCCCGACCATGCGGTGCCGATCGATCCTCTGGCGATCGGCAAGATCGAGATCTATCGCGGCCCCTCGGCGCTGCGCTACGGCTCGCAGGCAATCGGCGGCATCGTCGAGGCGACCAACAACCGGATTCCGACCTATTCGCCATTCGGCGGCGTCGCCGCCGAGCTCAAAGCCGGGCTCAACAGCGTCGACAACGGCTGGGAAAGCGCGCTGCTCCTCGATGCCGGCTCGCGCAACGCCGCGATCCACGCCGACGTCTCCGGCCGCCGCACCAGCAACTACTGGATTCCGAGCTATCCGTATCTGTTCCCGCCGGACCCGGCGCCGGTGGTCAACGGCCGGCAGCCGAATTCGGCGCTCACGGCGGAGAGCGCGTCGGCGGGCGGCTCCTGGCTGTTCGACGGCGGCTATGCGGGCGCAGCCGTCAGCCGCTTCATCACCGACTATCAGATTCCCGGCATCGAGGCGTCGGAGAAGCGCGCCCACATCCGGCTGGAACAGACCAAGGTCACCAGCAAGGGCGAATTCCGTCCCGGATCGTCGGCGATCGCGGCGGTCCGCTACTGGGCCGGCATCACCGACTACAAGCATCACGAGATGGGCATCAACGACATCGGCTTCGAGCAGATCGCCGGCACGTTCCTCAACCGAGAGAAGGAGGGCAAGGTCGAGATCGAGACCATGCCGCTGTGGAGCCCGTTCGGCGCCTGGACCAGCTTCATCGGCGCGCAGGGCAGCCACCAGCAGATCGACACCTCGGGCGAAGCGCTGCTGTTCCCGGCCCGCACCCGGACCGCGGCCGCCTACTGGTTCAACGAGTTCGCGCACACGCCGGTGCTGCGCTCGCAGTTCGCGCTGCGCGTCGACAACGTCAAGATCGACGGCACCGCGGTGAATTTTCCGGCGAACTTCCTGCCGCCGCCGGACGATCCGGACAGTTTTGCGAAGTCGGTCAGTTTTGCGCCGAAAAGCGTGAGCTACAGCCTGATCCGCGACTTGCCCTACGAGATGCAGGCGAGCTTCAACCTGCAGCGCATCGAGCGCGCGCCGCGGGCCTGGGAGCTGTTCGCCAAGGGACCGCACGATGCCACCCAGACGTTCGACATCGGCAATCCCAACCTGACGATCGAGACCGCAAACTCTGCCGAGATCGGGCTCAAGCGCGAGCTCGGCAGCTTCCGCTTCGACGGCAAGGCCTACTACACGCGGTTCAACAACTTCATCTACCAGCAGCCGACCGGTATCTTCTGTGGCGAGGAGTTCGCGACCTGCGGCGTCGAGGACGAACTGCTGCAGACCGCAATCGCGCAGCGTGACGCCATCTTCTGGGGTGGCGAGCTGGCCTGGCAGTGGGACGTGGTACCACTTGGGCCTGGCGTGTTCGGTGTGGACGGCCAGTACGACACGGTACGCGCGACCTTCACGGACGGCAGCAACGTGCCGCGCATCCCGCCGCAACGGCTCGGCGGCGGCGCCTATTGGCGCAGCGACAACTGGTTCGTCCGCGCCGGGCTGTTGCACGCGTTTGCGCAGTACGATCTTGCCCCCTTCGAGACGCCGACCGCCGGCTACAATCTGGTGAAGGCCGAGATCATCAACAAGCAGTACTGGCGGGATTCGCCATGGGGACCGGTCGAGCTCACGACCGGTCTGGTCGGCAACAACCTGCTCGACGTCGACATCCGCAACAGCGTCCAGTTCCGAAAGGACGAAATCCTGCTGCCCGGCCGCAGCGTGAAGCTCTACCTGAACGCCAAGTTCGACGCGATCGGGCCGAGCGGCCCGCCCGGCAGCCTGAAGGGCCACAAGGGCATGCTGCCCGCGATGCCCGTGTACAAGGCGCCGGTCATGGCGGCGTGGGGCTGGCAGGGTCTTTACGTCGGTGGTCAGGCCGGCTGGATGGGTGGCCGGGTCGTCACCGGACGCAACTTCAGCGATCCGCTGGGCGGCGAACCGGAGCCGCTGTTCGGCGGCCAGGCGGCCGACGACTTCGGCGGCGCGATCTTCGGCGTGCAGGCCGGTTACAACTGGACCCACCGGCTGCTCGTCGCCGGCATCGAGGGCGATGTCCAGGGTCCGGGCCGACGCGCCCAGGGCTCGGCGTTCTGCCCGGGCGATGCCTGCAACCCGGGACTGGCGCCGGTCGATGCGCCGGTGATCGCCTCGTTCGATCACGGGCTGTCGTGGTTCAGCACGCTGCGCGGCCGCCTCGGCACCACCATCCTGCCGAACCTGCTGCCCTACGTGACCGCCGGCGTGGCATTCGGCGAGGTCAAGACCAGCGGCTCGATCGCGGGCTTCGATGGTCTCGGCAACGCCTTCAACGCACCGTTCAGCCACAGCGTCGCCAAGGGCGGCTGGACGGTCGGCGGCGGACTCGAAGGGCACCTCGGCGGCAACTGGACCGCCAAGGCCGAATATCTCTACATGGACTTCGGCTTCCTCTCGATCGCGCCGGCGGTGCCGCTCGGCGCCACCGTCGCGGCCACGATCAACCCGCGCCTCACGAGCAACATCGTGCGCGCCGGGCTGAACTACAAGCTGAATTGAACACGCACGCCGCATCGCCTCCCTTCACCCTCCCCCTTGTGGGGAGGGTCGCCTGCCGCGCGAAGCGTGGCAGGCGGGGTGCGGTCTTCTCGTTGTTTGCCGAACTTGAATCTAGAGGAAAGGCCCCACCCCAAGCCGCTCCCCACAAGGGGGAGGGGGAGCGCACCGACTTCGTCGCACGACTGTGGACCAAAGCCGAAAAGAAACCGAGCGGCCGCTACTTGACGATGACGTCCTCGGCGGCGGTCATCACCCGCATCTTCGGGTTCTGCGCGCAATAGGCAACGAGCTTGTCGGCCTTGATTTTCATCTTGTCGAAATCGACCACCGCCGGATCTTCCTCGTCGGTGTAGTAACCGTCGAGCCAGAGCGTGATATTGGCGATGGTTTCCTTCGGCAGATCGATGAACACCCGGCACCGCAGCTTGGACAGCTCGACCTTTTGCGCTTCGGCCGCCCCCGCAACGAACACGCTTGCCGCAACGAGGATCGCACCGGCGAATTTCACGACGTGGTCCTGCTGGAGTTGCGGTGATCGGAGTGTCGGCACTCGACGCTAGCGGCGCGCCGCGACGGCGTCAAAAATTTTCGGCGATTAGTCCTAACAGGGCGGGCCGCGGCCTCACGCCGCGGACGCGTCGGGCAAGATCGCGCCGGCAACGCCCTCGAACGCGCCCTCGGTCAGTTCGCACACCAGGAGCCGCGCCGGATCGACCGGTCCGGGCATCACCAGCCGGCCCTTGGGCACGCGCTTGAAGCCCGACCTGCCGTAGTACGGCTCGTCGCCCACCAGGACCACCAGCCGGTGCCCCGCGTGCCGCGCCGCGTCGAGCGCGCGGGAGATCAGCGCGTAACCGATGCCGCGTTCGCGAAATGGCGGCTCGACCGTCAAGGGACCGAGCAGCAGCGCTCGCGTCTCGCCGATCCGGATCGGCGACAGCCGTACCGACCCCACCAACAACGTGCCGATGCGGGCAATGAACGACAGCTCCGACAGGTGGTCGGCACCTTCGCGCAGCCGATAGGCCGACTTGGCGTAGCGGCCGGGCCCGAAAGTGCGCTCATGCAGACGCTCGATCGCGACCGCATCATCCGGCGATTCCGGCAGAATGGTGACGTCGCTCATCGGCCCTCGTCCGGGCGGATTTCCGGTTCGGCAACCACCGGCCGGCCCCAACCCGCAGCGCGCTTATCATCTGGCACGCCCGCGGTCCATGGCCGCGCGCCCCGCACTCGCAGGTGTCACAGCACGGCTGACCGACTACATTGCACCGGACGGAGAATCACCCATGGGTCTGCTGGTCGATGGCGTTTGGCAGGAAGAACGGCAAGAGGTCCGCACCCAGGGCGGACGGTTCTTGCGTGCCACCACGCGGTTCCGCAACTGGGTGACCGAGGACGGCAGTCCCGGCCCCTCCGGCGAGGGCGGGTTTGCGGCGGCGCGGTCGCGCTATCACCTCTATGTCTCGCTGGCCTGCCCGTGGGCGCACCGCACCTTGATCTTCCGCGCCCTCAAGGGGCTGGAGGATGTGATCTCGCTGTCGGTGGTCGAGCCGCTCTACGGTCCGCGCGGCTGGCGCTTCGGCGATGGCCCGGGCACCACGCCGGACAGCGTCAACGGCAAGAGCGAACTCGCCGAGATCTACCTGCTCGCCGACCCGCGCTACAGCGGCCGCGTCAGCGTGCCGGTGCTGTGGGACAAGGAGCGCAGGGTCATCGTCAACAACGAATCCGCCGAGATCATCCGCATGTTCAACGGCGCATTCGGCCGCTTCACCAACGTGCGCACCGATTATTATCCGGCGCCGCTGCGCGACGAGATCGACCGGATCAACGATCTGGTCTACGGCAACATCAACAACGGCGTCTATCGCGCCGGCTTTGCCGTCACCCAGGACGCCTACGAAGAGGCGTTCCGCGGCGTGTTCTCGGCGCTCGACGAGCTCGAAGCGATGCTTGCACGCCAGCGATACCTTGCGGGCCCGGAGATTACCGAGGCCGACTGGCGGCTGTTCTGCACACTCGTGCGCTTCGACGCCGTCTACTACGGCCACTTCAAATGCAACCAGCGGCGGATCGCCGACTATCCCAATCTGTCCAATTATCTGCGCGACCTTTACCAGCAGCCCGGCATCGCCGCGACGGTCAACATGGATCACATCAAGCGGCACTACTATGGCAGCCAGCGGAACGTGAACCCGACCGGCATCGTACCGCTCGGCCCCGCGCTCGATTTCCGCAGCCCCCATGACCGCGGGAGGTTCGCGAGCTAGATGCAGCACGCCGCCACGGCGAGACAGTTCTTGCGGCGCCATTGGCTCGCGCTTGCGCTGGCTGCGGCCGGTGCTGCCGTCTTTGCCGCAGCGGTGCTTCTGCTGCGGACCATGCCGCCCTCGGCCATCACGATGGCGACCGGATCGGAAGGCGGCGCCTATCACGAGGTCGGCAAGTTCTACCGCACCATCCTGGCGCGTTCCGGGGTCGAACTGCGGCTGCGGCCGACCGGCGGCTCGGTGGAGAACCTGGAACTGCTGCGCAATCCGCGCTCGGGCGTGAGCGTGGCGCTGGTACAGAGCGGAAACGCGACCGGGAACGAAGTCAATGCGATCGAGTCGCTCGGCACGCTGTTCTATGAACCGCTCTGGCTGTTCTATCGCAGCGCGCTGCGCCCGCTCGACATCGAGAGCCTGCGGGGCCGCAGGGTTTCGGTCGGGCCGGTAGGCAGCGGCTCACGTGTGGTCGCACTCGAACTGCTCAAACGCAGTGGCGCCGACCGGCAGGTTGCCGAGTTGATCGCGCTCACGCCGCAGGTCGCCGCCGAAAAGCTGCTCGACGGCGAGATCGACGCCGCGTTGATGCTGATGTCGTGGGATTCGCCGGTGGTCAGGCGGCTCCTCGACGACGAGCGCATCGAGCTGGCGAGCTTCCGGCATGCCGATGCCTATGTCGCGCTGTTCCCCTATCTCAGCAGGGTGACGCTGCCGGCCGGCGTCGCCGATCTCGCCCGGAACCGGCCGGCGACCGACACCGTGCTGGTCGCCCCGAGGGCAAGCCTGCTGGTGCAGAAGGAGCTCAGCACGGCGATCCAGTACCTGCTGCTCAACACCGCGGTGCAGATTCACTCGGGCCCCGGTATCTTCCAGCAAGCCGGCCAGTTCCCGGCGGCCGAAGCGATCGACATTCCGCTGAGCGACGAGGCATTGCAGTTCTACAAGTCGGGCCGGCCATTCCTGAACAATTTCATGCCGTTCTGGATGGCCGCGCTGATCGGCCGGCTGCTGGTGGTGCTCATTCCGCTGATCGGCGTGCTCTATCCGCTGATGCGGTTCATGCCGGCGGCGTACGACTGGGGCATGCGCCGCAAGATCACCCGCATCTACGGCGAACTGCGTTTTTTGGAGGCCGAGATGGAAACGCAGGGGGCGCAGTTCGACCGGGTCGAGGCGGCCGGGCGACTGGATAATCTTGAGCGCCGCACGAACCAGCTGAAGATGCCGATCGCTTATGCGAGCATGCTCTATCTGCTGCGCAATCATATCGCGCTGGTGCGCGACCGGCTGAAAGCGTCGGCGCCCGCCTCCACTCTCGTCGCGAACGAAGTGCGGCAAGTCTGAGGTACCCGCGGAGCCTCCCCCCGCAAGCGGGAGAGGGAGCACACCGCCGTTGCCGCGCTGATGAAATCCGATCGAGCGTGAAAAAACAAAGCGCCCGTGCGGAGCACGGACGCAAGCAGATTGAAAGTGTCTCGGGCGACCGCGAAGCGTTATCGCATCACCACCACTTTGGTGCCGACCGCGACCCGCCGGTAGAGATCGAGGATGTCGCTGTTGTGCATGCGGATACAGCCGTAAGACACGTATCCGCCGATCGAACCCGGATTGTTGGTGCCGTGGATGGCGTATTCGCCACCGCTCAGAGTCATCGCCGCGACGCCCATCGGGTTCGAGCGGCTGCCGCCCGGAATAACGGCCGGGAGATTCGGCTTGTCCGCACGGATCTCGGCGGGCGGCGACCAGGCGGGCTTGAGATACTTGCCGCTGACGTAACTGACGCCCGTCCACGTCTTGCCAGCCTTGCCGACGCCCACGGTGTAGCTGCGGGTCTGGCCATTGCCGAGGATGAGGTACAGTCGTCGTTCGCTGGTCTTCACCACGATGGTGCCGGGCTCATAGGCGGAGAGTCCACTCTCGATCGCCTGAGCGGGTGGCGGCGTAACCATCACCAGGGCCGGGATTGCCACCGCCGCAAACAGCAGAGAAATCGTCCTGCGCATTGTCGACTCCGAAATTGTCCGTGCCCCTCCGGCGACAGGCGGAAGCAGCGGACAGAAGTTGTAGCGCGAGCCCGTATGCCGCCTCCCGGCGTCACAGGCCCAGGCCGAGCGGTGGAGCGAATGAA
>JBFXEX010000130.1:0-15849 GCA_050179645.1 Xanthobacteraceae bacterium | reverse complement strand
GCCGACGCCGGCTGCCGCTACCTGCAGCTCGACGAGGTCTACATCGCGATGCTGTGCGACCCGGAATATCGCAAGAGCCAGAGCGGGCGCGGCGACGATCCGCAGAAGCTCGCCGAGCTTTACGGCGACCTGATCAACGCCGCGATGTCGGACATCCCGGCCGACATGGCGATCACCATGCATCTCTGCCGCGGCAACTACCGCTCGACCTACATGGGTTCGGGCGGCTACGATCCCGTGGCCGAGGTGCTGTTCGACCGCATCAAGGTGCACGGCTATTTCATGGAATACGACACCGATCGCGCCGGCAATTTCGCGCCGCTCAAGCATATGCACAAAGACCAGACCGTGGTGCTCGGGCTGATGACCACCAAGACCGGCGCGCTGGAATCGAAGGACGAACTGAAGCGGAGGATCGACGAAGCGGCGAAGTTCGTCTCGCTCGACCAGCTCTGCCTGTCGCCGCAATGCGGCTTCGCTTCGACCGAGGAAGGCAACACGCTGACCGAGGACGAACAGTGGGCGAAGCTTGCCCGCCTGGTCGAGGTCGCCCGCGAGGTCTGGGGCTAGTATCGGTCATTGCCGGGCTTGACCCGGCAATCCATCATCCTACGAAGAAGATGGACTCCTGGGTCGGGCCCGGGGGTGAGGTGTTGAGCCATAGGCGGCAGAAAAGGTGAAGGACAATCACATGACAGGTATCGTCGCCGGCAAGGTTGCCATCGTCACCGGGGCGGCGCGCGGCATTGGCCGCGGCGTCGCGTTGCTGATGGCGGAGGAGGGCGCCAAGGTCGTGGTCTGCGACGTCGGCGCGAGCCTCGAAGGCGCCGGCGCCGACGCTGGGCCGGCTCAGCAGGTGGTCGACGAGATCAAGGCGAAGGGCGGGCAGGCGATCGCCTCGACGCTCTCGATCGCTGAGCCGCAGAACGCCGACTTGATCGTCAAGGCCGCGCTCGAAGCCTTCGGCCGCGTCGACATCCTGGTCAACAACGCCGGCATCCTGCGCGACCGCATCTTCCACCGTATGAGCTGGTCGGACTGGTCCGACGTCATCAACGTCCACCTGCACGGCTCGTTCAACATGAGCCGCGCCTGTGCGGCGCATTTTCGCGAGCAGCAGTCCGGCGCCTTCGTGCACATGACCTCGACCTCGGCGCTGGTCGGCAACTTCGGCCAGGCCAACTACATGGCGGCGAAGTACGGCATCGTCGGGCTGATGCGCGGGATCGCGCTCGACATGGTGCGTTTCAAGGTGCGCTCGAACGCAATCGCGCCGTTCGCCTGGACCCGCATGATCGACTCGATCCCGGCTGAAACCCCGGAGGAGAAGGCGCGGGTCGAAAAGTTCCAGCAGATGACGCCGGAGAAGATCGCGCCGCTCACGGTCTATCTCGCCTCCGACCGGGCCGACGGCATCAGCGGGCAGATCTTCGGCGTGCGCAACAACGAGATCTTCCTGTTCGGCCAGCCACGCCCGGTGCGCACCCTGCACCGCTCCGACGGCTGGACCCCGGAAAAGCTCGACCAGCAACTCAAGGGCGCATTCGGCCCCTCGTTCACGCCGCTCGAACGCTCCAGCGACGTCTTCACCTGGGACCCGGTGTGATTGAATCTGCACCGGCCGTGCGGATTTGCTAATGTGATTCGATAGCCGCGCCGCGAACTCGGTGCCACCCTCCCCTGGCGGGGGAGGGTCGGCGCGAAGCGCCGGGGGTGGGGTGAGCCTCTCTGGCAAAAATGCTCACCCCACCCCGCCGCCTCGCTACCGCTCGGCGTCGACCCTCCCCCTCCAGGGGAGGGTGAAAAAGCGCGTTGCAAGGTTTTCGCAAGATGGCTGAATCCGAAGCCGACTCCGACGAACTTTCGCAAATCCGCGCCGCGGTGCGCGCGCTGTGCGAGAAATTCCCCGGCGAGTACTGGCGCAAGCTCGACCGCGAGCGCGGCTATCCGTCGGAGTTCGTCGCCGCGCTGACCGAGGCGGGCTTCCTCGCTGCACTGATCCCCGAAGAGTACGGCGGCTCGGGTCTCACCATGACGGCGGCGGCCGCCATCATGGCAGAAATTCAATCGGCCGGCTGCAACGGCGCCGGCTGCCACGCCCAGATGTACACCATGGGCACACTCCTTCGTCACGGCCGGCCGGAGCAGAAGGCGCGCTGGCTGCCGCAGATCGCCTCCGGCGCGCTGCGGCTGCAGGCGTTCGGCGTGACTGAGCCGACGTCCGGCACCGACACGCTCAGCCTGCGCACCACGGCCGTGCGCGAAGGCAACGACCATTTCGTCATCAACGGCCAGAAGATCTGGACCTCGCGCGCCGAGCATTCAGACCTTCTGCTGCTGCTTGCTCGCACCACGCCGCGCGAGCAGGTGAAGAAGCGCACCGACGGCCTCTCCGTGTTCCTGGTCGACATGCGGCTCGCGCAAGGCGCCGGCATCACCATCAATCCGATCCGCACCATGATGAACCATGCCACCACCGAACTGTTCATCGACGACCTAAGGGTGCCGGCCGACAACCTGATCGGCGAGGAAGGGCAGGGCTTCCGCTATATCCTCTCCGGCATGAACGCCGAGCGCATTTTGATTGCGGCGGAATGCGTCGGCGACGCCAAGTGGTTCATCCGCAAGGCCACGGCGTATGCGAAGGAGCGCGTGGTGTTCGGCCGGCCGATCGGCCAGAACCAGGGCGTGCAGTTTCCGATCGCGCGGGCCTACGCGCAGATGCGCGCCGCCGAACTGATGGTGCGCGAAGCGGCCTCGCGCTACGAGGTCGGTCTCGATTGCGGCGAACAGGCCAACATGGCGAAGCTCATTGCCGCCGATGCCTCCTGGGCGGCCGCCGACATGTGCGTCCAGACCCACGGCGGCTTTGGCTTCGCCGAGGAGTTCGACATCGAGCGCAAGTTCCGCGAAACCCGCCTCTACCAGACCGCGCCGATCTCGACCAACCTGATCCTCTCCTACCTCGCCGAGCACGTGCTCGGTTTGCCCAGGTCGTATTGACGGTACCTGCTCATCAGGCGATTCTTGAGTTTCGTAGGGTGGGCAAAGCGGCGCGAAGCGCCGCGTGCCCACGCGATCAACTCGTGTGATGGTCTCGCATGACGCGATACCGGCGCGCCAACATCAAGGGCGGTACGTTCTTCTTTACCGTTACGCTTGCCGATCGCTCAAGCGACCTCCTGACGCGCCACATCGATCGCTTGCGGCGCACTTATCAAGGAGTTCAGGAGCGTACACCGTTCGAAACCATTGCGATCTGCATCCTGCCGGATCATCTGCATGCGATCTGGTCGCTGCCGCCTGACGATGCCGACTTTCCACTCGGTGGAGTCTGATCAAGAGCGGTTTCACGCGCGGTCTTGCGGCTGAATCCGAGCGGACTGCAAGCGAGGTCGCCAAACGCGAACGCGGGCTATGGCAGCGGCGCTATTGCGAACACGTCCTTCGCATTGATGCCGACTTGGCGCGGCACGTCGACTACATTCATTTCAATCCGGTGAAGCACGGGCTGGTGTCGCGCGTGTCCGATTGGCCGCACAGTAGCTTTCATCGCTATGTAAAACGCGGGGTACTCGCCGCCGATTGGGGCGGAGACATGCGCGATTTGAGCGGAATGTTCGGCGAGCAATAGAAATTAGAACGCGTGGGCACGGCGCTGTCGCGCCTTTGCCCACCCTACGTTTGCTCGACCAACCTGATCCTGTCGTATCTCGCCGAACACGTGCTCGGTTTGCCCAGGTCGGATTGAACTGCTCCGGCTCGTAGGGTGGGCAAAGCGGCGCACAGCGCCACGTGCCCACGCGCTCATCACACCGCCGGTCGGTGATTTCGGGTCTGTTGACGAAATTCCTATTATGGATTATATTCCAATCCGTCCTGTCCGACTGAGGGCGCTCTCGCGAGGCGTCGTGACAGCGGGACAGGATGCGGCGCCCGCGGGCGTGGTTCGCAGCCACGCACCCGGGCGGCTCCGGGGCTCCGCCCGCCTGGCCACTATGAGCCGGCCGCGAGGAGCTCGCTGACGGAGGGCGCAAATGCCCCCGCGAAGCGCGGCCCGGAGCCGGTGATCGTCTCGAGGGAGACGAGAGCCATCGCCGCGGTGGAGCGCCGGGAGGCGTGCGCGCCCGACCACGGCGCGCGCCGCGCCTCATGAGCGCGGAGTTGGTTGCGCCTTCCGGCGCTCCGCCCCCTCACGCTGTCGGGCTTGCCCGATATGCGGAAAGAGCCGGGGGTAGCAGGACGGCCCCGCCACCGGGGCAGCTACAGGCGTACCCGGCGCCTGTTCAAACAACACGGGCAAACCAGCTCGACTTGTTTCCAAAACGGCTCGGGTGCGGGTGTCGTGAGCCCGCAAAGACGCACTCGCATGATTTCGCCACAAATCGCGAAACCTGGTGCAATTTCCGCCACAAATCGTGAAACCACATTGCGTCGCGACGAAACACTCTTGAAACAGACGGGGGCTATAAAAACATCACTGACGGTTGCCTCCCCCCCCCAACGACCCCGGCAACTGTCTGGATTGCGAGCCCCGCTTCCCCCAGCGGGGTTTTCGCTTTTTTGGGCCAGCCTCCGGCCAAATCCACCATTCCCCTGGCGACCGTCGTCCAACTGACCCCGATTGCGTCGGTTTGGGCCCGTGCGGCATGGTATTGAGCCGTGCCGGAGAATCGTCATGCCCCGTTTTGCCGCCAATCTTGGGTACCTCTTTACCGAACGCCCGCTGATCGAGCGGTTCGGCGCGGCCGCGGCAGCAGGTTTTCGCGCCGTCGAATTGCAATTCGTCTATGACCACGCGCCGTCGGCGCTGCGGGCCGAGATCGACCGGCACAGCCTGACCGTGCTTGGGGTGAACACGGCGCCCGGACAGTTGGCGTCCGGCGAATTCGGCGTGGCGGCGATCCCCGGCCGGGAGGCGGAATTCGCCGCGCTGTTCCGGCAGGCGCTCGACTACATCGTCGCGCTCGGCGGCTGCCAGATCCATTGCCTTGCCGGCAGGGTGCCACCCGAGCAGCGCCCGGCGGCGGAAACCACCTTCGTGCGGAATCTCGCGCGCGCCGCCGACCTCGCCGCGGAGGAGAACATCACCCTGCTGATCGAACCGATCAATCCGCGCGACCGGCCGGACTATTTCCTCAGCCGGCCCGAGCACGCCGCCGACATCATCGCCAAGGTCGGCCGGCCGAATGTGCGCATCCAGTTCGACTTCTACCATGTGCAGATCGTCGGCGGCGATTTGATCCGGAGATTTGAGAAGCATCTGCCGGTGGTGGGTCACGTCCAGATCGCGGCGGTGCCGTCCCGGCACGAGCCGGACGAGGGCGAGGTGAACTATCCGGCAATCTTCGATGTGCTTGACCGCAGCGGCTATGCCGGCTGGGTCGGATGTGAATACCGCCCGCGCACCCGCACCGAGGACGGGCTCGCCTGGGCACGGTCGTTCGGCATTGTGCCGCCCCGCTGAATCAACTCAAACGCGATGCAGCCCGTTGTCACGGTCGGCCAACGGCGTCCCGGCGCTTTGGTGCCTTTGCGCCGCCCTATCCGGTTGCTAGGTTGCGGCCCATGTGGGGTCGTAAGAGCAAAGTCGAGGTTATCCGGGGGCCATCCGAGCCCGAGCCGCCGCAGTCGACCGGCCGGCTGAAGGATGCGCTGCGCAAGGCGCGGGTCGACCAGGCCGAGCGCAGCGGCGTGGTGGTCGATCTGCACGACGCCGAAGTCGCGCGGCTTGAACTGCTGAACGAGGCGCTGGACCCGGTGTTCGAGGAAGTGCCGGCCGCGGTCGACATTTTCGACCGGGGCATCAGCCGGGGCGAGACCCCGCGGCTGTGGATCGATGCGATCGCTCACGTGGCGATGGGGCGCGATAAACGAATCTATCGCTTCGTCCAGGACACCCGCTACGGCCGCAAGGTGCTGGCGGAAACCGGCAACGTGGTCGAGATGGTCGATGCGGTGACGAGGTACCTGGCGCAGCGCCTGGTCGAGCGGGAGCGGGCGCTGGCCGACGGTACGCTGCCGGTGCTGGCCGAAGTCAAACGCGAGGTGAAACGCGAGCACCAGCACCGTCGCCGCCGCGCGTTGTGGGCGTTCCTGTTCGGTGTGCTGGCCGGATTTGTCACCCTGGCGGCGGCCGCGATTCTGTTCCCTGGAAGCAATCCCTAGCTTTCGGTCAGGACAAAGCGTCGGAGTTCCGTGACGCCCTGGCCGTCGCCGGGTTTGCGGGACAAGCCCCGCGAGATCACCTCGCAGCGCCAATTTCCGGCATGGCGCCCGATCCGGTAGAGATTGTAGGCCGCCGCGTCGTGCTCTCCCGGCGGCAGCTCGGAGGCCGACGGCACGCCCACCACGGGGACGCGATGCTGCGGGCCGTCGAGGTAGCTCACCAGATGCGTATGGGCGTGCCCGTGCAGGACGAGTTCGGCGCCGTGACGGGCGAGCATCTCGCAAAACGCACGACTGTCGACCAGCCGCCGCAAGTGATGCTTTCGCCTGCTCACCGGCGGGTGATGGATCAGCACCACCCGGAACAAATCCTCGCCGCGGCAGCGGTCGAGCAACTCCGCGCAGCGCGCGATCTGGTCGCCGCCGAGTTCGCCGCTCGCCATCAGCGGTGCAGTGGGGACGGCGCTCGACAATCCGATCAGCGCTAGCGGACCTCGCCGGCGCAGAAAAGGAAACACCGGCCCGTTCGCCGCCTCGGCGCAGCCGGTGTTGTCGCCGCGCAAATAGCCGCCCCATTGGCTCTGCGGATACCGCGCCGCCGCCCAGACATAAGCGTCATGGTTGCCGGGAACGAGCGTCACGTCCTGCGGCGGGCCGAGCGACTCCAGCCAGGCGAGGGCGGGGGCATATTCGCCCGGCAGTGAAATGTTGACGAGGTCGCCCGTCACCGCGATGTGGTCGTAGACCTGCGCCTTCAGGTCGCCGACGATCCGCCGCAGGATTGCGCCCTGATGGATGCGGCCGCGCTTGCGCCACCAGTTGAGGTAGCCGATCGCGCGCTTGCCGGCGAGTTCGATGAGGCGCGGACGAGGGAGCGGGCCGAGATGCGGGTCCGACAGGTGCGCCAGGACATAGGTGGTCATTCACGAGCTGCCGATGAGGATGCCCGCGAGAAACACCAGAACGCCGCCAATCACAACTTGAAAAGTGGCCGCGAGGAACGGCGTGTCCATGTAGCGGTGGCGGATATATGAGATCGCCACCAACTCGATCACGACCACGAGGATCGCCACGACGGTCGCGGTCCAGAAGTCCGGGATGAGGTAGGGGAGGGTGTGGCCGAGGCCGCCGATGGCGGTCATGATCCCGCTCACCGCGCCCCGCATCACCGGGGCGCCCCGCCCGGTGAGCGAGCCGTCGTCCGAGAGCGCTTCGGCGAAGCCCATGGAAATGCCGGCGCCGACGGACGCCGCCATCCCCACCAGGAAGGTCTCCCACGTGCTGTGGGTGGCGAATGCGGCAGCGAACAGCGGCGCAAGCGTCGAGACCGAGCCGTCCATCAACCCGATCAGGCCCGGCTGCACGTATTGCAGCACGAACATTCGCCGCGCCGTTTCCTCTTCGTCAACGCGCTCGGTCTTGCTGACTTGGGCGCCGAGCTTGTGCGCCAGATCCTCGTGCTGTGCCTCGATCTCGGCGAGCTCCATCAAGAGCTTGCGGGTCGAGGCATCGCGCGCCGATTCGGCCGCCTTGCGATAAAATCGCTCGGCCTCGAACTCCATCTGCTCGGCGTATTTCCGGGTTTCCTCAATGCTCAAATGCGGCGCCAGCCAGAGCGGCTTGCGCCGCATGAAGCCCTTGACGTCCTGGCGTCGGATCAGCGGCAGGTAGTCGCCGAACCGCCGCTGGTAGAGATCGATCAGCATGTTGCGGTGGCGCACTTCCTCCTCGGCCATCTCGTCGAAGACCTTTGCGGAGGCGGCAAAATTGTCGCGCAATCCAACCGCGAACCCGCGGTAGATGCGGCTGTCCTCGTCCTCGGAGGTAATGGCAAGCGCCAGGACTTCCTGCTCGGTGAGATCGCTGAAGCGTTTCAATGCTGCCTCTTGCGGGAACCGACCCGCGGATCACTTTAGATTTATTCTAAACGGGAAAGTAGCCCCTTTGACAAGCCGTTGTTGATGGCCTTTCTGCCCTTGGACTAATGGGGCCGGATTTGCTCGAGCGCACCCGCCAGGCATTTGAACCAGCGCTCCGGCGCGTCATGCATTTCTACTGGCGGTTTGCCCGTGGGATGACGCTCGGCGTGCGGGCCCTGGTCCTGGACCGCGAAGGCCGGATTTTTCTCGTCAAGCACAGCTACGTGTCAGGCTGGCACCTGCCGGGCGGGGGTGTCGAGGCTGGCGAGACGCTGCTCGATGCGCTTGCCCGCGAACTGCTGGAGGAGGGGTGTATCCAACTCACCGACCCGCCCGTCTTGCACGGCATCTTTTTCAACCGCCGCGCTTCCCGGCGCGACCATGTCGCATTGTTCGTGGTGCGCCATTTCCGGCAGGTGAGAACGCCGGCTCCGAACCACGAAATTATTGCGCACGGTTTCTTCGCCGCCGATGCGTTGCCCGAAGGCACGACCCCGGCCACGCGTGCCCGCATCGGCGAGGTCCTCGAAGGAAAGCCGGCGGGCGAACGATGGTGAGGCAGTCTCCGGATTCCGAAGTTCGCATCATTCTCCGGCGCGTTCATCTGCGAACTTCGGAATCGAAAGGACACTAGCAACTTATTGATCTAGTTTGGCTTTGGTTAAGAAGCCCGCATTTCGGACTCGCGGCCAAGAATGATGCGGACGTCTGAACCGCGACACTCGGTGCGGCAGCTTGCCTGTGCATAGGCGTGAATCGGTTATGCTTGGTGGAAAATTCTCTTTAGTTCTCGGCTGACTGCAGATAAGGCTTCAGCAGCCAAGCCAATTTGGTCCAATCGCAGCGAAAGAGCGATGTTTCAACGACCGTGTCCGTCCTGGGGCAAAGCCGCCAACGACAATTTCATCCTCGATCGCAAGCGTGCCACGCGACCGGTCCTCCGCCTGCCGCCGGCGCGTGATTTGATGCCCTCCAGCGGCACCGCCGGCGGATTGCGGCCGCTGCTGGTCCTGAGCTTTGCCGGGCTCATCCTCGTCGTCCTGTGTGGCGCATTCCTGCTGGGGCTCGCTGCGGTTGGCCTGCTGGCCATGGCCATTTGCGTGACCGAGCTGGTTCGCCGGCGGGTCTGGCGGCCTGTCAGGCCGGCGCTCGGCTCGTTTGATCGTCGGGCGATTGGATACTAAGAACGGCCGGCCGTCTCCATCAGCCGGTCGAACCACGGTGCATCCGCGCTTACGAGCCATCTATCGCATCCGCTGTGACGCGCGTTCAATCCACGCGCGGGCCGATGCGCTGGCGGTCGAGCAGAGCGTGGAGATGCCACTGGCGGCGATCTCGGACGACTTCGTCCGCAACGAAATCGTCGGGCGAGTGGAGGCCATCCATGAGGTGGAGCCGGGCACATTCGAGGTCGCCGTATCGCTGGCCATGGCGACCGTCGATGACGACCCCGGTCAACTGCTGAACATTCTGTTCGGCAACAGCTCGCTGCATGACGATATTGTCCTGTGGGATGTCGACTTGCCGCCTGCGCTGGGCTTGTCGCTTGGCGGTCCGCGTCATGGCGTGCAGGGATTGCGCGCGCGAGCGGGAGCAGGTGTCCGCGCACTTTCCTGCTCGGCGCTCAAACCGCAGGGACTACCGGCGGCCGCACTTGCCGATCTCGCCGCCCGCTTTGCGCAGGGTGGCATCGACTACATCAAGGACGATCACGGCTTGGCCGATCAGGCGTATTCGCCGTTCGCCGCGCGGGTCAACGCAGTCGCCGCGAGGCTACGCTCGGTCAAGCGGAGCGGCGCGCCGGCGCAGTATGCGCCAAGCCTCTCCGGCGATCTCGCCAGCATGCAGCGGCAGATCGCGTGCGCGGTCGATGCTGGCATCGAGACGGTGCTGATTGCGCCGATGGTCGCCGGCCTCGCCAACTTTCATCGCCTGGTGAGAGACCATCCTGGCGTTGCTTTCATCGCCCATCCGAGCATGGCGGGAGCGGCGCGCATTGCCCCACCTTGTCTCCTGGGGAAGCTGTTTCGGGTCGTGGGGGCGGACGCTGTGGTGTTTCCCAATCATGGCGGCCGCTTCGGCTACTCGCCGGAAACCTGCCGGACGCTGGCGCAGGCGGCGCTGGCGGAGCATGCTGGACTGCGCCCCTGCATGCCGGTGCCGGCCGGCGGCATGACGCGCGATCGCGTCCCCGAGATGCTTGAATTCTACGGTCCAGACGTCATGTTATTGATTGGCGGCAATCTACTCGAAGCGCGCGAGCACCTCGTTGAAGCGACCGCGGCCTTTGTCGCCGAGGTCCACGGATACAAATATGGACAATGAGGCAGGCGTCGCCATGGACCATGGTCGAACGATCCACCGCCGGGCGCAGAAATACCGGTGGGAAGGCGTGGAGGAGCGCCCCTACAAGGAGGACGATCGTGCGCTGTTCAAGTCCATCACCCGGCAGGTTCTGTTCTCAGATCCGGAACTGCACGGCGAACTGCGCTACTTTGAAGTGGCGCCGGACGGGTTCTCGACGCTGGAACGGCATGAACACATGCACGCGGTCATGATCCTGCGCGGGCGCGGCCACTGCCTGGTCGGCAACGAGGTCCGGCCGATCGAAACCCACGACCTCGTTACGGTACCGCCGATGACCTGGCACCAGTTTCGCGCCACCCGCGGCGAGCCGCTGGGATTTCTCTGCATGGTGAATGCCGCGCGTGACAAGCCGCAACTGCCGTCGGCCGACGATCTGACCGAGCTGCAGGCGAACCGCAAGATCGCCGCCTTCCTGCGCAGCGAAGCCGTGTCCTGAAGCGCTGCGCAGCGAATTCCGCCGGCTCAGGACTTGCAGACCGAAAACGTCCGCAGGGCGGAATTGGCTTCCGCTCGGCTCTTGTAGATCGTGCTGCCTTTCACCAGCACCACCTTCTTGCTCTTGGGCTTCTTCGGCAGCACGCTGCACTTGTGCGTCTTGACGTCCTGCACCACGTAGTAATTGCGAGCCGACGCGGGCACCGTCATTCCGATGCCGATGATCGCCGCAACGATCACTCTCGCGATCACGAACGCTCTCCATTCCGTTTCGGGACGTCGCCGATCAATGCCCGTCTACGCGGAAGACGCCACCTGACCGGTCAAGGTAAGCTCGCCCCGCCGCTGACACAACGTTTCTCACGGCATTTTCAGCTTGATTGCCGGTTCCCCGATCCGGTTGCCATGGGGCCACGCCCGACCGAGGATGACCGCCAACCAGCGACAGGCGAGGAACCGGGCATGCTGAAATTTGAATTTCTGTTCAACCTCTCGGCCGAGGTCGGCGAACTCATCTCGCTGGGGACGGGGCCGTTGGGCGAGCGCCGCGTGGTCTATATCGGGACCGGCTCGTTCGAAGGGCCGGCGATGCGCGGCGAACTGATCGGCGGCGCCGACTGGCAAATCCTGCGCAGCGACGGCGTCCTCGAACTCGATGCGCGCTACGCGATCAAGGAGCAGGGCGGCGGCATTATCCAGGTGCTGAGCCAGGGTCTTCGCCATGGTCCGCCGGAGGTGATGGCGAGGCTCGCGCGCGGCGAGGAGGTGGACCCTGAAAGTTACTTCTTCCGCACCGTCATGCGGTTCGAGACCGGCGACGGCAAGCTTGCGTGGCTCAACAAGACGATCGCGGTGGCCACGGCGGAGCGAAAGGCGAGGCTCGTGGAACTGCGCGCCTGGCGCTTGTTGTAGCCCTGCGTCATTGCGAGCGAAGCGAAGCAATCCAGCTTCTTGAGAAGAGTGGATTGCTTCGTCGCTTACGCTCCTCGCAATGACGGACACTGCTTCAAATCTGAATTCATCCCGAACGTTGGAGCCGCCGTCAGTCCGGCAGCGGGATGAACTCCTTCTCGTCGCCCGGTACGGTATCGAAACGTCCCATTTTCCAATCGGCCTTCGCCTGCTCGATCCGCTCCTTGCGGGAGGAGACGAAATTCCACCAGATGTGGCGCGGGCCGTCCATCGCCGCGCCGCCGACCAGCGCGATCCGGGTATCGACAGGAGCGCTGACGCTGATCGCATCCCCGGGACGCAGGACCAGAAGCTGGCCGGCTCCGAAGCGGTCGCCGGCGATGTCGACTTCGCCCGAGACGACGTAAACTGCCCGTTCTTCTGTATCAGCATCAATCGGCAGGACGGCACCGGCTGTCAGTTGCACATCGGCGAAGATGGTTTCTGACAGCGTCGGCACCGGCGATTTCAAGCCATAGAGACTGCCGGCGATCAGGCGGATGGTTTTGCCCTCCGCGTCGAGGGTGGGGAGGCTGTCTGCCTCGTGGTGGGCGAAGCCCGCCTCGATCTCCTCGTGCGCCGCGGGCAGGGCGACCCACAGCTGCAAGCCGTGCAGCGTTTCGCCGCCTGCACGATGGTCGGGAGCGGTACGCTCGGAGTGGACGATGCCACGGCCGGCCGTCATCCAGTTGACCGCGCCCGGCCGGATTGGCACGTCGCTGCCCAGGCTGTCGCGGTGTATGATTTCGCCGTCGAACAGAAACGTTACGGTCGAAAGGCCGATATGCGGATGCGGCCGCACGTCGATGCCGGCGCCTTCGTGGAATTCCGCCGGCCCGAAATGATCGAAGAAAATGAAAGGCCCGACCATGCGGCGTTTGACGTGCGGCAGCGCGCGACGGACCGACAGGTGTCCAAGGTCGACGCTGCGCGGCACCACGACGAGGTCGATGGCGTCGGCTGCGCGGGCATCGCCGGGTGCCGGGTCCTTGTGGGGAGAGAAGGTCATTTGATACTCCTTGACGGAACTCTGCGGCGTCACGCCTTCATCCGGTCGGGCGGCGTGGTCCAATCATCGCTAACCGGGTCATCCATGACTATGACTGACCTTTGTGTCGAGTGAAGGCCCATGAAGAATGTCCTGAGCGCGCTCCAGACGTTTTTGCGCCTCGCACTGCCGTATTTCCGGTCGCAGGACCGCTGGCGGGCGTGCAGCCTGCTTGCCGGCGTGATCGGTTCCGAGTTGTTCGTCGTTTTTGTCGCCGTCAAGATGAATGAATGGAATAGATCGTTTTTCAATGCCATTGAAATCCGCAACGGTACCGAGGTCCGCAGCGCATTGCTTGTCTTCGTTGTGATTACGATCGGGGCGATCCTGTCGGGGATGGGACAGTACTGGTTCGGCCAGACCCTCATCATCCGCTGGCGCGAGTGGATGACGCAGCGATATGTCGCACTCTGGATGGCGGAGGGCCGCCATTATCGCATCCGCTTCGTCGATCAGAGCATCGACAATATCCATTTGCGCATCGGCAACGATGTCCTGCTGTTCATTCAGCGCACCCACGAATTGGGCACCGGTTTCCTCCAGAGCATCGTGTCGCTGTTGTCCTTCGCATGGATTCTGTGGGGCATTTCGTTGATCGCACCGCTGCCGCTGTTCGGCGTCGATCTGGCGTTTCCCGGCTATCTGGTTCTGCTGGCGATCGGCTATGCGGCGCTCGGGACCGTCGTCGCGCATTTCATCGGCTGGCCGCTGATACCGCTGCAGTTCCGCCAGCAGCGCTACGAATCCGACTTCCGCTTCGCGCTTGCCCGGGTCACCGATCACGCCGACGCCGTGGCGCTGATGGGTGGAGAGGCGGTGGAGCGTTCGGAACTGCGACGGCGGTTTACGTCGTTGGTGCGCAACTGGGTTGCACTGGTGAACCGGCAGAACGGCCTCAACGGCTTTATTTTCGGCTACTACCACGTCTCCACCGTCTTCCCGGCGCTGATCGTCACGCCGGCTTATCTGGTGAGTGCCATTTCGCTCGGCGTCCTGATGCAGGCGTCGCTGGCGTTCCAGAAGGTGGAAAGCGCGTTCGCCTTCTGCATCACGTCCTACGCCAAGATCGCCGAATGGCGGGCGGTGATGAACCGCGTGGCGCAGTTCGAAGCCGCGATGGCCGAGATCGATCGCCCCGGCTTGGCCGGCGCGTCGATCGATATCGCACCGGTGCCGGGCGATGAAATGTCGATTCGGGATCTGGTGGTCAGGCTGCCGGACGGCGCGCCGATTGCCTCGGTACCGTCGCTCAAACTGGCAGCCGGCGACCGGCTGCTGGTGAGCGGTCCGTCGGGGGCTGGAAAGTCGAGCCTGTTCCGCGGCCTTGCCGGCACCTGGCCGCTCGGCGAGGGCCAGATACGGTTGCCGCGCGGCACCCGCGTCCTCGGCTTGCCGCAGCGGCCGTATTTTCCGCTCGGCTCGTTGCGGCAGGCGCTGAACTATCCGCTGCTGACCGAGCAGGTTGACGACGTTACCCTGCGCGACGCGATGGTTGCGGCTGGCCTCGGGCACTTGGTCGATCGGCTCGACGAGGAAGCCGAGTGGAACGCCGTGCTGTCGGGTGGTGAACAACAGCGCGCCGGGTTCGTTCGCGCACTGGTCTATCGCCCGACCATCCTGCTGCTCGACGAGGCGGTATCGACACTGGAGGAACCGGAGGCGCGGCAGCTGTATGCCTTGCTGTCCGAAAGGCTGCCGGACACCATCGTGATTTCGACCGGTCGTGCGGTCGCCGGTGCTGAGCCGCACCAGCGCGTGTTTGAGATGATGGGATCGCCGGTCTCGGGCCGAACGGTGCGCCCGGGTGCTCTGGCGGAAGCGACGGCGTGATCAAACCGGAGAGGACGAACCCATGCTGAAGATGAACTACTGGGGCGAGCAGTGGGGACTGCATCCGGATGTCTGCCCCTGCGACGTACATTTCAACGAATGGGTCGAAGGGGCGGCCCTCAGGAACAAGCTGATCTATCATTTCGGCACCGGCACTCATCACGTGATCGGGCGCCGGCAAGCGGAACTCGGGGCCGGCAACGTGGTGTTCGCGATAACGGCCTCGAAGGAGGAATACGACGAATACGTCTCGCTGGTGATCGAGAATGCGCCCCTGGCCAAGTCCTATCTGACCTATTTCGGTGATATCTACCTGACCAACGCGCGGCTGCTCCCCGACTTCGACGTCGTTAACTTGTTTCATCTCTGTGAATTCGCCTCGCCTAATACGACGAGTGCCGAATATGGCGGCCTTTCCGATCGTCGCCTGCTCGACCTGTTCACTGCCAAGACCCGGCGGGCCGGCCATATCCTCTTCTACAGCGGCTCGAAGGACTTCGATAAAGCGCAACCGGTCATCGCCGCCTGGGAGAAGGAGCAGCCGGTCGAACGCCTCGACGATTTCAAATCGCTGCTGGTTTATCGCAAGACCGCGTGAGGTCCTCGGGCGGCCGAGCATACCGGGGCCGATCCTTTTCGAGTTGATGCGACCTCTTTCCCCGTTCGTTGCCGCGAAGGCGGGAACCCAGGACAACGCATTCGGCGTTATGGTGCCGGGTCCCCGCTCTCGCGGGGACGAACGGAGAGAGCTTCGAACTAGAACCGTTAGCCGACGTCGAGCGGTTCGGTGCCGCCAGGCTTGCCGCTGGCATCGAGCGTGATCTTCTCGACGCGGGCTTCGGCTTGCCGCAGCAGCTCTTCGCAACGGCGCTTCAGCACCTCGCCGCGCTCGTAGATGGCGACGGATTCCTCCAGCGGCACCTTGCCCTCTTCGAGCCGCTTGACGATGGATTCAAGCTCCTCGATCGCCTTCTCGAAGGGCAGGTTCTTGACGTCGGAACCGGGGGTATCGGCCATGATGCAGGTCCGGATGTGGCGACTCAGATCGACAGGATGGAGATAGTCGGCACACAGCGCAAATGCGAGCGGCGTTGTCCTACCCACGCATCAGCGCGGTGACATGGGCGGCGG
>JBFXEX010000129.1:9646-15896 GCA_050179645.1 Xanthobacteraceae bacterium | reverse complement strand
GAAGGATTTCAAGGAAAAGCTGCAAGCGGCGGGAAGGTGATCATGGCACGAATTGTTGGCGGCATCGGCACGACCCACGTCCCGGCGATCGGCAATGCGATCGCCAAGGGACTGCAGAACGATCCATACTGGCAGCCGTTCTTCGGCGGCTTCGGCAAGGCGCACGAGTGGCTGCGGCAGGTGCGGCCGGACGTCGTGGTGGTGCTCTATAACGACCACGGCCTCAACTTCTTCCTCGACAAGATGCCGACCTTTGCGGTCGGCGCCGCGAAGGAGTACCAGCACGCCGATGAAGGCTGGGGGCTGCCGGTAGCGCAGCCCTATCCGGGCGATCCGGCGTTCTCCTGGCACCTGATCGAGCAACTGGTCGAAAACGAGTTCGACGTCACGATCTGCCAGGAGATGCTGGTCGATCATGCCTTCACGATCCCGCACGCGTTGTTGTGGCCCGAGCCGAATGCGCGGCCGGTGCGCACCATTCCGATCTCGATCAATACCGTGCAGCATCCGCTGCCGTCGCCGGCGCGCTGCTTCAAGTTCGGCCAGGCGATCGGCCGCGCCATCGAGTCGTACGACGCCGACGTCAACGTGCTGGTGCTCGGCACCGGCGGGCTGTCGCACCAGCTCGACGGCGAGCGCGCCGGCTTCATCAACAAGGATTTCGACCTGATGTGCCTCGACAAGCTGGTCAGCGACCCGCAGGCGCTGGCGCGCTATTCCAGCCTGCAGATCGTCGAGGCCGCGGGTTCGCAGGGCGTCGAGCTGCTCAACTGGATTGCCATGCGCGGCGCGCTGACCGGCGCCGTCTCCAAGGTCCACGGCAACTATCACATTCCGATCTCCAACACCGCATCGGCCCTGCTGGTGCTGGACAATCAGCCGGCCGAACAGTTCCGCAAGGCCGGCTGATCTGAATAAAACGATGGTGGTGCCGGGTCGTCTGAAGCCCTCTCCCGTTCGCGGGAGAGGGCATTTTCATTGGCATACGGCACCAACAACCTGTGTCCCGGACGCAGTGCAGCGTGAAGCGGAGCGGAACGTTGCACTGCTGATCCGGGACCTTCCCGAAGGCGGTATCCGTTACGATCCCGGGTCTGCAGCGCACCAGCGCAGCGAAGGGCTGCGCCGCTGCGCTGCGCCCGGGACACATCTGCAGAGTAGTGCCTCGTATCAGAGCTCAGCTTGACGCACCGCCATCTATCGGGCGGTCGTAGAGCGCACGCAGCGAATTGAGGATCACCGCCACGTCGATCAGCTCCTGCAACACCGCACCCTGCACCGGCGAAATCAGTCCGAACGCCGCCGCGATCATGCCGGCGACGGAGAGTCCGATGCCGGCAACGACGCTTTCCAGCGCGATGAACCGCGACCTCTGCGCGATCTTGAGCGCCGGCAGGATGCGGTCGAGCCGATCGACCAGCAGCACCACATCGGCGGCTTCGGCGGACGCGGCCGCGCCTTTCGCACCCATCGCCACGCCGAGATCGGCCGCGGCCAATGCGGGCGCATCGTTGACGCCATCGCCGATCATCATCACCGGGCCGTTCTTGCGCTCCGACAGCACCACCAATGTCTTCTGATCCGGCGTGAGCTCGGCGCGGACGGCATCGATCGACAGCCCGCGCGCCAACCGCTCGGCGACGTCACGGCGGTCGCCGGTGGCGAGCACGATGCGCTCGACACCCTGCGCTCGGAGGTTTGTCAGCAACGCCTCTGTGCCGCTACGCAGCGCATCCTCGAGCACCAGGAGGCCCGCGAGCCTTCCGTCGATGCCGACCGCGACGCCGGCCGCGCCCGGCGTGCGCCGCGACTGCAATTGCGAGCCCGGCGACGGCGCCACCCGCCGGCTGACAAAACGCAGGCCGCCGACCGCCACGCGGTGGCCGTCGACCTCGCCTTCGACTCCTTCGCCCGGCGTCTCCACCACCCCGGCTGGAACCGAGAGCGCAACGCCACGCCGGTGCGCCTCGGCGACGATGGTCTGCGCAATGACGTGCGGGGACACCTGATCGAGCGAGGCCGCAAGCCGCAACACCTCGTCGGCCGGGGTGTCGGCGAAGGTCCGGATCGAGACCAGGCGCGGCTCGCCATGGGTCAACGTACCGGTCTTGTCGATGACCAGTGCGCGCACACCTGCCAGTGTCTCGATCGCCCGGCCGCCCTTGATCAGAATGCCGTGCTTGGCGGCGCGCGACAGGCCCGACACGATTGCCACCGGCACCGCTAGAATCAGCGGACACGGCGTCGCCACCACCAGCACTGCCACCAGGCGGATCGGATCGCCGCTCCACAGCCAGGCGGCACTGGCGAGCGCGACGGTGGCAATCAGGAACAGCATGGCGTAGCGGTCCGCCATCCGCGACATCGGCGCGCGCGAGCGCTGCGCAGCGTCGACCAGGCGGACGATACCCGCATAGGTGCTCTCCGCCGCGCTACGCAGCGCCGTCAGGTGAAATGCCTCGCCCGCATTGGTCGAGCCGCTCATCACGCTGCCGCCCGCGGCCTGCTTCACCGGCATGGCTTCGCCGGTCAGCGCCGACTGATCGAGGATGGCGACCCCCTCCACCACCGCGCCATCGACCGGGACAACGTCGCCCTTGCGGATCACCAGCCGGTCGCCGGGCGCGATGAGGTCGAGTGGCACCTCCTCGAGCTGGCCCTCGCGGTAGCGCATGGCGCTGCGCGGCACGCGGGCGAGCAGCGCCGTCATTTCGCGGCTGGCGCGGCGCTCGGCGAAGCTCTCCAGATACTGCCCGCCCGCATACATCAGCGCCACCACGGCGGCGGCGAGATACTCGCCGAAGGTGAGCGCGGCGGCCATCGACAGCGCGGCGACGATATCGAGGCCGACATCGCCGCGCCGCAGGCTGACGACGATCTCGATCAGCAATGCGGCCAGCACCGGCACGGTCGCGGCCGCCCAGATCGGGCCCGACGCCTGCGGCCAGCCGGCAAGCTGCGCCGCAAGCCCGACAATCAGGCCAAGCAGGGGCCACGCTACCAATACCGGCCGGAGCAAGGTCTGCAGAGTTGCGAGGCGCAAGGCGTTACCCGTAAAGCAAATCGATGCCGCATGGTGCCAGCCGCTGCGGCCCGCGATCTTGATTTATCGCATGTGTTCGCCGCATGCTCCTTTTCCGCAGATTTTCCGGCGTCATTCCGGAAGCCGCGAAGCGGCTATCCGGAATCCATGCCCTCGTCTTGAAATTTTGGATTCCGGGCTCCGGCCACCCAAGTCGGCTGTCGCCGACTTGGGCAGATCAAGCGCCGATCTCGGGCAAGCCCGAGATCGGTGGCCGGCTGCGGAATGACCTATTTTTAACAACCTGCTACGACAAGCTCATGGCTCACTTCGACGTCATCGTCTGCGGACTTGGAGCGACCGGCTGTGCCACACTCTATCGCCTTGCGGAGGGGGGGCGCGCGGGTGCTCGGGCTCGACCGCTACCCGCCCGGGCACGACCGCGGCTCGTCGCACGGCCTGACCCGCGTCATCCGGCTCGGCTATTTCGAGCATCCTTCGTATGTGCCACTGGTGCGCCGCGCCTACGAACTCTGGCGCGAGCTCGAAGCCGCCGCCGGACGGCCGCTGATGCACGTCACCGGCATCGCCGAGATCGGACCGCCCGACGGCGTCCTGGTGCGCGGCACGCTGGCCTCGGCGCAGCGCCACGGCTTGCGCCACGAGGTGCTCGATGCCGATGCGCTGATGGCGCGGTTTCCAGCATTCAGGCTCCCGAGCGACGTCGTCGGCGTGGTGCAGCTGGACGGTGGGTTTCTTGACGTCGAGCCCGCGCTCACCGCTTTCGTTTCGCTGGCAATCGCTGCTGGCGCCGAAGTTCGCAGCGGCGAGACGGTACAGTCGATCGAACCGCATGGCGCGGGCGTGCGGGTCGCGACCGATCGCGGCATCGTGACGGCGCAACAGGCCATCGTCGCGGCGGGGCCATGGACATCCACGTTGGTGCCAAGTCTGCCGCTGCGGGTGACGCGACAGGTGACGGGCTGGTTCACACCGACGGACGCGACGCCGTTCGCGCCCGGACGCTTCCCGGTGTTCCTGGTCGAGAGTCGCCACGGCATGCACTACGGCATCCCGCCGCACGGCGGCTTCGGCGTGAAGGTCGCCAAGCATCACCACCGCGACGAGACCGTCGATGCCGAAACATACGACCGCGCGGTTTCGCCCGCGGACGAGGCGCTGATCCGTGCGCTTGTTGCCGACTACCTGCCCGCCGCGAACGGCACGATGACGGATGCCCGCACCTGCCTCTACACCATGACGCCGGACGGCGATTTCATTCTCGATCGCCTACCGGGCGCTTCGCATATCATCGTGGCATCACCGTGCTCCGGGCACGGCTTCAAGTTCGCGCCGGCGATCGGCGAAATTCTGTGTGAGCTCGCGCTGGACGGAACGACTCCGCACGACGTTTCCCGCTTCCGACTGGACCGGTTCTGAGCGCCGCCGCAGCAACTTTCAGCGCCCGTGGCCGACGGCTGCTGGCGGGCGGTCGGGTTGTTGAATGCAACCGGACGCAACGGTAGTCTTTACCAAAAAGCTCGCGAAACCATCTTTATCGAGGAAATCTCCAATGCTTGGGCTGATGCAGGACTGGCCGCTGTTGTGCCATCGCGTCATCGACCATGCCGCCGCCAACCACGGCGAGCGCGCGGTCATCTCGCGGTCGGTGGAAGGGCCGATCCACACCACGGACTACATCGCGCTGCGTGGCCGCGCCCTCAAGGTTGCGCAGCGGCTCGAGCGGGATGGCGTCAAGCTTGGCGACCGGGTCGCGACACTCGCCTGGAACACCTGGCGCCATCTCGAGGCGTGGTACGGCATCATGGGGATCGGTGCGATCTATCACACCGTCAACCCGCGGCTGTTCCCCGAGCAGATCGTCTGGATCATCAACCACGCCGAGGACCGCGTGATGATGACCGACCTCACCTTCGTGCCCCTTCTGGAAAAGCTCGCCGACAAGCTGCCGACGATCGAGCGCTACGTCGTGCTGACCGACGCCGCCCACATGCCGGCGACATCGTTGAAGAACGCCGTGCCGTACGAGGATTGGATCGGCGAGGTCGACGGCGATTTCGCCTGGAAGAGCTTCGACGAAAAGACCGCCGCCGGCATGTGCTACACCTCCGGCACCACCGGCAATCCGAAAGGCGTGATCTACTCGCACCGCTCGAACGTGCTGCATTCCATGATGGCGATGGCGCCCGACGCCATGGGCGTTGCCTGCCGCGACGTGGTGCTGCCGGTGGTGCCGATGTTCCACGCCAACTGCTGGGGGCTCGCGCTGACCACCCCGATGACAGGCGCCACGATGGTGATGCCGGGCGCCAAGCTCGATGGACAGTCGATCTACGAACTGCTCAACGACTACCGGGTGACGTTCTCGGCCGCGGTGCCGACGGTCTGGCTGATGCTGCTGCAGCATCTTGAAACGACCGGCGCCAAGCTGCCGCATCTGCGGAAAGTGGTGATCGGCGGCTCGGCGTGCCCCCGCGCCATGACCAAGACGTTCCAGGAGGTCTACGGCGTCGAGGTCTGCCACGCCTGGGGCATGACCGAGATGAGTCCGCTCGGCTCGCTCGGTTCGCTTAAGCCGGAATACGCCAGGCTCGGCGCCGAAGAGCGCCTCGACGTGCAGGTGAAACAGGGCCATCCGCCGTTCGGCGTCGAGATGAAAATCACCGACGATGCCGGCAGGGAGTTGCCGCGCGACGGCAAGACATACGGCCGGCTCAAGGTGCGCGGCCTCGCCGTCGCGCACGCCTACTACAAGGAAGAAGGTGTTCCGATCCTCGACAAGGACGGCTTTTTCGATACCGGCGACGTCTCGACCCTCGATCGTTACGGCTACATGCAGATTACCGATCGCGCCAAGGATGTGATCAAGTCGGGTGGCGAGTGGATCTCCTCGATCGACCTGGAGAACCTGGCGGTCGGCCATCCCAAGGTCGCTGAAGCGGCGGTAATTGGCGTACGCCATCCAAAATGGGACGAGCGGCCGTTGCTGGTTGTCGTGCTGAAAAAGGACCAGACGGCGACGCGGGAGGAGATTCTCGCGTTCATGCGCGGCAAGATCGCCAACTGGTGGATGCCGGATGACGTCGCCTTTGTCGACGAGATTCCGCACACCGCCACCGGCAAGATTCTCAAGACCGAACTGCGCAGCCGGTTCAAGGACTACATCCTGCCGAGCGCCGCGGCGTAATCGCTCTGCCGACGCGCACC
>JBFXEX010000129.1:0-9546 GCA_050179645.1 Xanthobacteraceae bacterium | reverse complement strand
CCTGGTCCCGCTCTACTCGGTGTTCTTCATCGTCGCGCTCGGCGGCGGAGTGATCGGCGACACGTCGGGCCTTCTCAGCTTCGTGCTGCTCACACTGCTCGGTCACTATGCGATCTATCGGGCGCGGCGTTACCGGCTCACCCGCACCGTGTTCCGCGGCATACGTTTTCACCAGACCGGCTCGGCCTGGCGCTACGCAATTTGCGCGCTGTTCTGGTGGAGCCTGACCATCCTGACGCTCGGCCTGGCGTTCCCGGCGGCGCAGGCGCGGCTCGAGCGATTCAAGATGCGCCACACCTTCTTCGGCAATCAGCCCGGCCGGTTCGACGGCAGCGCATCGCGGCTCCTGCTGCGCGGCATTCTGCTGTGGGTGCTGGCCGTCGTGCCGCTGACCGTCGGGCTCGTGGCGACTTTCGCCAGTGTCGACTGGACGACGCTCGGCAGTCTCGGCGGCCTCGGCAACGAGGCGCTGCTGACCTGGCTGGTCGCCAATGGCATCGCCGCCGCAACTCTCTACCTGCTCCTGACGCTGCTCTGGCTGCTGCTGTCGCTGCTGCTGCTCTATCCGATCTTTCACGCCATGTTTTTGCGGTGGTGGGCGTCGGGCCTGCGCTTCGGCGACATCGTCGTCACCTCGAAGCTGCGCACCGGGCGGATCTACGGCATCTACCTCCGCTTCCTCTGGTATGCGTTTCTGTGGACCATGGCCGGTATCGTGGTGGGCTCGATCGGCGCCGTCGTCATTGGCGCCATCGTCGGCGATAACGTCACCATCCTCGGCGAGATATTTGCCACCACGGCCGCCATCGGCCTGTACGTGGCGATGGCGCTCGGTTATTCGACCATCTATCAGGCGACCGTGAAGCTTGGCGTCTGGCGCTGCGTCGTCGACACGCTTGAAGTCGCCAACACCGCCGTGCTCGATCGGGTGTCCGCCGCCGGCGAGCCAAGTTCACCTGTCGGCGAGGGCCTCGCCGATGCGCTGAACGTGGGCGGGATCTGACGCACGATGGTTGCAGCCGGCACCGCCACGTTCTTTGACGGCATCACCGCCGCGCGCCGGGAGGTCGCGGTCGAGCTTGGCGCCACCGGATTGCGCATCCGTGCCGCCGACGGCCGGCTTCTGGCCGAATGGCACTACGACCAGATCGAGAGCCGGTCGGCACCGGAAGGCGTGCTGCGACTGGGCAAGACCGGGAACCCGATCCTGGCGCGGCTCGAGGTCCGCGATCCGCGGCTCGCCGGTGCCATCGACGAGTTGTCGACGCCGATCGATCGCAGCGGCCGGGCAGAGCGACGCGATCGCGCCAAGGTGATCGGCTGGAGCATCGCGGCAACCATATCGCTGCTCCTGGTCGCCGTATTCGGGGTGCCGGAAATCGCCAACCGGCTTGCACCGCTGGTGCCTTACTCGGTCGAGCGCAAGTTCGGCGCCGCGATCGACGCCCAGATTCGCCGCACGCTCGATACCCGCCACGCCGGTGCCGCATTCGAATGCGGAAATAACGATGGCGAAAAGCTGGGACGCGCGGCATTCGACAAGCTCATGGGCCAACTCGAGGCGGCAGCCGCGCTCCCCTTACCGCTCAATCCGGCCGTGGTGCGCCGGGACGAAGCCAACGCTTTCGCCCTGCCGGGTGGCCGCGTCTATGTCTTCCAGGGGTTGATCGACAAAGCCGAGAGTGCAGATGAGCTTGCCGGAGTGCTGTCTCACGAGATCGGCCATGTCGCTCACCGCGACAGCAACCGCTCTGTGCTGGAAGGAGCCGGCTTGTCGTTCCTGTTCGGCATGCTGCTCGGCGATTTCGTCGGCGGCGGCGCGGTGATCTTTGCCGCCAAGGCCATCTTGCAGACGAGCTACTCGCGCGAAGTCGAGGCGGCCGCGGACAGCTACGCCGTCGGCTTGATGCGCAAGGTCGGGGGCGATGCACGCGCGCTGGGCGTCATCCTGACGCGGATCGCCGGCATCCATCCGGGACCGAAGCTCTTCCTCGATCATCCCGACACGCCGAGCCGCGTCATCCACATCAATGCGCTGGCCGGCGCGGACCCCACCCGTCCGCTGCTCAGCCCGGCGGAATGGGCAGCGCTCAAGCGCATCTGCGCGGGCAAGCCGGAGTAAAGGTCGCGAATGGCGCGCCGACACATTTACGAAGAACCGGTTTCGCAGCTCGCGATCTGGGCGCGCCGCATGGCATTCTTCGCGCTCGCCGCGGCGGGCCTCGCGGCCATCGTCGTGCAGTCCGGCATGCTCGAGGCGAAGCCGGCGATCGCGACCTTCGGAGCCGCACTGGCGATTGCCGGC
The DNA here is from genome assembly GCA_050179645.1 of Xanthobacteraceae bacterium. Lineage (GTDB taxonomy): Bacteria > Pseudomonadota > Alphaproteobacteria > Rhizobiales > Xanthobacteraceae > VAZQ01. The sequence goes on along the minus strand of JBFXEX010000129.1, from coordinate 7,241 downwards.
ATCGCGCTGCTGCTGTCGCTTGCCGCTTTCGTGTCGATCTGGTCGGTGGGCCGCGCCGGGATGGGCGCCGCGCTTGCCGCAATGGCGCTCTCGCTGCTGCTGCTCGGCTATCCTGCGTTTATCGCCGTTCGCGCCTACCATCTGCCGTTGATCTACGACATCACCACCGACCCGCTCGACCCGCCGCGCTACGAGGCACTGGCGCGGGTGCGGCCGCGCGGTGCCAATCCGATCGCCTATGCGGGGCTCTACTCGGCCGAGCAACAACGGCGGGCCTACCCGGACATCGGGCCGCTCACCGTCAACGCCACGCCGCAGGCGACCTACGACGCCGCCTATACGGTGATCAACAAGCGCAAATGGCGCATCGTCGACGCTCGCCCGCCGCAGGCACGTCGCGAGGGCCATATCGAAGCGGTCGCCCGCACGCCGGTGATGGGATTCCGCGACGACGTCATCGTCCGCATTCGCACCGACGGTGACGGCGCGCGCATCGACATCCGCTCATCCTCCCGCTACGGCAGCTTCGATTTCGGCGCCAACGCCGCGCGCATCCGCCGCCTGATGAACGAGATCGACGACACTATCGCGCAGCAGAAAGCGACCCGTCCCGCCCCGCAGGAGCCGCCGCCCAAGAAGGGCGCGCCAACCGCCAAGTCGGATCAGCGCAAGCGGTAGGTGCCGCCGATCGAGGGCGCACCGTCGGTCACAATCTCGCCGCGCGCCACCAGATCTTCGAGATGTGCCAGCACCGACATTCCGGCCGCCTTGGTGAGCCGCGGATCGAGCCCGATGTAGATCGCCTGCACGATCGAGGGGATATCGGCTTCGCCCTCGGTGAGCCGGTGCAGGATCGAGGTCTCGCGCGCCTTGCGATGGCGGATGTAGTGCTGCACGAATTGCGGCGCATCGCGCACCAGGCCGCCATGGCCCGGCAGATAGATCGTCTCGGCGCGTCGCGTGAGCTTCTCGAGCGACGCCATGTAGTCGCTCATCGCGCCGTCAGGAGGCGCCACCACCGGCGTCGACCACGCCATGACGTGATCGCCGGAAAACATCATCCCGGTTCCCCGCAAGGCAAATGCCATATGGTTGGCGGTGTGGCCTGGCGTTGTCACCGCTTCCAGCTCCCAGCCATCGCCCGCAACGACGTCGCCGTCGGTTAGCGCCTGGTCCGGCATGAAGTCGGTGTCGCCGCCGCCGTCGAGCCGCGGCCCCTCGCCGACATTGAGCGGCCGCGACGCGCGGTGCGGGCCCTCGGCATAGACCGGCGCGCCGGTTGCGGCCTTGACGGGCGCTGCCGCGGGCGAATGGTCGCGGTGAGTGTGGGTGACGAAGATGTGCGTCACGGTCTCGCCGCGAACGGCATCGAGCAGCGCCGCAACATGCGCCTCGTCGAGCGGGCCTGGATCGATGATCGCGACGCGACCGCGGCCGAGGATGTAGGACACCGTGCCCTTGTAGGTGAACGGCCCGGGATTGTTGCACAGGATACGGCGCACGCCGGGTACGGCTTCCTCGATCTGGCCGGGCGGCAGGTCGAAGCGCTTGTCGAACGGGATGTCGTCGCTACTCATACGGAAAACCTAGGATATCAGTGTAGTGTCCCGGGCGCAGCGCAGCACGATTGTGATGCGCTGCAGACCCGGGACCGTAAAGAGGTCGGTGTTTGTTGCGGTCCCGGATCAGCAGCGCAGCATTTCATGCCGCGCTGTGTCCGGGACACAGGCGGGGTCAGCCGAGCTTGCGGCCGATGACGTCCTCGCAGCGCACGCCCTCGGGCGGCTCTTCGCCGAGATACATGCCGCCCGACATCGCGAAGCGCATGCGGTTCGACGGCAGCCCAGCGGTGCCCCAGCGGTCCGGCGTGGGCGAAACCTTGTCCCAGTATTCGGGCCCTTGCGGCACATGGGTGGCGTCATCGAGCTGGTCGAGCTCGGTGGTGTATTCGGCGACGAAACCGTTCGGCTCGATGAAATAGGAGAACACGTTGCTGCCGGGACCGTGGCGGCCGATGCCCCACTCGATGTCGAAGCCGTTCTTCTTGAGCCGGCCGGTGCCGCGCATCAAGCCGTCGATGTTCGGCAGCTCGTAGGCGACGTGGTTGAGCGAGGGGCCGTTGGCGCGGAAGATCGCCATGCTGTGATGGTCGGCGCTGCAGCGCAGGAACTCCATCATGTGCGAGGTGTCGGACAGCTTGAAGCCCAGCACGTCGATGAAGAACGGCACCTGGTCGTCGGTCTTGGCGCTGTTGAGCACCACATGACTGATCTTGGTCGGCCGCGAGCGGTCGATGACCGCGTCGGGATGCTTGACGCCATCGCACGAAATGCTCATCGGCATCCCGTCGGGCGTGACGAAGTGGAAGCCGTACCCGCCACCGGCGCTGCCGGGAAGCTGCGTCGCCTCGCCGACCTTGACGCCGTAGCCTTCCGCCTTGGAGCGCAATTGATCGACCGCCAGCCGGTCGGTGGCGGCGAAATGCACCCCGAGCAGGCTGGGCTTGGGCCGCTCGCGGATGGTGAGCACGTGGTGCTCGTTGCCGGTGGCGCGGAAATGGATGCAGTCGCCTTCCGACGAGACCTCTTCGAGCGCCCAGATCTTGGTGTAGAAGTCGGCCGACTGGTGAAGATCGCGAACGCCGAGCTCGATGCTGCGGACGCCGGTGACCCTGGCATGCGTCATGGTGGTTACCTCGCGTGGTTCGGCGAAATCTCGCACAATTCGGCCGAAAGAAAAAGCCGCTGCCTGGCCCTGTCTTGTGCGGCCACAGCCAGTTTCAAAGCCGGGCGAGCTTGGGCATCACTTCGGTCGAGAACAGAGCGAGCGAGCGCAGCGCGTCCGGCAGCGTCATGTTGCCGAGGAACAGATAGGTGAGGAGATAGTTCACGCCAAGCTCCGTCACCTGCCGTTCCAGTTCCTCGTAGACCCGCTGCGGGGTACCGGCAATCACCGAGCCGTCGGCGACGCAATCCTCGAAGGTGCCGCCGCGCGGCACATTGAGCCGCGACGTGAGCCCGGTGACGCCATGGCGATCGCGCAGCCAGTTGAGCTGCGCCAGGTGCAGTTCCATCGCCGGCTTGGCGAAGCGGACGGCCTCGGCCTCGGTATCGGCCACGAAAATGTGGCGCTGCACCCCGATGACAACGCCGCCCGGAAACTCGGCCTTGGGCTGCGCCGGGCCGCCGCGCTTGGCGAGCGCCTCGCGAAAGGCGTTGATATTGCCCTTGGCGAACGGCGTGGGCCCGAGGCTGACGAAATGCATGCCCTGCTCGCCCGCCCAGGTCGAGCCGATGGCATTGGACGAGCCGTACCAGAACGCCGGATGCGGGCGCTGCAACGGCCGCATCGCGATCGGCACATCGTCATATTTGTAGTACGGCCCCGAATAGCTGAGCGTGTCGGTGGTCAGGCCGGCACTCAGACACTTGTAGGCGTCGATGAAAATCTCGCGCGAATCTTCGTGCTCGACCTTGTGGTACTTGAGCTCGAACGGCGAGACGCCACGGCCGATCCCGATCTCGAGCCGGCCGTTGCTCATATGATCGAGCATGCTGATCTCCTCGATCAGCCGCAGCGGCGAATAGAGCGGCAGCAGATAGACCAGCGGCCCGAGCCGCATCCGCTTGGTGGCCCGGGCGAGAGCGCCAAGATAGACGCCCGGCACCGGCACCATGTTGAGCGGCGTGGCGTGGTGCTCGGCCACGTGGAGGCAATAGATTCCGGCCTCGTCCGCTGCCTGGGCGAAAACAAGCCGTTCGTCGAACAGCGTTGACAGCGGCCGGTCCGCGGCCTCGACGTGGTCGAACAGTCCAATTTTCATTTCTTCTCGTCCAATCTGCCGATCTTCTTCACCACCGGGATGAGCCGCTTGGCATCCGCCTCGACGAAGGCGGCAAATTCCGGCTGGTCCATGTAGGCCGCGGGGCTGCCGGCCTTTTCATAGATGCCTGTGACCTGCGGGTTGTTCATGACCTCACGCATCGCGTCGCGCAACCGGGCAATCACCGGCGCGGGCGTACCCTTCGGTGCGAACAGCCCGGCCCAAATGTAATACTCGACGCCCGGATAGCCGAGTTCGATCATGGTCGGAATGCCCTTGAGCTCCGGCGTCGGCTTGCCGCCCCAGTGCGCCAGGAGGCGAACCTTGCCGTCGCGGGCGTGCGGGTTGATCACCCCCGGCGCCTGCGCGGTAATGTCGACCTGGGCGCCGAGGAAGGCGGTCAGCGCCGGCCCGCCGCCGCGGTAGGGCACATGCAGCAGCCGCATGCCGGCGGCCTGCTGGAACATCTCGAACGGCACGTGCGAGGCGCCGTAGTTGCCCGAGGAACTGAACGAAATCTGGCCCGGCCGCTTCTTGGCGTCGGCGACGAGGTCGGCGACCGACTTGTAGGGCGAATCCTTGCGCACCCCGAGAACGCCGGGGTCAGCCAGCACGCGCGCGATCGGCACAAGCTGGTCCATCTCGTAGGACGGCTTGCGGTCGTAGAGCCGCTCGGCCTCCGGCAGGAACACCATGGAGGACAGCGCCATCAGGAGCGTATGGCCGTCCGGCTCGGCGCGCGCCGCCGCCGCATTGCCGATCATGCCGCCGGCGCCGGCGCGGTTGTCGACCACGACCGACTTGCCGAGGATTTTCTCCAGCGCCGCCGCGACGGGCCTGGCGGCCAGGTCGGCCTGCCCGCCCGGCGGAAACGCAACAAGCATCGTGATAGTTCGCGTCGGCCATGTCTGCGCCTGCCCGACATCGGTGACGGCGAACATAACGGCAAGCGCCGCTGTTGCGCCGATCAGGCATCTGCCAATCATCATGTGGTATCCTCCCTGAACGAAATGGGGACGATTTTCGTCCCTCTTTTTTGTTCACTTTGCTTCACTCGGCCGCGGTCGACACTGACCTCGCGGCTTCGCCGGCTTGCACCACCGGATTACGCAACACGCCGATCTTTTCGATCTCGCATTCGACCACGTCACCCGGCAGACAATACCGGGTCGCCGGCACCAGGCCGGGCTGGGTGACGCCCTTGCCGCCAAGCTCCTCGTCGGACGACCAGGCGGTGCCGGCCGGCGTACCCGTGATGATGACCATGCCGGGTTTGAGCGTGAAGTTGCGGGAGAAGAAGTGAATGAGCTCTGCGCAGGTCCAGATCATGTTGGACGTGCTGCTCGACTGCCGCAGTTCGCCGTTAATGCGCGACTTGAGCGCGAGCTTCTGCGGGTCGCCGATCTCGTCGGCGGTGACGATGCACGGCCCGAGCGGCGCGCTGGAATCGAACGCCTTGCCGCTGCCGAGCTCATACCAGGTCATGCCTTCCGGCGTCCGCCGGACCTGGCGGTCACGCGCGGTGACGTCATTGACAATGGTGTAGCCGAAAACGTGATCGAGTGCGCTCGCGACCGGAATGTGCCGGCCGGGGCTGCCGATCACGATCGCAAGCTCAACCTCGCAGTCGATCTTCTTCGACAGTTTTGCATCGTACAGGATCGGCTCATCGGGTCCGACCACGCAGTCCGCGGTCTTGACGAAGAATTCCGGCTCCTTGCCGCTGATCGGCGTGTTGGCCTTCTCGGCATTGTGGTCGTGGTAGTTGCTGCCGCTGCACAGCATGGTCGACGGCGTGAGCGGCGCGGCAAGCGTCACGCGCTCGCGCGCGATCAGCGCCGATTTCAGCGGATTGCCGATCATGACCTGCGCGGCCTTGAGCGCCTTGTCGCCGGACCGGATGAAGGCGAGCGCGCTGCCAAACATCGCCGGGTCGCCCGACATCCGCAGCGGATCGACGATGTCGTCGCCGCGCAGGAATCCCAGCCGCTGTTCGCCGGCCGCTCCGAAACTCACGAGCTTCATCGCTCCTCCCGTCCGGCCGCGGTCAGGCACGTTGTGCAAGTGCGATGACATCCCCGGGCCGACGGACACTCTGCCTGTCGGCCGCAAGCGAGGCAACCCGGTGTCCCGCATGCGACGGGTGCCTCGTTTGCAACCAGGCGGGGGGCCGCTTGTCGCTATTTATTGTTGATGTTGATATTCACTTGCGGCGATGCCGGTGCGTCGCTCTTGTGGGGAGCGACACAAGTGGTGGGCGTACAGCTGTACTCGGTTCCCACCATCCCGCGATATACAGCCACGACATTTGCCGGCGACGCGGAAGGATTACTCTCCGCTGGTGCCTTGGGAGAGCCCGGTACGACAGAGATATTGAGCGCGCCGATCTGTCTGCTGTTGACATCGAAAAAATAGACGTTGGTTTGCCCAAGGGCGGTGCCGATAATGTAGACGCGGCGCTTCGAGCGCACGACAACGTTGGCGGTTTCCGGATTGGCTACGAGCACATCTACGATGTCTCGGGGCAAGTCGATGACAATTGACTTGTGAATACCAAGCGGCACGAAGGTCGCGTTCGCATCGCTGCCGACTAGCTTCATCTCTGTGGCCGAGGCGCCAAGGATGCCCACAGACCCGACCGCGATGACGACAGAAAATAATCGCAGCATCGATCTTCTCACTGGTACACGTTAAAGTTGTTCTTATAACATCATCGTCTCAGGGTTGAGTTAATAGACGGTGAACAGGGACACGCCGGAACTGCGGGTGCCGGCGGCTGGCCCCTTTCAGTGGATCTCAGGCTCCGGCGTCGGGGCGGTGCCCTGCAGGAAATCGAAGTCGCAGCCCTCGTCGGCCTGGCCGATGTGCTGCGAAAACATCGCACCGTAGCCGCGCTCGTAGCGTGGCGGTGGCGGCTGCCAGGCGGCGCGCCGGCGGTTGAACTCCTCCTCCGATACCGCGAGATGGATGCTGCGCGCCGCGACGTCGACCTCGATCTCGTCGCCGGTCTCGACGAAGGCGAGCGGCCCGCCAACGTAGCTCTCCGGCGCAACATGGAGAATGCAGGCGCCGTAGCTCGTCCCGCTCATGCGGCCGTCGGAGATGCGCACCATGTCGCGCACGCCGGCCTGCACCAGCTTTTTCGGGATCGGCAGCATGCCCCATTCCGGCATGCCGGGGCCGCCCTTAGGGCCGGCATTTTTCAACACCAGCACATGGTCAGGCGTGACATCGAGGTCGTCGCGTTCGACCTCACGCGCCATGTGGTTGTAGTCCTCGAACGCTATCGCCTTGCCGCGATGCTTGAGGAAACGCTTCTCCGCCGCCGCCGGCTTCATCACGCAACCGCGCGGCGCGAGGTTGCCGGTGAGAACAGCGGTCGCGCCTTCGCCATAGAGCGGATCGGCGAGCGTATGAA
>JBFXEX010000128.1:0-15973 GCA_050179645.1 Xanthobacteraceae bacterium | reverse complement strand
GCGCAGCACCAGCCCCCCGCCACGGCGCCGCAACAGCCGCCCGCCACGGAGAAGCAGCACATGCCGCCCCGGTCGGTGAAGCAGCACAAGCCGCCCGGAACGGTGAAGCAGCACCTGCCGCCCGGCTCGGTGAAGCAGCACCTGCCGCCCGGCTCGGTGAAGCAGCACCTGCCGCCCGGCTCGGTGAAGCAGCACCTGCCGCCTGGCTCGGTGAAGCAGCACCTGCCGCCCGGTTCGGTGAAGCAGCACCTGCCGCCCGGTTCGGTGAAGCAGCACTCGCCGCCCGGTTCGGTGAAGCAGCACTCGCCGCCCGGTTCGGTGAAGCGGCACTCGCCGCCCGGTTCGGTGAAGCAGCATTCGCCGCCCGGTTCGGTGAAGCAGCATTCGCCACCCGGTTCGGTGAAGCGGCACTCGCCACCTGGCTCGGTAAAGCAGCACTCGCCGCCCGGTTCAGTGAAGCAGCACTCGCCGCCGGGCTCGAGCAAAGGCGCGGTGGTGAGGTGACGGCGGCGCGTCAAGACGATAGAGACGGTCAATCCGGGGGCGGCGCGACCAGCCATGAGCTGGAAACCGGAGGACCCTTCGCCAGATGGTACGCGTAGGCTCAAAACACGGCGGGGCAGATCACATCGATGAACGGCGGGTCGGGTCGGCCAACTCGCGAGTGCCAGGGCGTCGCTGGATGGCGGGTGGCCGCTGGTCCGCGCTCACGATTGCGGCGGCCGTCCTGACCGCGACCGCGTGGCACGCGGAAGCCGGCAATCGCCCGCGTCTGTACACCCACCAGAGCTACATCGAGGACATCACCAACGACACGGTGCTGCCGCTGTCCGATCCCAAGGCGATGCTGAGTTTCGTGCTGGAAAGCCTGCCGGATCGCGTCAAGGTCTATCCGACCGAGAACTACTACTACTTCCATTTCTTCAGTCAGGGGGTGCGTTACGCCGGCAATCTTCGCCTGGACATGATGGACCGCGACGAGGGCAAACTGCACTTCGCCTATTTCGAGGACCTGCAGGAGTGGAAGGCCGACGCGCCGCTGACCTACAACGTGTTCACTCAGGCGGATGGAGTGTCGGTCGAAAAGCTCGACTATCTCCTCTACCGGGTCACGCTGGGCGAGCGGCAGGTGGTGTTCGAGTTGAACGACCTGTCGAAGGTCGTGCCGCCGCCGCAGGTTGTCGGCCCGGACGAGAAATATCTGGGCCCGGTGTTCGACGACTCCGGCATGCGCTTCTTCCTGATGTTCAATCCGAAGCTGAAGGTGTTCCACTACATATTGGATGAGACGGTCAGGATGCCGGAGCAGTTCCGGCAGTCGAACCTGACAAACCGCATCCTGATCGGCGTCCGCACTGGATTTGCCTACTATCTCGATCTGCGGATGAACCGGAAGATCCTGATCGGCGTGTTCGAGGCCAATTCCAGGGTGAATAACGCGTTCGACGGTCCGTTCGATCAACTGCCGGACAACTTCGTCAAAGAGAATGAACTGCACGATGCGATCGTTGCGGTCGAGCCCAGTCTGATCGGAAACATCAACCGCGTCGGCGCCTCGTTCGATGGTTCCGGACGGTTCCTGGTCGGGCCGTATGCCACCTACCGTACCGAACAGCAGCTTTATGCCTTTCACCAGTGCGCCATCGCCAAGAACGTGCCGGCCGAGGCCTATTACAAGTGTTTCGTGGTGAACCAGGAATACGGCGCCGATCCGGTGCCGTTGCCGCTGGTCGAGCCGCCACCGGAGGCCAAGCCGCCCATTAAGAAGAAGCGCAAGCGACGGTGAACCCGTTCCGCTGAGTGCCGGGCGGTGACACCGCGCCCGGCTCATTGCCACAACGAAACCGCCCGCCTCGATCGAGGCGAGCGGTCCATTTGCGAGCCCCTGTGTCGGTTGCGGCGGCCTCAGTTGTCCGCCGTCCCGGTCTTGAGCAGGCCGGTCACCACTGGCCGCACGAGGTTGTTGTTCTCCATCACCACCGAGCATTCAGCGCCCGACTTTTCGTGGCATCGCGCCAGCGCCCGCCTGCGGGCGCCGTCGATGTCGTTCGGATTGGCGATCCAGTAAGCCGTCGTACGCGAGGCGGACACCACCAGCAGCTTCGGAGCCGGCGTGGAGAAGTACTCTTCGACCACCGGACGGGTGCGGTCGGCGAGCTTGACCGTGCTCATCACGTCATCCACGCGGGCCACGTTGGTGTTCGGCATGCGGTTCGCCTTGAAGAACCGGTCGAGTGCATTCAGCCACTTCACCCGACCACCGAAGTCGGCGAAAAGGTTGTGGCCATCGTTCAGGATCGGCGGGAACATCCACAGCTTCGCGACACCGCCGGCTTCCGTGTAGGCCGAGTGCAAGCGGGCAACGACGTCCGGTCGGAACAGGCTGTCGTTCTCGGCGTAGAGCCACAGCGTCGGCACGCGGGTGCGGCTGCCGAACGTGGTCATCGCCTCGACCAGCGCGTCGAAGTCGCACGCGCCGTTGTCGTCCGAGCGCCACACGCCGCCCGAGACGTTGACCACGCCGATCAGTCCGGCCGGCCGGCGGGCCGCAAAGGCCAGCACCGTACCGCCGCCGAGCGACTGGCCGACCGCGATCACGCGCGAGGGATCGGCGTCCGGCCGCGCGGCGATGACCTGCAGGGCGGCGGCGAGGTCGTCGGCCTCAATGTCGAAGCCGCGCACCAGATCGGCGTTCCGGCACGACATGAAGGCCGCGCCCCGCGAGACGCCCGGGATGCCGTCCGACTCGCCGTAGCCGCGCCGGATCACCACGACCGAGAGCCAGCCGCGGGCGGCAAAGTCACGGGCCTGCGGCGCGAAAAAATCGGCGCGCAGCTGTTGGTTCTCCTCGGCTTTGAGATTCTTGCCGTGCGTGATCAGAGCGATCGGCAGCTTGCCCTCGGCCCTGGCCGGACGGACGATCAAGGCTTCCAGCCGGAACGTGCCCCGGTCTCCGGTGTAGGTCAGGAACGTGCGCTCCTCAACCAGATCCTGATAGGGCTTGGCATCGGTCTTGGCGGCATCGACTTTGGCCGGCGCCGGATCGGGGGGGGCGGTATTGATCCGTGTGACCGTGGCGGCCGTGCCCTCGGTCGGCGAAGCGGCGCTCTTGAGGTTGTTGAAGCACGATTCGGTTGCGGCCAGTGCGTCGGCGAAGCCTGCGAGCGGCAACTTGAAGACCGTCTGGGATGTCTTGATCTTGATTGTCGGCAACTCGGAAAGCCGCTGCATCGTCTCGCTGCTCGAACCAAGCTCGACGATCACCACGTTTGTGCCCACGGCGATGGCCTTGTCGTTGCGCTGGATGACCGGGGGAGCGCTCAGTTCGACCGGGAAGGATGACTGCGGCTCGAACTCCCAATCGTCGGCGCCGAGTGCAATGCGGTAACCGCTCGACAGGCGGATAAGGGCGAACTGCAGCGCGCCGCCGCCCGGGGCCGCACCGCGGACCGGACGTTCGGCGCTACAATGCGAGGCGACGTTGCCCCGCTTCCAGCCGTTGACCGACCAGATGCCGACTTGCCTGGTGGTGCCGGCCTTGGTGATCGGGGCGGGCGGCGAATTGGAGTCCGCCACGGCGCCGCTCTGAGCTGCAATCAGGAACGCAAGTGCGCTCGCCGCGACGGCACCGCGGGCGAGAGCGCGACGGCTTGGCGTCGACGGATGCTGGCACATGGTTGGTCCTCCGGTTGAAGCATCTCTGCTTGCCTGGAGGATCGTCTTGCCACGGGCCGTACGATGTGACGGAGAACACGGTTCGGGCGTTTGCGAGATGAGCCGCGCGCGATCTTGTCGCGATGCGCGTCGCCGCGTTGCCAAGCGTACAAGCTGGCCGCGGCGTTGCGCTTTCGAAAATCGGCCGAGTTAGAAGCAGTCGACGGCAAACCAGACGAAATGTCCCACATGGAACGAAATGACAAGTCCCGCGATGAGAACGCCGGTCGCCACGCCTGTGGTCAAAGTGCTGATGCACATCGTTATCCCCCGGGTGCTGGAATTGATCCCTGAAACGAGGACAACCTAGTTGGTCTGCGGAAATCCGGATGTGACGTGCATCACACTCCGCGCGATGGCGGCCGGCCGCCGCGCGAACGGCCACGTCCGCCTGGGTGCGACCGATTTGGCGCTTGTGCCGGCCCGCGAAATTGGGCCTCATGGCTCCGTTTCCCGGCGGTTGCCCCGCTGGGCACGAACGGAACCGGAGTGGGGGCATTTCCACCATGCGATTGGGCTACTTTACGATGCCGGTGCACCCGATGCACCGGAGCTGGACCGAGACCCTGAAGGAGGATCGCGAAGCCATCATCCTGGCCGACCGGCTCGGCTTTTATGACGCGTTCATGGGCGAGCACCTTACCGATCGTTGCGAGAACATCACCAACAGCATGCTGTTTCACGCCACGCTGATCTCTGACACCAAGCGGATCAAGCTCGCGACCGGAACGACCAATCTTTCGCACATGCACCCCGTGCTGATCGCGCAGCATGCCGCGATGTTCGATCATCTGTCGGAGGGCCGCTTTATCCTTGGAGTCAGCGCCGGCGCGCTCACGTCGGACGCCGAGGCGCTCGGCATCCTGGGTGAGGACCGCAACAAGATGTTCGCCGAGGCGATCGACGTCATCCTGGCGATCTGGGAGCGCGAGCCGCCCTACGACATCGACTTTCCGGACAACCGGTTCAAGGTGTCGCTCCGGCAGACTCAGGCGCTGCCGATCGGGGTGGGCTATCTCGGCAAGCCGTATCAGCAGCCGCGGCCGGAGATCGTCGGGACGGTGGTGGCGCCGTTCTCGCCGGGGGTGGTGCTGATGGGCAAGCGGGACTTCCATCCGCTGTCGGCGAACTTCCTGTTGTCGAAGCACCTCAAGTCGCATTGGGAGAACTACAAGAAGGGCAGGGCGGAGGTCGGCGCCGAGGCCAAGGTTTCGGACTGGCGTGTGGCGCGCGCGATCTGCGTGGCCGACGACGACAAGATAGCGGCGCGCTACGGCCGCACCGATCCCAACAGCCCCTACAAGTTCTACTGGAGCCAGATGTGGTCGAAGATGAAGCGCGGCAAGCGGCTCTACGTCTTCAAAAGCCACAAGGAGCAGCCGGACGACGAGATCACGCTCGACTATGTCGAGGATCACTGCACGATCCACGGCAGCGTCAACAAGGTCGTCGACGAACTGCTGGCGCTGCGTGAGGAGATCGGCGATTTCGGCGAGATCGTCTATGCCGGGATGGACTGGGTCGATCCGGCGCTCGGCAGGCGGTCGATGCAACTGATGGCAGAAGAGGTGATGCCGCGCATCAATGCCGTGATCGGCAAGGCCGCCGCGGCGTAAGCTTCAATCCGCTCAATTGCACCTGGGCTCGGGCTTGAACATGCCGAGCGCCTGCACGGTGACGAGGTCGCGGCCCTTCGTCTTGGCGAGAAACATGTTCATCGCCGCATGATGATTTTTTTCGATCGTCACCGGTCCCGTCGGTGACGAGATGGTCAGGCCCTCGAGGCTGTCGATCAGCGCCTCCTTGTCGACCTTGCCGGTCTTTTCGATCGCGGCTTTCGTTGCCATCAGCGCGTTGTAGTGCGTCAGAACATAGTTCGACACCACGGCTTTGGCGCCGGCGTCCGCCTTGACCTTGGCGACGAACGCCTTGACCGCCGGCAGATTGCTGGTGGCGACAAACGGCACCACGACGAACATGTTCTGCGCCTTGCCGTTGAACAGGCCGAGATCGGTCTCGGACAATCCGAGAAACGCGACCGTGGTGGTCTTCAGCAGGCCGCGGTCGGCCGCCTGCGGGATGAAATTCAGCCCGTCGCCCTTCAGCGCAAACAGCAGCACCTTCGCCTTGGTCGCGGCGATCTTCGCGATCAGCGGCGAGAAATCCGTTTCCTTGCCGGTGGTGTATTCTTTGCCAACGATCCGGCCGCCGAGCTTTTGGATGATCGGCTCGGCCACGTCGAACATCTTATGCGGCCAGAGCCGGTCGGCCCCCAACAGGAAGAAGGTCTTGCCGAAGGTCCGGCTCATGTACGGCAATATCGGCGCCAGCTCCTGGTTCGGCACCGTGCTGAACGAAAAGATGTAGCGGCCGCATTTGCCGCCCTCGTAATTGGTGGCGTAGAGCAGCGGCGTTTTGAGGCTTGCGACGACCGGCGCGATCGCATCGAGGTTCCTGGACGTGATGGGGCCGACCAGCGCCAGAACTCCGTCCTGCGTGACAAGCTTTTTCGTCGCCGCCACGGCCGCGGCCGGATCGGTCTTGTCGTCGGCGTAGATGATTTCGACCGGTTTGCCGAGGATGCCGCCTGCCGCATTGATTTCTTTGGCCGCCAGATCGAGCCCGAGCTTGGCCTGCTGGCCGTAAAGCTCGACGCCGCCGGAGAACGGCAGCACTGCGCCGATCTTGATCGGCTCGGCCGGCATCGCGATGCCTGGCAACAACACCCACGCGTAGACCGCGAGGCATACAAATCGCAACACGCTCAAGGGCGGAACTCCGATTCTGTTCACGCCAGGACGTTGGAGTAACGCCGGTTCGCCCGCAAGCCGCCTGTCGCTGCAGCCGATCAAATCGTGTTTGGGTCCAGCGGCGGGAACGCGATCCAGCGCCGCTCCGCCATGCTGCGATGGCAGGTCTCGGCAAACGCCACGTCGCGGATGCCTGCGGCGAAGCTCGACGGCGTCGGCGCGCCGGTGGCGACATGGCGGAGGAAGTTTTCCCACCCGACGCGATAAGGGTTCACGTAGTGCTCAAGCGGCGGCGCTTCACTCCAGCCGTCGCGATAGTCGGCACCGAGGTCTTTCATCACGCTGAAATGGGCGATGGCGGGTGTCTGCGCCAAAGGCTGCACATGGCAGCGGTGGAGGCCCGCGAGCGCCGAGGCCTTGGTGCCGTCGACCTGGAGCGTGAACAGATCGTCACGCCGCACGCGCGCCGCCCAGGAACTCAGGATCGTGCCGAAGGCGCCATTGTCGAGTTCGACCAGGGTCGCGGCGGCGTCTTCGACGTCCACCGGGTAGCGCTCGCCCTGCTCGTCGATCCGCTCCGGGATGGCGGTCCAGTTCGCCGACGACACCGCGACGATGCGGCCGAGGATGGTCTCGATGATGTAGCGCCAGTGCGGATACATATCGAGGATCAGGCCACCGCCGCCTCCGGCGCGGCGATAGTTCCAGCTCGGCCTCTGGCCGGGCCGGTCTGGATCGCTGCCGTCGAACACCCACCAGCCGAACTCCAGCCGGAAGCCAACGATGCGGCCAAGTTCGCCGCTCTGCGCGAGCCGGGCGAGCTTCTGTAGGCCGGGAAGATGGGTCTTGTCCTCGACGGCGCCGTGGCGAAGGCCCCGCGCTTCGGCGAGGCGGAGCAGTTCAAGAGCTTGAGCCACCGAAGGTGCGACCGGCTTCTCGGAATAGATGTGTTTGCCGGCAGCGATCGCCTTTTGCAGAACGTCGACGCGCTGCTGGGTCGCGGCGGCATCGAAGAAGATCGTGTATCTAGAGTCGGCGAGCGCGGCGTCGAGATCGGTCGTCCAATCGGCGATGTCATGCGTACGCGCGACCGCGGCCAGGCGAGCGGCATTGCGTCCGGCGAGCAGCAAGCGTGGGACAATGCGATCGTTGCCCACGGGCAGGCCGCCCTCCGCACGGATCGGCACGAGTGCGTTGGCGAGATGCTGCGTCGATGCGATGCGGCCAGTCGCGCCGTGGACGATGATGCCGATGGTGGTGGTCGTCATGTCGATCCAGCGGTGTTGGGCGGACGAAGCCGCTGCGGTGCGTGCCAGCGGCGGAAGACCCGCAAACTATGCTATGGCGGTGGCGTTCGTGTCCACGTTGCGGAGATCAAGGTGCCGCGCCATATCGTTTGCCTGACCTTCGATTTCGATACGCAGTCCGGCTTCATCGCCCGCGGGATGACCACCCCGACGCCGCTGTCGCGCGGCGAGTTCGGGCTGATCGGTGCAGGCCGCATCCTCGCCTTGCTCAAGGCGCATGGCATCAAGGCGACGTGGTTTGTGCCGGGCTTCACCATCGAAAGTTATCGGGCGGCCTGCGAGGCGGTGGTCGCGGACGGCCACGAAATCGCCCACCACAGCTGGGCACACGTGCCGCCCGCACAGCAGAGCCGCGCGGAGGAGGAAGCCGATCTCGTCCGCGCCAACGAGGCGATCGCGAAGCTCACCGGCCGCAAGGCGCGCGGCTATCGCTCGCCGTCCTGGGACCTGAGCGAGCACACCGTCGATCTCCTGCTCGCGCACGGCTTCCTTTACGACTCGAGCCTGATGGGCGCCGACTACTGGCCTCATCGGGCTCGCCGCGGCGACCGTGCCGAACTCGGCAGGCCGTTCCAGTGCGGCGAGGAAACGGCGCTGATCGAAATGCCGATCAGCTGGTCGCTCGACGACTACCCGCATTTCGAATTCGTGCGCACGCCGACAACCGTGTTGCCAGGCTCGCAGCCGGCCCGGCTGGTCATGGACAGTTGGTACGACGAATTCTGCTACATGCGGAAGTCGGTCGAGTGGGGCGTGCTGACCTACACCATGCATCCCTACGTCATCGGCCGCGGCTACCGGATGCTGGCGTTCGAGGGATTGATTGAGCGCCTCGCGCGTGACGGCGCCGACTTCATGACGATGGAAGATGCTGCCGCCGAGGCGCGCCAGCGCTTCCTTGATTGATCGTTACCGATTCGTCATTGCGAGCGAAGCGAAGCAATCCAGGTTGATCTTAAGGTGTCTGGATTGCTTCGTCGCGCCTTTCGGGCCTCCTCGCAATGATGGCTTCTCAAGTGCCCTCGACCGCAAACGGCACGTAGTCGTTGCTGCACGGCGGCCCGTTGGCCACATGCATCAGCCGTTCGTCGAGATCGATCAGCACCGCGCCCGCCGTCATGGTGCGCTTGGCGCTGGGCTGCGCGGGATCGGGATGGCGGCAGATCGCATAAGGCGCGCCCGCGTGGTCGGCAGCGGCGCTGCGCATCCGATCGAAGGTGAGGGGGGTACCGTGCTCACGTAGCAGGCGCCGCATGCGGTCGGCGCGTTGCAGCGTGTTGGGCGAGATCTTTTCGAGCAATGATTCGCCATGTCCCGGTGTCAGGAAATGGTTCGAGTGGGTGACGATGCCGTCCTCGGCAGAAATTTCGCTCACGTGATCGGGGCTGGTTTCGAGGTCGACGAGATGTCCGTCCGCCATGCCGATGACGAAATTGGCCGAGCAGGTGCGCGGCGACCCGGTCACCGCCTGGCGCGCGTCCGCGAAGTTGTCGGCGTCGAGCACCTCCCGGCAGCGCATATGGAACGGCCGTTGATACGGATTGCGCCCGTCGTGGCTTGAGGCGAGCCCATTCTCGACGAGGCCGATGCCGCATTCGTTCACGCCCATCTTGCCGCCGGCGATGCCAGCTTCGGTCAGGCAAATGAAGCTCGGCTTCGACTTTCGGCGGACGCGCAACACCAGGGTGCGGCCGTGGATGCCTTCGAGCCAATCCCAGTTTTGGCCGAGCCAGGTGTGGCGGTTGGCAGCCGCCTGCGGCAGCAAGCCGAACGTGGTGCAGCCGTCGGGGCCGACGGTGAGCAGCTCCGATTTTCGATCCGCTTGTGCCTCCTGCCCGAACAGCGTGAAGGCAAGCTCATATCGTGCGTTGAGCAGGGCGATTGCCGCCGCGCTCTGGTGCGAGCCGTCGGCAATGCCTTGCATTTCGTCGGCGTAGTCCGCGTTCTGCGATCGCATCGCCGCGAGCCAGCGCTCGGCTTCGGCAAACGCGGCGTCGTGGCCTAGTCCCGATGCCGCAAAGCGCCGCAAGTAGGTTTCGAGATTGTCGGCGACTTCACGCGCGAACCGCCGGCCGTGCGCGACGCCGCAGGCATGCGGATCACCGCCGGTGGTGAGCAGGGGGATGCGGGACATGGCGGTCACCCTCCAGACGCCAGCTTGGCAAAGCGTGCGATCTCGGCCGCATGGTTCTCGAAGTAGTGACGGAACCAGACCGTGAAATCGGCCGGGTCGCGCCGCAGCCGCCGCTCGATTTCCTCAATCGACAGGAAGTCGATGTCGGCAACCTCGTCGGGATGCGGCTGCGGCTCGGACGTCAGCTTGCCGAAGTAGACATAGACGAACTCGTTTTCGCTCATGCCGCCATCGAGCGGGGTCTGGTAGCGTGCGAAAAAGCCGAACGCCAAGTCGCTGGTGACTCCAAGCTCCTCGCCGAGCCGCCGGTTCGCCGCGATGGCCGTGCGCTCGCCGGGGCGCGGATGGCCGCAGCACGAATTCGCCCACAGGCCGCCGGAGTGATATTTCTTCGGGCTGCGTTGTTGAATGAGCATGCGCCCGCGCTCGTCGACGATGAAGATCGAGAACGCCCGGTGCAGCAGTCCGGCGCGATGGACGGCGGTCTTGCCGGCCGAACCGGTCGCCCGGTTGCGCTCGTCGACCAGGATCAGTTGCTCTTCGGCCATCGCCTGCTCATGGCTTGATTGCGTGCCGCACGTCCTTGACGCGGACGGCCTTGCCTTCCGAGCGCGGCACCGTGCCGGGCGGCTTGAGTTCGACCTTGCAGGTCACGCCGACCGTCGACTTCAGATGGTCCTGCACGTCGTGGGCGAGACGGGCGAGGAACGGCTCGTCCGCCGGCGCGGGCCTGTCCAGTTCGACCTCGACGGTCATGGCCGACATCGGCCCGTCCTGCGTCAGCACAAGCTGATAGTACGGCGCGAGGCCGGGGAAGCCGACCAGATGCGCCTCGATCTGCGACGGATAGACGTTGACGCCGCGCACGATCAGCATGTCGTCGGTGCGGCCGGTGACCCGTGTCATGCGGCGATGGGTGCGTCCGCAGATGCACGGGCCCTCCAGCAGGCGCGTGAGGTCGCGCGTGCGGTAGCGGATCATCGGCAGCGCTTCTTTGGAGAGCGTGGTGATGACGAGTTCGCCGAACTCGCCCGGCTTCACCGGCTCCAGCGTATCCGGATCGACGACCTCGCACAGGAAGTGGTCCTCCCAGATGTGCAATCCATCCTGCGCCTCGTGGCATTCGTTGGCGACGCCGGGACCGATGATCTCGGAGAGGCCGTAGCTGTCCATCGCCTTGATGCCGAGCTTGCCTTCGAGGTCGCGCCGCATCGCCTCGCTCCATGGCTCCGCGCCGCAGGCGGCGTAGCGCAGCGACAACCGGCGCAGGTCGACGCCCATGCGTTCTGCGACCTCGGCAATGTTGAGCGCGTAGGAGGGAGTCGCGCCGAGGATGCGCGGCCGCAGGTCCTGGATCAGCCCGACCTGCCGCTCGGTGCCGCCGCCCGAAACCGGCACGACGGCCAGGCCCAGGCGCTCGGCTCCGTAGTGATATCCGAGTCCGCCGGTGAACAGGCCGTAGCCGAAGGCGTTGTGAAAGATGTCGCCCGGGCGGGCGCCCATGGAAGCGAGCGAGCGCGCCATGATGTTCGCCCACAGGTCGAGATCGCCGCGCGTATAACCGACCACCGTCGGCTTGCCGGTGGTGCCGGAGGAGGCGTGGATTCGGACCAGTTGCTCGCGCGGCACCGCGAACAGGCCGAACGGGAAATTGTCGCGCAGGTCAGCCTTGCTGGAGAACGGGAAGCGGGCAAGGTCGGCGAGCGTTCTGAGCTGCTCGGGACGGGCGCCGGCGGCGTCGAATTTCTTCCGCACGGCGGGTACGGCGTCGTAGGCGCGCTCCACGGTCCGCCGCAGCTTCGCGAGCTGCAGCGCGGCGAGATCGTCGCGCGGCATGGTTTCCGCGACCGGATCGAACATGGTGCTCTCGCTGTGCGGCGCGCTGGTCACGCTGCAGCCGTGGAGGTTGAGATAGACATCACGAGGTTTCCGACCGCGCTGCCAGCCGCGCCGCCTTGGCTTGCAACCGCTCGAAGGTCCTGGCCTTGTCGACCACGAAGCGGGTATGCGTCCCGGCGCCGACGGCTTCCAGGTCGTCTTTGACGGAGGCTTCGAACTGGACCTTGCGTCCTTCAATGGACAGAATCTTGACGCTGACCTCGACCGTCATGCCCATCAGGGTTGGTGCCAGATGCCGGACCACCACTTCGGTACCGACCGAATCCTCGCCCTCGTCCGCATGCTCGACGATCAGGTCGCGGCAGGTCTGCTCGATGTCGAGAATCATGGAGGGGGTTGCATAGGTCCGCATATCCTCGCCCATGAAGCTGATGGTCCGGGCGCGGTCGACCGCGATGCGGATCACGCGCGAAACTCCCGGACGAAGGCTCGGCTTCATGCATTTTCTCCCTGCATCCCCTATACAACAAGGCTAGTGTCCCGATTCCGAAGTTCGCACCATTGCGCGGCACCTCATTGCGAACTTCGGAATCGAAGGACACTGGCAACCTATTGATCCAGTGTGGCTTGGTTCAAAAGTCCGCATCGAGTTCGCCGCAGGTTTGATGCGGACTTCTGAACCGCCACATTAAGGGATTGGAAGCGGCGGCGAAAGCCGCACATGCGAGGGTGGTGCCCATCCACCGCAATGGAGCGATCCGATGACATCCAGCGCAAACGACACAACCATGGAGCCGACCTTCACGGCGGCGGCCGGCCTGAGCGGGCAGGAGATGGCGGCTTGGCGGCAGGCAGCGCCGACCGTAAGCGGCGAATTCGACAAAGATTGTGCGGCGTTCGCAGCGTACTGGGGACAAGCCGAACGGTTGCTCGAGCGGCTGCCGCGGCCGCGGCAGCGCAACGAACGCGAACGAGCAGCGGCGGACACCATCCAGGAAGCGGCGCGTGAAAGCCGCGTGCGCTTCCTGCGCGGTCACGTCGACGCGGTCTATGATCGGCTGACGGACCGGCGCTCGCGTTTCGTTCGCGCCGAGCACCTTGTCGTTGCGGCGGCAGACATCGTGCCGGGACTCGTGCCGAGTGCCCGCCAGATCGCAGCCGAGGACGGGTGCCTCCAGGGCGAAAAGAGCGGGTTGGAAATCGACCAGGGTTACTTGCTGTCGGCGGTGCTAGGCAGCGAGCAGTCAGGACGGCATCTCTGTCACGCCATGCTGTTGCCGCTGCCCGAGGCGCAGGACCTGTTGCCTCGCTTCCAAAAGGATGGGCTTGTTGAATTGCCGGGGGCGTCGGTCCACCGCGCCGGCAAGGCCGCGATCGTGACCCAGAAGCACCCGCGTTTTCTCAACGCCGAGGACGGGACGACACTCAACGGTGCGGAGGTCTGCGTCGATCTCGCGCTGTTGGACCCGGCCGTCGAAATCGCCGTCATGCGCGGCGGGCTGGTCGAGCATCCGAAGTACAAGGGACGGCGGGTGTTCGGGGCCGGTATCAATCTGACGCATCTCTATCGCGGGCTAATTCCCTACATGTTCTATCTCCAGCGCGATCTTGGGTACGTCAACAAGATCTATCGCGGTCTGGCGGTGGCCGACGAACCGCCGCCGGACGAATTCGGCGGCCGGTCGATCGAGAAGCCTTGGATCGGCGCGGTCGAAGCCTTTGCGATCGGCGGGCATTGCCAGTTGCTGCTGGTGATGGATTACGTGCTGGCCGACCGCGACGCCTATCTCACCCTGCCAGCACGCAAGGAGGGCATCATCCCCGGCGCCGCCAACATGCGGTTGCCGCGCTTCACCGGTGATCGCATCGCGCGTCAGGCGATCCAGTACGAACGCCGTCTGGAGTGCGACAGCCCCGAGGGGCGGATGATCTGCGACGAACTCGTCGAGCCCGGCGCGATGGACGCGGCCCTCGACCGGGTTGTTGCCGGTCTGACCAGTTCGGGCGTTGTAAGTGCCGCCAGCAATCGCCGCGCGATCCGCGTGGCGCAGGAGCCGTTGGAAATGTTCCGTAGCTATTTCGCGGTCTACGCGCGCGAGCAGGCCCATTGCCACTTCAGCCCGGCGCTCATTTCCAACCTCGAACGATATTGGAACGCCCAGAACCGCAAGGTGTGAAGTCGCAGACCAACCAGGTCAGTCACTTGCTTGCGGATCGAAACAGACGAGGACCACTTCGATCTTTTCCTGATCGGCCAGGAGTTCCGCGTCACTGATTATGCGTTGCGCGCGTGACTCGAACTCGTTGTGGGGCAAATCTCGATTGATCGTGTAGACGAAATTATTGCCGGCTCTTTCGAGCGCGTCCTTGTCGCCCACCCGAACCAGGACATGGCGTCCTGCCGGGGGCACGGCATCGGATGAAATCTGCCGAACGGTGGCCATGCGCTATCTGCCTGTTGTTCTCTTCAGTGAACAAGGTAGCGGCTTGATGGTTCCACATGGCGGCCCTCTTCGGTGTGGGGGTTCGGAAATCCGCATCTGCGCGAGCAGAAACCTCGTCGCTCACATCGCTACCGGTTATCATCGGAGTAGAGGCGTTGTGGGGGTGAACCGGCGCGAGATCGAGCGAGGCGGCGGTCTGTGATCGTGAATGCGTGACTGCCAAAGTGAGCAGGAAGGGTGCGCCGGTACGCGCCATGCTAATCCTTGATCCGGTCGAGGTTGGCCGTCATGTGTGCGACGATGCGGCGAAACCGCGCCAACTCGGTACGACCGATGCCGTGCTCGGCCTCGTCGGTGATGCCGCGCGCTACCACCAGCAGTTCGTCCCGCATCCGCTTGGCCTTCGGCGTCAGCCACACCTGCGCCTTGCGCTTGTCGCGCGTGCTGCGGACCCGCCGGATCAGGCCGGCTTTTTCCATGCTGCGAAGCGCGATGACGGTGGTCGGCTCCATGGTGCCGACCCGCGCGGATAATTCGCGCTGGGAGAGGCCGTCCTCGGCCCAGAGTACGCGCAGGAAATACCATTGGCCGCGCTTGAGGCCGAAGCTGGAGATCCGCTTCTCCAGCAGCCGCTGGAAGGCGCGGTTGGCGTCGCGTACCAGGAAGCCGGAGCTCTGCGAAAGCGGGAATTCCACCTCCCGGTTGTGGCTGTTCCCGGCTCTGCGCATGACAGGGCGGCGGGTTCTGGCGAGCGTTGACATGATTTGCCTTTCGAGGCAGATGATACTTAGAAATCTATGTAATGGAACCAGTCTTTGGCCATTCTCGCCCCATCGGTGCGAGATTGCCGAGCGAATGAAAACCCAGGGATGGACGGGCGCTGTCGCGCCCATGACGGAGTAGGGCCATGCAAGAGGCAGTGCGCAAGGACAAGACCGCGGCGGCGGGCACCGAGCAACACGCGCAGGACCTGCGCAGTACCCTCGAGTGGCTGCGGACGCAGGGTGACCTGATCGAGACCGATAAAGAGGTCGACCCCGACCTGCAGTTGACCGGCCTGCAGAAGCACATGGATGGCGGCTGCCCGATCCTGTTCAACAACGTCAAGGGCAAGCCGAACCATCGCCTGCTGACCAATCTGTTTGGTGACATGAAGGTCATCAACAAGATGTTCGGCTGGAAGGACGATGCCGAGCGGGTCAGGAAGCTTGCTTACGCGCTGTCGCATCCGCTGAAGCCAGTGGAAATCCCGCAGGACGAGGCGCCGTGCCAGGAGCACGTCATCAAGGCGCCGAAGGACGTCAACGAATATTTGGTGCCGATCCGGCACACCACCTATGAGCCCGAACTGACGATCGGCTCGGCGATCCGCTGCGTCACCGGAGCGGAATTCGATGGCGGGTCCGACCTTGGCTACAACCGCATGAACTTTCGCTGGGGCGACGTCGGCACCTTCCAGATCTCGCCCGGGTCGCACATGTGGCAGGTCGTCAACAAATACTACAAGGACGACCAGCCGGTTCCGATCACCATGTGCCTCGGTGTGCCGCCAGCCTGCACGATGCTCGCCGGTGCGGGCTTCGACTACGCGGTGCTGCCGATGGGCTGCGACGAGATCGGCATCGCCGGCGCGGTGCAGGGCTCGCCGATCCGCCTCGTCAAGGCGCGCACCGTCGACGCCATGGCGCTTGCCGACTGCGAGATCGTGCTCGAGGGCTACGTCAATCCGCGCGATCGCCGCTTCGAGTCCAGGGAGGCCGAGGACGCCGGCGTCCAGGGCCGGTG
>JBFXEX010000127.1:0-16038 GCA_050179645.1 Xanthobacteraceae bacterium | reverse complement strand
CGGCAGAGATGCATGGTGATCGCCATGTCGGCGGGAATGTCGGACATGGCGGCGTTGATCAGGTCGCCGTACAGCTCGGCGAGCTTCTGCGGATCGTCGCCGCGCCCGCTCTGGCTCTTGCGATATTCCGGGTCGCACAGCATGGCGATGTAGACCTCGTCGAGCTGCAGGTAGCGGCAGCCGGCGTCGGCGAAAGCGCGCACCGCCTTGCTGTAAGCCGCACCCAGGTCCCAGAAGAACTCCTCGATCTCCGGATAGACTGTGGCGTCAACCGCATCGCGGCCGCGCCGCCCGTAGGCCGCGGACGGCGCCGGGATGGTGATCTTCGGCGTGCGTCCGGTGTGGGCCTGCACGAACTTGAAATGCTCAAGCATGGGATGGTTCGAGAAGCCGACCTTGCCGACGACGCGGGCGCCCTCGGCGCGCGTCTGCACGCCCGCGAAGGCGACGCCCTGCGCCATGGCGTAGCGTTCGAAACCGTCGAGGCCCCACAGAAAGTCGAGATGCCACCAGGAGCGGCGGAATTCGCCGTCGGTGATGCCCTGGAGACCGATCTCCTCCTGCTTCTTGATAACGCGCTCAATCTCGCGGTCCTCGACCGCCTTGAGCTCGGCCGGCGCGATCTCGCCTTTGGCAAGCTTTTCGCGCGCCTCTTTCACGGCGAGCGGACGCAAGAGGCTGCCGACGTGGTCGGCCCGGAATGGCGGCTTGGTGCGTTGCATGGTTGTTCCTCCCTTGTTTGTTCTTGTCCGCCTTCGTCATGCCGGGCTTGACCCGGCATCCATTGAAAAGAAGCCGCTCCGGCGAAGGGATGGATTGCCGGGTCAGGTCCGGCACTGACCGAGTTGGTTTCAGCCCCACACCTCCTGCGCCACTTCGACAACGCGGGCAAGCTTCGCCCACTGCTCGTCCTCGGTGAGGAGATTGCCCTCCTCGGTCGAGGCGAAGCCGCATTGCGGCGACAGGCAGAGCTGATCGAGCGGCACGAATTTCGCCGCCTCGTCGATGCGCCGCTTGAGCTCGTCCTTGGATTCGAGCGTACCGCTCTTCGACGTGACCAGGCCCAGCACCACGGTCTTGCCCTTCGGCACGAAACGCAGCGGCTCGAATGAGCCGGCCCGCTCGCTGTCGTATTCCATGAAGTAGCCGCCGATCCTGATCTCGTTGAACAGGATCTCGGCGACCGGCTCGTAACCGCCCGAGGCGACGAAGGTCGACTGGAAGTTGCCGCGGCAGAGATGCATCGCGGTCGTCATGTCCGCCGGCGCATCGGCGATCGCCGCATTGATCATGCGGGCGTAGACGTGCGGCAGCTCGTCCGGGTTCTCGCCGCGGTTCTTCACCACATCGCGCAGCTTGGGATCGCACAGATAGGTGAAGTTGACCTCGTCGAGCTGGAGATAGCGGCAGCCGGCATCGGCGAACGCGCGAACCGCCTTACGGTAGCTCTCGCCCAGGTCGTGGTAGAAATCGTCCATCGAGGGATAGATCGCCTCCGGCACTGCGTCGCGGCCGTAACGGAAGTGCAGCGAGGACGGCGACGGGATGGTCATCTTCGGCGTCGCGCGGGTGTGGGTGGCGACGAACTTGAAGTGCTCGATCATCGGATGCGGCTTGTAGCCGCCGAGCTTGCCGATCACGCGCAGCATCATCGGCCGAGGCTGGCGGCCCTGGAAGGCGATCTTGCGTTCGCCGAGATAGGCCTCGACGCCTTCGAGCTGGCCGAGGAAATCGTAGTTCCAGAAAGCGCGGCGGAACTCGCCGTCGGTGATGGATTTGAGGCCGATATCCTCCTGCTTCTTGATGACGTTTGCGATCTCGCGGTCTTCGATCGCCTTGAGCTCGTCAGGCCCCATCTCGCCCTTTTCACGCTTCGCGCGCGCCTCCTTCAGCGCGCCGGGGCGTAACAAGCTGCCGACATGATCGGCGCGAAACGGCGGACTGGTTCGTTGCATGTGAGTTGCCTTGCTCTCTCGCCGTCATGGCCGGACTTGTTCCGGCCATCCACGACTTCCCCTCGCAACCTCTCAAGACGTGGATGCCCGGGACAAGCCCGGGCATGACGACTTGAAGACCGGTTTTCAACCTCTACACACCGCTTTCGTAGCCAAGACGCTGTGCGGCTACTCCGCCGCCGCCAAGGCAGCCGCCTTGCGTTCCAGCACGAAGTCGTACTTCACCTCGTAGAACGGTGTGGTGAGCGTCTCGCCATTCGGTGCCTTGCCGGCCGGCTTCTTCACGAACTCGACGATCAGCGGCTCCTTCACGCCATAGACCACATCGGTCTCGATGAAGTCGTCGCCCCGCTGGAACAGGTGGGTGACGCAGCCGTGATAGCCTGGCGCGCTGAGCGCGAAGTGGATGTGCGCCGGCCGCATGTGGCTGATGTTGGTGCGA
The DNA here is from genome assembly GCA_050179645.1 of Xanthobacteraceae bacterium. Classification (GTDB taxonomy): domain Bacteria; phylum Pseudomonadota; class Alphaproteobacteria; order Rhizobiales; family Xanthobacteraceae; genus VAZQ01. Next base: position 13,641 of record JBFXEX010000127.1, on the reverse strand, counting down.
TTCATCAATTCGCCGACGGTGCCGTCCATCGGGATTGTGTAGGCGATCGGCGCGACGGTACGGATCACGTAGCTGCCGTCCGGCTGCGAGCGGTAGAGGCCGCGCATGTAGGGCCCCTGGGTGTCGCGCTGATCTTCGTAAAGCCCCTCGCCGTCGGTCTGCCACAGGTCGAGCACGGCGCCGCCGACCGGCTCGCCGTCAAGCCCGCGCACGGTGCCGGTGACGAAGCACGGAATGCCCGGCGCGCCGGCCGCCATGTCGCCACCATTGGCGACCGGCGGAGCGTCGGGCACATGGAACGGCCCCTCGACCGTCGAGGGCGTGGCGCCGGTCGGACGGCGATGATTGATGGCATCGACCAGCATGCTGACGCCCAGCACGTCGGACGTCAAAATGAACTCCTGGCGCTTCTGCGAGCACATCTGGCCGGTGCGGGTCAGCCAGTCGATCGCCACCGCCCACTCTGCCTCGGTCGGCTCGATGTCGCGCACGAAGCCGTGCAGGTGCTTGATGAGGGACTGCATGATCTGCCGCAGCCGCGGATCGGGAATGTCCTTCCAGCGTTCGAGCGCGACGTCGGTCAGGTTCTGTTCGGTCACGTAGGGCATGGCTTGCTCCTCGCTCAATTCCGGCTCTGGATTTCCTGTCGCACGATTTTGGCGCCCTCCACCATGGCGCGCATCTTGCCGTATGCGACCTCGCGCGGAAGATATTTCAGGCCGCAGTCCGGCGCCACCACGATCCGTTCGGCGGCGACGTGCGGCAATGCCTGACGAATGCGTTCCGCGACCGTCTCGGGCGTCTCCACCGTCTTGTCGCCCAGGTCGATGACGCCAAGAATGATGGTCTTGGACGGCAGTTCTCGCAGCACCGACAGGTCAAGTTTGGGCTGCGCGGCTTCGATCGACACCTGCCCGACCGCCGATTGGGCGAATTCGGGCAGGAAGTGATAGGCCGTCGCCGGCCGATCCAGAACGACAGCCGCATAGCCGAAGCAAATATGCGTTGCGGTCGTGCCGTTGACGCCGTCGAGCGCCCGGTCGAGCGCCTTGATGCCGAACTTCTTCGCCTTTTCCCAGCGTGACTCCATCCACGGCTCGTCGATCTGCACGATGTCGGCGCCGGCGCGGAACAGGTCCTTGATCTCGGCATTGACCGCAGCCGCGTAGTCCATGGCGAGCTTCTCGTCGTCACCGTAGAAGTCGTCCTGGCACTGCATCGCCATGGTGAACGGGCCCGGCACCGTAATCTTGATCGGGCGGTCGGTATGGGCACGCAGGAACTGGACGTCGCGCACCTCGACCGGATGCTTGCGGCGAATTTTGCCGACGACGCGCGGCACGGTGGCGATACCGCCGCTGCGGGCGGGAACCTTGCCGGGATTCTCAAGGTCGATGCCCTCAAGGGCGGTGGCAAAGCGGTTGGAGTAGCTTTCCCGCCGCTGCTCCCCGTCGGTGATGATGTCGAGGCCGGCGCGCTCCTGGTCGCGGATGGCGAGCACGGTGGCGTCGTCCTGCGCCTCCTCGAGTTGGTCGGGCTCGACCCGCCACAGGTCATGGAACCGCACCCGTGGCACGACCTTGGACAGCCGCTCCCGATCGATCAGCCAATCGGGCTGCGGATAGGAACCGACCAGGCAGGTGGGAAGGAGCATAACCAAGTCTCTTTTTAGGGGCCCAGATACGGCGGCGCACCAATCCCACGTGGCATGGGTGGTGCGCCGCCTTCCCGGAACTCGCGGACGATTACTTCGCCTTCTCGTACGGATAGATGACGTTGCCGGTCTTCTGCTCCGGTGGGGTGAGCACGGTCTGGTAACTCATGCCCCTCCAGGTATCGAGGCCGGCGCCTTCCTTGATGCCGTGATACTGGACCTGCATCATGCCCGACTTGGTCCATTCGCCGTTCGGGCCATAGCGCCAGTCGCCCATGATGGTCTTGAACTCGTTCTTGCGCATGTAGTCGGCGATCTTGTTGTCGTCGAGGCTGTTTGCGCCTTTAACGGCATCGCCGAGCACGCTGATATAGGCGTAGCCCCAGCCGCCGAGATAGTACCCGAGCGGGTCGACGCCTTCCGCACCCGCCCGGGCCTGGTACTTTTTGAAGAAGTCGGCTGCCGGCGCCATCATCTTTTCCGACGGCACCCAGGTCTCATAATTGACGACGCCGTTGAGCTTGGGACCGAGCTTGTTCTTGAACACCGTCGCCTGCAGACCGACCATCGCCCCACCGAGCATCTTCGGCTTCAGGCCGACTTCGTTGGCGGCCAGCACCATACCGACCGAACTGAGCGGATAGGAGCAGATCACCACGAGATCCGCGTTCGTCGCCTGGATCGCGCGGACGATCGGCGTGAAGTCGGTGGTGTTCGGTGGATAGGACTTGTCGTAGACGATCTTCAAGCCGAAGGTCTTGGCATTGGCTCGCGCGCCTTCGCAGGCGTTGCGGGAGAATTCGGCATCCTCGGCGGCGAGCGCAACGGTCGTCGGCTTCGGATTTTGCGCCACGGCGGTCTGGAAGAACCCTTCGGTGAACGCCTCCTTGGGATGCGGGCCGGTCGGTATCACCGAGAAGTATTTCGGATACTTGAACTCGTGGTTCACATCGAGACCGAACAGGCTGACGAAGGTCTTGCCCTTCTGCATCACCACCGGCATCGCGGGCGCAATCATGTTGGTGGCGTAGCCGCCGACCACGAGGTCGACCTTGTCGACGTTGAGCAACTTCGTATAGATGCCCGGAACCGTCGATGGATTCGACTGGTCATCGTAGTGGATGAGCTTGACGGGACGTCCCAACAGGCCGCCCTTGGCGTTGATCTCATCGGCCCAGATCTGCATACCGAGCAGCGCCTGCTTGCCGTTGGCGGCGAGCGGGCCGGTCAGCGCCATGCCGAAACCGATCGTGATCGGCTGGCCGGATGGAGCCTGGGCCTGGGCAGGCGTCAGGCCAACGGCTAACGCGGCCGCCGCGATGAACGAGGCGGCGAGGCCCCGGTAGTTCGTTCGTGGGAGCATAGTTTCCTCCGGTTGCTGTTGTTTCGTGTTCGAAATCGGGACTCTTTGCGATCCCTTCAACGCGCCCTATCGACGCGCGGCAATCAAGTCCGGCCCCACACCTCGTCGGCCAATTCGACGATCATGCGGAGCTTCGCCCATTGCTCTTCCTCGGCGAGAATATTGCCTTCCTCGGTCGAGGCAAAGCCGCATTGTGGCGAAAGGCAGAGCTGGTCGAGTGCGACATATTTGGTCGCCTCGTCGATCCGGCGCTTGATATCGTCCTTCTTTTCGAGCTTTCCGCTCTTGGACGTCACCAGGCCGAGCACGACCTGCTTGTTGCCCTTGGGCACGAACCGCAGCGGCTCGAAGCCGCCGGCCCGGTCGGTATCGTATTCAAGGAAATAGCCGTCGATCCCGACGCCTCCCAGGAGGCGTTCTGCCACGTGCTCGTATCCGCCGCTGGCGATGAAGGTAGAGCGAAAATTGCCGCGGCAGGAATGCATGGTGACGACCATGTCGGCGGGCCGGCCGGACAGCGCCTCGTTGGTCATGAGCATGTATTTCTCCGGCAGCGTGTCCGGATCGTCGCCGCGCTTGCGCGAGCCTTCCTGCTCCTTCGGGTCGCAGATCATCGACCAGGCGGTATCGTCGAGCTGGAGGTAGCGGCAGCCGGCGTCGTAGAACGCGCGGATCGCCTTGCGGTAGGCCTGCGCCACGTCGTGGAAATAAAGATCGAGGTCCGGATAGAGCTCCTTGCTGATCGACTGGCGGCCCTGGCGGAAGTGGAAAGTCGAAGGCGCCGGGATGGTCATCTTCGGCGTGACCTTGGTGTGGTCCTTGACGAAGCGGAAGTGATCGAGGTGCGGATGGCTGGTGAAACCGATCTTGCCGTTGACGCGCACGCTCTCCGCCTTGGTCTCGACGCCGGCGAACTTGATGCCCTCGCCGGTGGAATAAAGCTCGGCGCCGTCGAGCCCCTTGAAGAAATCGAACTGCCACCACGAACGGCGGAACTCGCCATCGGTGGCGAGCCTGAGCCCGATCTCCTCCTGCTTCCTGATGACCTTCTCGATCTCGCGGTCCTCGATCTCCTTGAGTTGCGCGGCGGTCATCTCGCCTTTGGCGTGCTTGACGCGCGCCTCCTTGAGCGCCGCGGGGCGCAGCAGGCTGCCGACGTGGTCGGCGCGGAACGGTGGCTTGGTGCGTTGCATTCAGTCATCTCCACGTGTGTCCCGGACGCGGTGCAGCGCGCGAGCGGTGCACCGCTGATCCGGGACCTTTGCAAGCTCGGTGCCCGTTACGGTCCCGGTTCTGCAGCGCAACACTGCGCGCTGCGCTGCGCCCGGGACCCTCGGCTCACTTGCCCCAGATCTCGTCGGCGAGTTGGATGATCATGCGAAGCTTCGCCCATTGCTCTTCCTCGGCGAGCACGTTGCCCTCCTCGGTCGAAGCAAAGCCGCACTGCGGCGACAGGCAGAACTGTTCGAGCGGCGCGAACCTGGCGGCTTCCTCGATGCGGCGCCTGACGTCGTCCTTCTTCTCCAGCGTACCGCTCTTCGAGGTGACGAGGCCCAACACCACCATCTTGTTGCCCTTAGGCAGGAAGCGCAGCGGCTCGAAGCCGCCCGCGCGCTCGGTGTCGTATTCGAGGAAATAGCCGTCGTAGTTGCAACGGCCGAGCAGATTTTCCGCCACTGGCTCGTAGCCACCGGACGAGATGAAGGTCGAGCGGAAATTGCCGCGGCAGACGTGGGTGGTGACCGTCATGTCGGCGGGCTTGCCTTCGAGCGCCTTGTTGATGGTGCGCGTATAGGTGTCCTGCAGGTGATCGACGTCGAGCCCACGGTCTCTGGCCTTCTTCAGCTCCTCCTGAGAGCACAGATAGGCCCAGGCGGTATCGTCGAACTGCAGGTAGCGGCAGCCGGCGTCGTAGAAGGCACGCACCGCCTTCTGGTAGGCCGCACCGAGGTCGTCGAAGATCGCGTCGCGGTCGGGATAAGCGCCCTTGGCGACCGCGCCGGGCTCGAGACGGAAATGCATCACCGTCGGCGACGGGATGGTCATCTTCGGCATCACCTTGGTGTGTGCCTTGAGAAACTTGAAGTGCTCCAGCATCGGGTGATCGGAGAACCCGATCTTGCCGGTGACGCGGATCGACTTCGGCTTGGTCTGCACGCCTTGAAACTGAATGCCGTGGTCGAGTTCGTAGATCTCCACGCCGTCGAGCATGCCGAAGAAATCGAAATGCCAGAACGAGCGCCGGTACTCGCCGTCGGTCGCAAGCTGCAGGCCGATCTCCTCCTGCTTCTTGATGATGCCTTCGATCGCGTGATCCTCGACCTCCTTCAATTGGGCAGCGGTAATCTCACCCTTCTCCCGCTTGGCGCGGGCCTCCTTGAGAGCCGCCGGGCGCAGGAAGCTGCCGACATGATCGGCACGGAACGGCGGCTTGGACCTCTTCATCGGCAGTCTCCTTACCCCAAATGACAGGCACCGTTCGCTGTGCGGCGCCTTGCGCGCATGAGCTTCTTTTAGCACGCTGTTCAAGGTTGCAAGCCCCCATCGGCGACAATTCCGCAGCGCCGGAAGGGGCTGGACGTGGGAGCTATCCCATTGATCGTGCTGCGGAGTAGGCACACGCCGGAAGAGCGGATAAGCATCCCCTCGCCGGCGTTCGACGAGACCGTCCCGATGTATCAGCTTCCTGCATTCCGCGAGGATCGGATCGAGGTTCAGCACGAGCTCATCCGCGCCCACCCGCTCGGCCTTCTGATCACGGCCGGCCCGGGCGGACTGATGGCCAATCCGATTCCGTTCCTGGTCGATGCCGGCACTTCGGCGCTCGGCACGCTGCGCTGCCATATGGCCCGCGGCAATCCGCAGTGGCGGGAGCTTGCGCAGGTCGAGGAATGCCTCGTCGTGTTCCAGGGCCCGCAGGACTACGTCACGCCCTCGTGGTACGCGACGAAGCGCGAGACCGGAAAGGTCGTGCCGACCTGGAATTACGCCACCGTGCATGCCTGGGGCCGCCCCCGCGTGGTCGAAGATGCCGCCTGGCTGCGGCACCAACTCGACGATCTGACCCTGTCGCGCGAAGGCGGGCGGGCCGAGCCGTGGAAGGTCGACGACGCGCCCGCGGATTATGTGGTCTCGCAGATCAAGGGCATCGTCGGCGTGGAGCTTCCGATCGGCCGGATCGAGGGCAAGTGGAAGGTGAGCCAGAACCGGCCCGAAGCCGACCGCGCGGGCGTGGTCACGGGCCTGCGCCAACAGGGCGAGGCGGCCGCGGCCATGGCGGCTCTCGTCGCCGAGCGTAGCCGGCTGCTGAAAAAGTGAGGCGCGCTTGGCTCGCCGGGCCGTTCAGTGATGCGACCGGCCGCCCTTGCGCAGGCCGCCGGCGGTGACGCCGAGGTAGCTTTCGAGCACTGCGCGGTCGGCCAAGAGTTCGGCGCTGGCGCCCTCGTAGACCACGCTGCCGCGTTCGAGGATCGCGGCCCGGTCGGTGACGCCGAGAATCTTCTGCGCGTTCTGCTCGACCAGGATCGCCGACATGCCCTCGTCGCGGATGATGCGGCGCAGCGCAGCAAGCAGCTCCTCGACCAGGATCGGCGCCAGGCCTTCGAGCGGTTCGTCGAGCAGCATCAGCTTCGGATTGAGGATCAGCGCGCGGCCAACCGCCAGCATCTGCTGCTCGCCGCCGGAGAGCTGGTTGCCGAGGTTGCGGCGCCGCTCGGACAGACGGGGAAACAGCTCGAACACCTTCGCAACCGTCCAGCGGCCCGGCTGCTCGACCGCGGTGAGGTTCTCCTCGACGGTGAGCGACTTGAAGATGTTGCGCTCCTGCGGCACCCAGCCGATGCCGGCGTGGGCGCGCTGGTCAGGGCGCAGGCGGCTGATGTCGCGGCCGTCGAGGGTGAGCTTGCCGCCGATGTAGCGCGTGACACCGACGATCGAGTTGATCAGCGTGGTCTTGCCCATGCCGTTGCGGCCGAGGAGCGCCAGCGCCTGGCCTTCGGCAAGCGCGAGCGAAACTTCGTTGAGCACGACCGCCTCGCCGTAGCCCGCCGTCAGCTTGTCGATGACCAGGAGATCAGGCATCGAGCGACTCGCCGAGATAGACCGCCTTGACGCGCGGGTCGCGCGCCACGTCGTCGGGCGCGCCGTCGACGAACAGCGCGCCATTCACCAGCACGCTGATGCGGTCGGCAAACGAGAACACCAGGTCCATATCGTGCTCGATCAGCAGCACGGTGACATCGGCGGGCAGCGCCGCCACGGACGCAAGAATCTCGTGGCGCTCCGCCTCCGGCACGCCGGCCGCCGGCTCGTCGAGCAGCAGCACGCGCGGCTTGCACGCGATGGCGAGCGCGATCTCCAGGAGCCGCTGCTTGCCGTACGGCAGGTTGCCGGTCCGCTCGTACATCACATCGGTGAGATGAAAGCGCTCGAGGATTTCGACGATCTCCTCGGTCACCGCGGGACTGGTGCCGACCAGCCGCCACCATTGCGCACCGCTGCCTATCCGCTCGGAGATCGCAAGGCCGATGGTTTCGATCGGCGTGAGGTCGAGAAACAACTGGTTGATCTGAAACGTGCGGGCGAGTCCGCGGCGCACCCGCTTCGAGGCCTCGAGCGCGGTGATGTCCTGACCTTCGAGCAGGATGCGTCCGGCCGACGGGGCCAGCACGCCGGTGAGCAGATTGATCACCGTGGTCTTGCCGGCGCCGTTGGGGCCGATCAGCGCGTGACGCGCGCCCTTCTGCACCACCAGCGAGACGTTGTTGACCGCGGCGATGCCGCCGAAGTGCTTCTCCAGGCCCTGGGTTTCGAGCGCGACCGGCATCTCATGGGCCTCCGGCCGGCGGCGCCGCCGGCGAACGGCGCAGGATCAGGCGGCGCATGAGTTGCGCCGCAAGCGCCCGCACACCGCCGGTGAAGGCGCCGATGCGGTCGCGGCCGATAAGGACGATGATCACCAACACGAGGCCGACCCAGAACTGCCAGTATTGCGGGGTCAGGATGGCAATCCAGTCCTGCATCAGCTTGAAGATCACCGCGCCGATCAGGCCGCCGTAGAGATAGCCGGTGCCGCCGATGATCAGCACCAGCAGCAAATCGGCGGAGCGCTCGAACGAAAACACGTCGAGCGAAGCGAAAGCCTGCGTCTGCGTCAGAAGTGCGCCCGCCACGCCGGCGTAGAACGCCGCAAAGGTATAGATCGCGACCAGACGGCTGTTCACCGAGATGCCGATCGACGACGCCCGCAGCGGATTGCCCCTTACGGATCGCAGCGACAGACCGAACGGCGAATAGATGATCCGCCGCGCCAGCAGGAACAGGACGAACAGCACGCTCAAGCAATAGACGTAGCCAACATGGCCGAAAATATCGAACGAGAAGGTGCCGAGGATCGGCCCGATCGTGACGCCCTGGAGGCCGTCGGCGCCGCCGGTGAACTCGGTAAACTGGTTGGCGACCTCGCGCAGGATCAGCGCTACGCCAAGCGTCACCATCAGGCGGGTCAGGTCGGAACCGCGCAGCACCAGGAAGCTGGTGACGAAGCCAAGGACGGCGGCCGCGAAGCCCGCCGCCACGAGCGCCAGCACGGGTTCCTGGATGATCTCGTATTTAGCAAGGAGGCCCGCGGTATAGGCGCCGAAGCCGAAAAACGCCGCGTGGCCCAGCGACACGATGCCGGCGTAACCGAGAATGAGGTCGAGCGAGAGCGCAAACAACGCGAGCCAGGCGATCTCGGTCAGGATCAGATGGCTGCCCGGCAGCAGAAAGATCGAAGCGAACGCCGCGAGCCAGAACAGGTACTCCGCCGGATGCCAACGTGCCCGGGTGGCGAAATGCCGGCTGACTTCGGTGACCAGCGTGGACGATGACATCGCCGGCTACTTTCCTGACGCGCGCGCGAACAGCCCCTGCGGCCGCACGATCAGCACCACGATCATGATGACGTAAATGATGAAGGCTCCGAGCTTGGGAACGTAATACTTGCCGGCGACATCGCCGATTCCGATCAGCAATGCGGCGAAGAACGGCCCGGTGATGCTCGACGTGCCGCCGACCGTGACGACGATCAGGAAGTAGACCAGGTACTTCAGGGGGAACGTGGGATCGAGCCCGAGAATTTCCGCGCCGAGCGCGCCGCCGAGGCCGGCGAGGCCCGAACCAAACGCGAAGGTCAGCGCGAACACGCCGCTGACATTGATGCCGAGGCCCCGCGCCACCCGCGCATCGTCGACCGACGCCCGCAACCGGCTGCCGAACCGTGTGCTGGCAAGAATGAACTGCAGCGCCACGGTGAGCAGGCCGCAGATCACGATGATGAGGAGACGGTAGCGGCCGATGCCGACACCGAAGAATTCGAACCGGCCCTGCAGCGCGGGCGGAACCTGAATGAATACCTGCTGCGAGCCCGCGACGTAGTCGACCGCCGCGACCGACATGAACACCAGGCCGATGGTGAACAGCACCTGGTCGAGCTCGCTGCGGCCATAGACATGGCGGTAGAGCGTGCGCTCGAAGATCGCTCCGATCAGCGCGGTGACCAGAAAGGCGATCGCCAGGCCGGCGAAGAACGGCACGCCGTAGCGGTTGACCAGCACGAGCGTGACGTAACCGCCTGCCATGGCGAACGAGCCGTGGGCCAGATTGACGAAGTTCATCAGCCCGAGCGTGACGGACAGGCCGCATGCCAGCACGAACAGCAGCATGCCGTAGGCAATTCCGTCGAACAGGATGGTCAGCATTGCCGGCCTCGCCCTCCCTCGCGACCGTCCGCCGTCTTATACTGCCCGGTCATGCAGGTTGGCTTGGAAAATCGTCGGGCTTGACCGACCGTGGTGCCGGCCTTCACCCTCCCCTGGAGGAAGAGGGTCGACGCCGAGCGCAAGCGAGGCGGCGGGGTGGGGTGAACTTGCTTCCGAGAAGCTCACCCCACCCCGCTCACACGCAGGCAAGTTTACGCTACTGCGTAAACTTGCCTGCGATGCTCGCGACCCTCCCCCTCCAGGGGAGGGTAGGCACCGCGTTCGTGGCACGCGCTCCCCACCCGTGAGGGGAACGCGGAGACGCCGCAACCTACTTCGACTGCTTCAGCGGGTCCTTGACGGCGTCGAAGGTGGCGAACTCGATGGCCCAGAGCTCGCCGTCCTTCTTCTCGACCTTGCTGATGTAGATGTTCTGCACGATGTCGCGGGTTTGCGGATCGATCGAGATCGGACCGCGCGGGCTCTCCCACTTCATACCCTTCATCGCGTTGATGAGCGCCTCGCCGTCGGTCTTGCCGCCGGTCTTCTTCAGCGCCTCATAGATCAGGTGCATGCCGTCGTAGCCGCCGAGCGAGATGAAGTTCGGCCGCAGGCCATTGTTCTCCTTCTTGAAGTCGGCGACATAGGCCTTGCTCATCGGCGAGTTATGCGCGGCCGAGTAGATGCCGGCCGACACCACGCCGAGCATCGCGTCGCCCATGCCGGGCAGGTCGTTATCGTCGACGATGTCGCCCGGGCCGATCAGCCGGATGCCGGCCTTGTCGAGGCCGCGTTCGGTGAACTGCTTGGCGAAGGTGCCGGCCTGGCCGGCGGGCACGAACACGAACAGCGTGTCCGGGTTGAGGTCGCGGGCGCGCTGCAGGAATGGCGCGAAGTCCGGATTGGCGAGCGGCACCTTGATGGTGTCGACGATCTGGCCGCCGGCCTTGGTGAAGGCCTCGGAGAAGACCTTGGTGGCTTCATGGCCGGGCGCCCAGTCGGACTGCACGATCACCACCTTCTTGCTGCCGTTCTTGGCGGCCCATTCGGCGATGATGCCGGACTGCTGACCGAGCGTGAAACTCGTGCGCACCATGTAGGGGTTCTTCGGGTTGATCACGCCCGAAGTGCCGGAGACCATCACGACGTTGGCGGTCTTGGCCTGGGTCGACAGCGGGCCGATCGCCATGGCGCTCGGGGTCAGCGCGGAGCCGACCACCGCCACCTTGTCGTTGACGATCAACTCTTGCGCCAGGCGCTTGGAATTGTCGGGCACGCCGCCATCGTCCTTGATGATGACGTCGATCTTCTTGCCGGCGACGGTGGTGCCGTGCCGCTGCATGTAGAGTTTGACGCCGGCCTGCACCTGCTTGCCGACCGGAGCAAGACCGCCGGTCAGCGGCAGCACCAGCCCGATCTTGACAGTTTCCTGGGCGATAGCGGACGACGCGAGCATCGCCGCCACCACCGCTCCAATGCCGATGGATCGTAGAAACATAAGCGTTCTCCCTTTCGTTTCTTGGCCGGTACTCTACTTTGCCGGCGATTGGAAGTCATGGCGCGCATGGTAGCCCGCGCGCCGCCGTGCGACACGTACCCGCAGTGGATGGGTCGGCCGGCAAAAGTTCAAGCCGACAGAACGATCCCGGGAATGGACTTTCGTTGACCTTGATCAATGACATTCGCCGGGCGGCAGGCATCACCCGCCTCCGGCCACGCCCGATCCAGGTCAGGCGTGCGCCTTGCGCTGCGGGTCGATCATCTGCTCGAGCTTGCCGAGCACCCGCATGCATGGCAGCACCTGCTCCAAACTGCCGTTCGGCTCGCGCTTCTCCCTGATCGCCGCGATGAACTCGCGGTCCTCGAGCTCGATGCCGTCCATCGAGACGTCGACCTTCGACACGTCGATCTTGTTGTCCTTGCCGTCGGAGAGGTCGTCGTAGAACGCCTTGTAGGTGCCGTTGTCGCAGATATAGCGGAAGAACGAGCCCAGCGGCCCGTCGTTGTTGAACGACAGCGACAGCGTCAGGATCGCGCCGGACGGCACCTTGGCGACGATGCCCATGTCCATCGCGATGTTGAGCTCCGGATGGATCGGGCCCTGCACGGCGTAGCACTCGGAGATGTTCTCGCCGCACTGGTAGGCGAACAGGTCGACGGTGTGGGCGGCGTGATGCCAGAGCAGATGGTCGGTCCAGCTTCGCGGATTGCCGGCGGCGTTGATGTTCTTGCGGCGAAAGAAGTAGGTCTGCACATCCATCTGCTGAATCTTCAGCTCGCCCTTCTCGATCTTCTTGTGGATGTACTGGTGGCTGGGATTGAACCGCCGGACGTGGCCGCCCATGGCGACGACGCCGGTCTCCTTGGCGATCTTCACCAGGTTCTCGGCGTCCTCGACCGAATCGGTGACCGGGATTTCGACCAGCACGTGCTTGCCGGCGCGCATCACCTGCTCGCCCTGGCGGAAATGCATCTTGGTGGGCGTCGTCAGGATCACCGCGTCGGCGCGCTTGATACCTTCGGACAGTTCACCCGTATAGTGCGGGATGCCGTACTTCTTGGCGACCTGCGCGGTCGAGTCCTGATTGCCGCCGACCAGCGACGTGACTTCCACGCCCTCGATGCGCTTGAGGGCATCGAGATGTTTCTGACCGAAGGCGCCTTGCCCGGCGACGCAGATTTTCATGGGATTCCTCTTACGACAAATGGTGAACCGAACTCAGCGCGAGCCGCACGCTCCGTCACCCTCCCCTGGAGGGGGAGGGTCGCCTGCGGAGCGCAGCGAACGCAGGCGGGGTGGGGTGATCTTTGACTGAGCAAGGGTCACCCCACCCCGGCTCGCTTCGCTCGCCGACCCTCCCCCTCCAGGGGAGGGTGACCGCGGAGCGTAACGCATCGCAGGCGCTAGCTGCGGATACGGTGCACTTTGGCGCTGGCGGCGGCGCGTTTGAGTTTTGCAGCCGGCGCCTTGCCCTTGCGGGCGGCCTTGCCCTTGGTTTCGAGAATGATGTGGCCGACTGCGGTGTTCGAGGCCGGCACGGTGTAGAACCGGTAGACCTCGTCGACCTTGTCGCCGAGCGCGCCGCGCATGATCAGCCACATCACCATCTCGATGCCTTCGGCGCCGGCCTCGCGCATGTATTCGAGATGCGGGATCTTGGTAAGCTTGACCGGGTCCTTGCTGAGATTGTCGAGGAAGGCCTTGTCCCACTTGCTGTTGATCAGGCCGGCGCGCGGACCGCTGATCTGGTGGGAGAGCCCGCCGGTGCCGAAGATCACCACCTTGAGATCCTCGGGGTAAGACTCGACCGCCTTTTTGAGGGCCTTGCCGAGCATGAAGCAGCGGTGGCCGGTCGGCGGCGGATACATCACCACGTTGACGGCGAGCGGAATGACCTTGAACGGCCACTCCTGGTCGGGATCGAGCTTGCCGCAGAGCAGGTTGAGCGGCACGGTGAGGCCGTGGTCGACCTCCATCTTGTTGACGATGGTGAGGTCGAACTCGTCGAGGATCACGGACTGGGCAATGTGGGCGGCGAGCTCGGGATGGCCCTGAACCACCGGCACCGGCCGCGGCCCCCAGCCCTCGTCGGCCGGCGGGAATTCGGCCGCGCAGCCGAGCGCGAAGGTGGGGATCAGGTCGACCGAGAACGCCGAGGCGTGGTCGTTGTAGACCACGATGGCGACGTCGGGCTTGAGCTCGCGCAGCCACTCCTGCGATTTCTCGAAGCCCGAGAACACCCGCTTCCAGTAGGGCTCCTCGGTCTTGTTGTTGTCGAGCGCCGCGCCGATCGCGGGAACGTGCGACGATCCGATGCCTGCGATGATCTTGGCCACGATGTCACTTCCGTCTGGCTGAGGATTTGGATTTCGGCTTCGACTTG
>JBFXEX010000126.1:0-16125 GCA_050179645.1 Xanthobacteraceae bacterium | reverse complement strand
TCCACGAGGCGCTCAAGAGACGGAAATATCGGGGGCTTTTCTCGGCGGCAGGCCATCGGCGCCCCGGCCCAAAAGGGCCATCGCGGGAACTCATCGACGCGATCGTCGAGTTCAAGCGCCGCAATCCCCGTATTGGCTGTCCCCGCATCGCCCAGGAGATTGCGCGGACCTTTGGCATCGATATCGACAAAGACGTCGTCCGCCGCGTGCTCGCGAAGCACTATCGACCCGGAGCAGGAAGTGACGGCCCGTCCTGGCTGAGCTTTATCGGGCATATGAAGGACAGCCTGTGGAGCGTCGATTTGTTTCGCTGCCAATCGCTCCTCTTGCACAGCCATTGGGTGATGGTGGTGATGGACGTGTTCACCCGTCGGATTATTGGCTTTGGGGTTGAGCGCGCTGATCTCTGTGGCGCCTCGCTTTGCCGGATGTTCAACCAGATCATCGCCGGACAGCCGCCGCCTCAGCACCTGAGTTCCGACCATGACCCGTTATTTCGGTTCCATCGTTGGCTCGCCAACTTACGCATCCTCGAGATCAAAGAGATCAAGTCGATCCCGTGCGCACCCGTATCCCATCCGTTTGTGGAACGGCTGATCGGGACCATACGACGGGAGTTTCTCGACCAGGTGCTGATCTGGAATGCAATCGACCTGGAGCGAAAGCTGGACGAGTTCAGGACTTATTACAACGGCCATCGCGTTCACCAGTCGCTCGACGGCCGCACTCCGGGAGAGCGTTCTGGCCAACCGCCGCCCGCCCGTGCCGTCCTTGCCCGCTACGCGTGGCGACCCCATTGCCGCGGCCTGTTCCAGATGCCGATCGCGGCGTGACTTACGAATTCGCCATGGACACGCGGTTGCGGAGCAAAATCACCCAACGCCCCGTCCCGACTCAACTTTCAAGTCAAAGACAGTGAAAAGTTCGGCCTAGCGGGGCCCCGTGGGTGCGTTGTCGACGCGTTGTGCTACCCAAGGCGCCCACCCCCTACGAATATCGAGTCCATGGCCACCGCTGCGTCGAAGCAGCCGAGCTATCGCACCATCGCACTTATTTCTCCCGCCAACTCGTGCGGTGCTTCGGTAGTTAAATGGTGAGATGGTTTGGCGGCAGGGGTCGCCCATTGCCGACCCAACACCTATTCTCGCTTTGGTGGCAGCGGATAGTGTGAGGCTGTCCTGCAACCATCTCACCATCTCACCATCGCACGCTGACGAGCTTGCGCCCAGTCCAGTATTGCATGCTCGCTAACCGACGGCGAGGCTGCCGCCGACCGCTGGACCGAGTGAGTCGCCTGCGCCGTGACCGTATCAGGGATTTTGCCGCCACTCCTGTGCCTCGCCGCAATATGGCCTACGATTGGTGGCCGACAGCGTCGTGGCGCACGCACTGGCGCCGTCCGCCTTTTTGGAAAAACCCGCCGACCGCCTTGAGCGCAATGAAGGCGGCGCCGGCACGCTGCTGCTGCGCTGATTCATGCAAGGACTGTCTTCTGATAGCCGACCTATATTTGTCCAAACCTCCTATCGGGGATATACGAAACAGGCGTTAGGCACTCGGCGTACCTTGAGGACGGAGGCCTTACCCATGCCCAAGGAGCTTGATCAGGCGCTCGCAATCGTCGGCTGCGAATACGGAAAGCCATGCCCAGAAATCTCGGGTGTGGAGCGGTTTGGCGAGCTTTTTCTCTTTACGAAAAATGAGCGCGACCAGTTAAACGCGATGCGTGGTCTGATCCGGCAGTATGTCAACCGGACCGATCCGCGCCGCCCTCTGTCGCTTGCCGTATTCGGGCCGCCGGGAAGCGGAAAATCGTTCGCGGTCGAGCAAATCCTGAACGAGCTCCAGCTGACCCCCACGAACGTGAACCTTACCCAAGTATCCGACGCGAGTGCTCTCAGTGAGGTCCTTGCGCGCGCTGCCACGTCAGCCAGCAGCACTCGCGTCGGATTGTGGGGTAGGGTTTGTGGCCGCACCGCCATGTCGGCGCGCGGCACGGTGCCGGTCATCTTCTTCGATGAGTTCGATGCTCCCAGGGACGGCGCGCCGTATGGCTGGCTCGCTTGGTTCCTCGCGCCGATGCAGGACGGCAAGTTCTTGCACCATGGCGACATCATTTCATTACAACGCGCCGTATATGTCTTTGCCGGCGGCACGGCCGCCACGATGCGGCAGTTCTCCGATTTCGGCCGGGAGCCTGAGTTCCAGCGCGCCAAGGGGCCCGACTTCGTCAGTCGACTGCGGGGCTTTCTCGACGTGTCCGGGCCGAACGAGGAGCCTCGGATGTTGCGGCGGGCAATCCTTTTTCGCGCCGAATTGAGCCGCGCGATCGGAAAAGGCGCTCGCCCGTTTCGTCCCGATCTTGAGCTCATGACGTCGTTGCTGCAGGTCGGTCGATATCGCCACGGCGCGCGCTCAATTGCCGCCGTGGTCGATTTGAGCAATCTCGAAAGCAAGTCGCGCTTCGGATGGGAGGATCTGCCCCAGGACCATCTGCTGGGATTGCACATCGACCGCGGTCAGCTGGATGCGAAATTGATCGGCGGGTCGATCGCGTTCAGCGGCTACGACGAAACGGCCTTGGTCCAGGATGTATGGTGCAAGGTTGCGCGCTGGCTCTGGAACGAAGGTGCGACCCTTTCTTATGCCGGCCGCTGGGCCTCGGGCCCTGGCGGCTGGCTGATGCAGTTTCTTAAGGACCAGTTGCGCCAGCGGCCTGCCGAGCCGAGCGCGCACGCGGATCGCCGCGACAACCCTGACCCGTGGCTGGAAAACTTCCTCGATGACATCAAGCGCGAACACGACTCGGTCGACACAGCGGTACCCGTGACAGACCGTAATCGCATGGGCCTGAAGGTGACGTTTGCGCCCCATCTCACGGACGAGGAGCGCACGGGATTGGATCCGTGGCTTCGTTCGGCGCTCGAGCATTTTCGCAGGCGACTTGCCGTGACCGACGCTTCGGTTGCGAGGTTTGTGGTTGCGGGAGCAAGGTCCAGACACGATGGCCGCTTTCCGGGAATCCCCGAAGAGGTGATACTCACCCTGGCACAGCAGAAGCCGATCTATGTCGCCGGCGCGTTCGGGGGCGCCGCTGCTGATGTCGGGTCACTGCTGGGTCTCGCCCATCCTCGCCGAGGCGAAGTGCCGCCGTCGTTTCGAGCCGAACCCAAGGAGGCCGAAGGAAGTCTCTCGACGATTAAGGAGCGACTACGACCTGGACCATGGACGCGGCTTCCGATTACGGCGCGTGAGATCGCCCCATTCCTCAAAGCACACGCGCTAGGCGGTCCCAAATGGCCTGATAACGCCCTGACCCTCGAAGAGAACCGCCGGCTGTTTGCCTCCGATAACTCCGACGAGGTCGCGAACCTGGTGCGGACGGGCCTTCTGCGTCTGTTCGCCAAGGCTGATCCCGTGGCGGCTGAGCTATAGCGGTCGCAAGATCGATCCGGACACGTTCGTAAGTTTAGATTCAGAAAACCATATGCTGCTTTCGTGTGATACTACTAACTTGGAGGAAGCTATTGCGTAAGCTCTTCATCTCCCACGCAGAATAGCGGCTCACTCACGCCTCGCGCTAAACGCTCGATCTGGGTAGATCGGGAATGGCGTTACGCCGCCTTCATCGACCCGGTACCGCTCGTCAAGGTCCGACCGCCACAAGAACTCATCGAGAAGTATTTCGACGACTGAACGCTCGCCTATCGCGAGTATCACAAGTCCCTAGGGCTTTGGCAGCGCCTGCGTGCGTTGACGGCTCGAGATTAGGGTCTGTACTCAATAGGGATTGATCGGGATAGGGGGGAGCCTCGCGGCTCCGCCCCTCCCACACCACCGTGCGTACGGGTCCGTACCTGTGTGTGCCGAAAAGCTAGATTCGAACATATTGGTGGTGCAACCCACCGACCATGGCGTGCGACACGATACGGCCGATCTGTTGGACTGGGCGCGTAACGGGTGCATCCATGCTGAGTGAACGGTGTGTTCTCGCCGAATTGTAATAGTCAGCGTAAGATTTCAGGATTCGGCGCAAATGCTGTTCACTCAGTGCAATGACATGGTCGACGCACTCGCGACGGATCGTCCCAATCATTCTCTCGGCAAAGCAGTTCTGCCACGGTGAGCCAGGTGCAATCGGCTTGTCCCGGATGCCCATGGCTCGCAATCGGCGAGTTACGGCCGCACCGTAAACCGCATCGCGGTCGCGGATCAGGTACCGTGGAACCTCATCATCCCACGGAAATGCTTCGGTGATTTGCTGTGCAATCCATTCCGCTGTCGGGTGGTCGGTGACATTGATCCAGACCAACTCCCGCCGTGTCAGCCGAACAATGATCAAGACGTAGAGCAGATTGAAGCCAAGCGTCGGGACGACGAACAAATCCATGGCGGCAATCTGCGGCATGTGGTTGCGCACGAAGGTGCCCCAGCGCTGCCCTGATGGCCTGGGGTCTTTCGGCCGGACCATGTAACGAGCGACCGTCGACTGAGCAACCGCACTCCCCAGCTTGAGCAGTTCGCCCCGGATCCGCGGCGCACCCCAAAGCACATTCTCGATGCTCATCTGCCGGATCAGGGCCCGCAGAGCCGCATCGATCCGCGGCCGGCCAGATTGCGAGATTTCCAGCGCCAATACCGGCGGAAGACTGCGCGATGCCAGCGCACCAGTGTCTCCGGCCGAATGATCTTGATCGCGTTCAGGACCGAGGGAAACCAGCGATAGAGTTGGATGAAAAACAGCCGTTCATGGTCGGTGAACTCGACCCGGCCACGGATCTTGCGTTGTAGGACTATCACCTGCTGCCGGAGCACAGCATTCTCAGCCGCAAGGCTGCTCTTGGACTTGAAGGGCAAGCCAAGCAGGTTCAACAAGAATAGTAGTAGTGGGACCATCGCGACCGACGGTAGGGGATTCTGTCACCAGATCAACCCGGATGAGGTTTTGAGCACGCACACCCATGGACCAGCGGTAGTTGGTCGGGAAGTAGTGAAAGGCGGGATCGTTCTCGCGTCCGGTCATGGCAGGCTCGCAGAGTTTCAGCGCTCTGACTGTTGCGCGCGGGGGCAGTCGTTGGTCGCGAGCGGTTCGCGACCGACGTCGCTTCAGCGGCCGGCGGGGTGCTGCCGGAAGTAGGCCACATCCTCTACGGTCTGCTTCCAGTCCTTGTTGCCGCGCCAGTCGATAAAGCGGGCCACCATGTCGTCGCCGAAGCGGACGCGGAAGAGTAGCGAGCGCTGGGAGCCGTTTCGTATTCGTGCAGCTCGCGGGGCGGATGCACGACGAAGCCGCCCGGCTTCACTTCCACAGTGCGGTCAGGCGTGCGCATGATCCCGCCGCCCTGGAAGCAGAAATAGATCTCTGTCGCGTGCGGGTGGCAGTGATTCGGGCTGATCTGTCCGGCCTCCCAACATGCGACTGTCACGTCGCCATCGGGATATTCCTGCAGAATCTTCTCCACGTGCTTCCCGGTATCGAAGACCTGCTCCTTCACAAGGTCGAAGGCGTCCATTGTTTTCTCCCTTCGTTCGTTGTCTGCGGTCGCGCCGCTCAGTCGTCGATCGCGGCGACAGCGTCGATGTGAATCGTGCAGCCGTCGCCGAAGAACGAATTTCCCACGCCTCCGATGAGCGTCGCCGGCGGCTCGGTCGGAAAGCGCTCGTTCCAGACCTCCATCGATGGAAACAAGTCCTCGGCGCGCGAATAGAAATTCTGCGTCCAGGCGACGTTCGCGAGGCTCGTGCCGCCCGCGCGGCAGATCGCGTTCATGCAGTCGAGGATGTAGGCGGTCTGCTTCTTGCCGCTCGACTGGAACCACGGAGTTGCCGGATTGGTCTGAGCCTGCGGAGCGAGCCCGCCCTTGAAGTCGGTGGCGCAGAGGCCCGAAATGAACAGGAAGCCGCCTGCACGCACGCCGTGCGGATAGTGCAGCGTCGGCGCCGGAACCTCGCGCGCCGTGACCGTCTCCTTTTTCAGGCCGCTGCCCGGTCTGATCGCGATCATGTTGATTTCGACGATGCAGGACTTGGCGCCGAGGCGGACCGTCGGGATGTATGTGCGGGCCGGAGGATCGGTCAAGAAGTGCTTGCGCCACACCTCTTCCATCTCGAAGCGGTCGCTCATGTCGTTGAGGTAGACGTCAGCGCGCACGACGTCGGCCATCGACGCGCCGACGTGTTTGAGCACGGCTGCGCAGCGCTTGAGCGCGACGTCGGTCTGAAGTTTGATCGGCGAGCCGTACCAGGTCTCCGGATCGAGCCGCGCCTCCGGCGCCATGCCGTCCCCGGCGAAGCCGTGCGCGATCTGGCCGGTCACGAAGATGAAGTCGCCGCCGACAATACCGTGCGGCGCCGGCCGGAACGGCGGGCCGGGCGACGCCGGCATGCCAGGCACCACGATCACGTCCTTCTTCGCATTGGCGGCTTCCGTGAGTGCCATCAATTGCAAACTGCACAGCGCGCCGGGAACGAACAGGTTGTCGATCTGGATGTGCGTGCTGGCGGGGCGGATGCCGGTCTCGATCCGGCGGCCGCGCGCCTCGAGATAGGGCGATGCCGCGCGCGGATGCGTGCAGAACTGGTCGATGCGGACGCCGCATTCGAACGAGGAGCCGGCGGCCTTCAGCACCGCGATGCTGCGGTCGAGGATGTAGTCGGACTGATACTTCGAGCCGATGGTCGGGACGTCGGTGTCCGGCGCGCGGACCACCTGCGGCACGAGCCCGCGGTCGGGATCGACCGGCATCTGCCCCCCGACGAACACGTAGTCGCCGACCCTGACGGCCGCCGAGCCGAGGACCTGTCGCGGACCATCCACTGCAATCACGGTTCTTTTCATTGAGGTCATCCTTCGTTGTGCATCGGATTTGTCGCCGGTAATGGCGCGGCGGGAGAGGATGGAGCGCGGTCACCGTAGAGATGGCATGCGACTTCGCGCCCCGGACCGACCGGCGTCGCCGCCGGCACGAGGTCGGCGCACGGCCCGAACACCTGCGGGCAGCGCGGATGAAACACGCAGCCCGACGGACGGCGCACGGAGCTTTGCACGTCGCCAGCGAGCGCGACGCGCGGACGGCTGCGGCCGGCATGGATACGGGGCACCGCCGCGAGCAGCGCGGAGGTGTAGGGATGTTTCGGCGCGTCCAGCACCTCCGCGGTCGTGCCGATCTCGACGACGCGGCCGAGATACATGACCGCGGTGCGGTGGCAGAGATAGCGGACGGTCGAGATGTCGTGCGAGATATAGACGATCGACATCCCGAGTTCGCGGCTGAAACCCTGGAGCAAGCGAAGGATTCCGGCGCGCACCGACACGTCGAGCATCGACACCGGCTCGTCGGCGACGATCAGGCGCGGGCGCAGCACGACGGCGCGCGCGATCGCCACGCGTTGGCGCTGGCCGCCGCTCAACTCATGCGGATAGCGGCGCAGGAACGAGACCGGCGGACGCAGACCCACCTGGTCGAGCGTCGTGATCACGCGCTCGCGTAATTCGCCGCCGCGCGCGAGCCCGTGAATGATGAGCGGCTCGGCCACGATGTCGAAAATCGTGAAGCGCGGATTGAGCGACTGGTACGGGTCCTGAAAGATGATCTGCGCCTGCCGCCGGAACCGCAGCAGGTCCCTGCCGCCGGCCGGCACCGACTCGCCGAGAAAGCGCACCGTGCCGCTCGTCGGCTCGACCAGCCGCAGGATGGTGAGCCCGGTCGTCGACTTCCCGCAGCCGCTCTCGCCGACAATGCCGAGCACCTCTCCCTCGGCGAGCTCGAAGCTGACATTGTCGATGGCGCGCACGGCCGGGCGCTCTCCGCGCTGGACCAGCTGCTGCAGAAATCCCGCCCGGATCGGGAACGCTTTCACGAGATCGCGCACTTCAAGGACGGTCCCGGTCATAACAAAGCCGAGGCTGCCGCCGCCTTCTCCCAGGTCCGTTCGTCCCGTCCGGCGCGCCGGAACGACTCCGCCTCGTCGGCGAAATGGCATGCGACCCAGTGTGCGCCCTCGCGCTCGACCAGCGGGGGCGGCTCGTTGCATTTCTCGCGCGCGAACGGGCAGCGCGGCGCGAACCGGCATCCAGCCGGCGGCCGCGTGAGATCGGGCGGTGCACCGGCGATTGAGATGAGATCGCGGCCGCGATCACCGAGGTCGGCGAAGGCGTTCTGCAGCCCGATGGTGTATGGATGCATCGGCCCGTCGAAGATCGCCGCTGTCGGCGCCATCTCGGCAACCTGGCCGGCATACATGATCGCGATGCGGTCGCAGTTCTCCGACACGAGCGAGATGTCGTGCGTGATCAGGATGAGCGCGGTACCGCGGTCGCGCCGAATGCGGTCGACCTCGGCGAACACCTGGTCCTGCATGATCACGTCGAGCGCGGTGGTCGGCTCGTCGGCAATAATCAGTGGCGGATTGAGCGCGAGCGCCATCGCTATGATCGCGCGCTGGCGCATGCCGCCGCTGAACTCGTGCGGATAACGGCGCACCCAGTCCGCCTTCAGCCCGACCGACTCGAACAGTTCTGCCGCACGGTCCCACGCCGCCCGCCGCGAGCAGCGCTCGTGCGTGCGGATCGCCTCGACGATCTGCGCGCCGACGCGGCAGACTGGGTTGAGCGCGTTCATCGCGCTCTGGGTGACGAGCGCGATCCCACGCCAGCGCACCTCGCGCATCCCGTCCATGTCCATAGCAAGGAGGTCACGCTCGCGGAACAGCACGCGGCCACTGCTCTCGCCGTTGCTCGGTAGGATGCGCAGGATCGCGCGCGCCAAGGTCGTCTTGCCGCAGCCCGACTCGCCGACGATCCCAAGCGACTCTCGTTCCTTGATCCCGAACGACACGCCGTCGATGGCATGCAGATCGCCGCGGCCGGTACGGAAACGGACTTTGAGCTGGTCGAGTTCGAGCAGCATCAGCGCTGCTCCCGCAGGCGCGGATTGGCGCGCTCTTCAAAGCCGCGGCCGAGGAAATAGAGCCCGACCAGGAATGCCATCAGCGCCGCGCCGGGCGGGACCACCCACCACCAGGCGTGGCGGATCGAGCCGGTCGCGAAGGCCTGATTTAGCATCAGGCCCCAGCTCAACTGATTGGGATCGCCGAGCCCGATGAAGCTCAGGCTCGACTCGGTCAGGATCGCCCAGGCCGCGCCGAAAATGAGGTAGAGAAAGCCGAGCGGCAGCACGTTCGGCAGAATGTGCACATACATGATACGCAGATGCCCGGCGCCGCTGGCGCGCGCGGCGAGCACGTAGGGGCGCGTCTTGAGTGTCAGTACCTGCGCGCGCACCACGCGCGCGGCGGTGCGCCAGAAGATAAAGGCCATGGAGGCAATGATGACCGGCAGGCTGCGGTCGATCAGCGCGACCACGACCATCATGAACGGCAGAAACGGGATGGCGTAGAAGAAGTCCGTGATGCGCATCAGGATTTCGTCGACGATACCGCCGAAATAGCCGGAGATCAGCCCGACATTGGTGCCGATGAAGCCGATCAGGAACGCCGTGATGAAGCCGACGAGGATGGTCTGACGCGTCCCCAGCACGAGTTGGCTGAAGACGTCCTGGCCGTAGAAGGTCGTGCCAAGCCAATGGTGCGCGGAGATGCTCTCGAGCCGCGCCAATCCGCCGTCCGGGCGGTAGTTGTTCAGCCACGGGTCCATCGGCGCGACCAGTGGGGCGATTACCGCCACGACAATGAAGAACAGAAGGAGCCCCATGCCGACGCGGCCATAGGCGTCGGCGGTCAGGATGTGCGCGAACTCCCGTACGGCTCGCCCGGCGCGCCGCAATGGGCCGGCCGACGCGGGATCGATGTCGGCGGGCGCGGGATCGAGAGTCGCGGGGTCGAGCGTCATTCGATCACCACCCGCGGATCGAGGACGCCGTAGAGGAGGTCCATGACCAGGTTCAGTGAAATGATGATGGCGGAGATCAGAAAGAACGCCGCCTGGATGACCGGGTAGTCGTAGGCGTTCACCGCGGCCACGATCTCGCGTCCGAGCCCAGGCCAGGCGAACACGATCTCGATCACGACCGTACTGGCGATCGCGTAGCCGAACATATGGAAGACCCAGGTCATAACCGGCAGCAGCGACCCGCGCGCGGCGTGCTTGAGCACGACCCATTCGCTCACGCCCTTCGCCTCGACCAGTTCGAGGTAATCTTCGCCTTTTGTCTCGAGCAGGCTGCTGCGCATGATCAGCATCGGTTCCGGCAACGACGTGATGACCATGCAGAGGAACGGCAGCGTGAGGTGCCAGAGGAAGTCCCAGGAGAGAAACAGCTCCCAGCGGCCGGTGACGAAGGTGCCCATCGAGCGCATTCCGCCGTTCGGGAACCAGTTGAGCCCGTACGAGAAGGCCATCAGCAGCAGAATGCCGAGCCAGAACACCGGAATACCGCGGATGATCGGCGGCAGCAGAACGCCGAGCTTCTCGGCGCGCGAACCGCGCCGCCAGCCGAAATACATGCCGCCGAGCACTCCGAGAACGACAGCGACCACTGTCGACGGGATCATCAGCACAAGCGTGTTGATGAGTTTGTCTTCGAGCACGTCCCACACCGGCTTCTGGTAGTGGAAGGACATGCCGAACTCGCCGACCATGAGGTTGGCGACGTAGGTGGCGTACTGGCTCCACAGCGGCTGATCGAGGCCCCAGGACTCGCGCACCGCCCGCCGCGACTCCTCCGACAAATCGGCCGAAAGGATGATGGAAACCGGATCTCCCGGCAGCAGCCGGAAGAGGATGAACATCAGCGATGTGAGCACCCACAGCAGGAACAGGTTTTGCAGCAGACGCCGGACGATATATCGACGCATTCAAACCGCCGCTTCCGTATCCCGGCCCGTCATGCGCACGCGATCCCGCTCGGGTTGAACCGCCCCGCATGCGCATAACCGGCCGGCCGCGCTTTGCGTCACGATGCCGGCGTGGCGAACCCGGCCGCTACGCCCATGGCGTGGTCACAGGCTCCGTCATCGGAACGGGCTATTTCATCACCAGCCGGTTTCCTGACCACTTGTAGCCGGCATCCGCGAGAATCTTGCGCGCCCTGGCCGAATCGTACTCGTCCGACGGCAGGTCCTTCGGGATCCACGATTCGAACACCGGCGGGATTGGCGAGCGACGCGCCGGCCGCCCGGCGCCGCCAAGCGCGACATCGATGACCTTCTGCTTGGGCATGGCGTGGTAGAGCGCCTGGCGGAAGGCCTTGTCGTTGAACGGCGCCTGCCGCGTGTCCATCCAGAAATTGATCACCGTGCCGGAATTGGTGGTGATCAGGTCGATACCGTCACGCTGAGTAAGGCGCTTGCCATCCGGCAGTGTCAGACCGTCGCCGACGATGTGGATGTTGCCGGCCTCCATGCCGCCGACCAGTTGCTCGATCCCGGCCGCTTGGATATAGTGGATGCCGTCGATCTTCGGCCCGCCGGTCCAGTGTTCCTTGTTGGCGCGGATGTAGCAGTCGACGTCCTTGTTGAAGCCGACGAACCGGAACGGACCGCTGCCGATCAGTCCGCCCTTTCCCGGCGCGTCCCACTCCATCGGCGACTTGACGCCGACCTTGTCGGGGACGTTCTCCCAAATGTGCTTGGGCAGGATCGCGATCTGCACGAGGCTCAACGTCGCGAACGTCGCCGACGGCGCGTTGAGCGTGATCCGGAAGGTCGACGAGTCCACGATCTCGGCCGACTTCACCGGCGCCATGAAGGAATCCCAGAACGGCGGCTTCCACTTCAGCAGGTAGTCGAAGGTGAATTTGGCGTCCTCGACCGTCACCGGCTTGCCGTCGTGCCACTTCATGCCCGAGCGCAGTTTGAGCTCGTAGGTGGTCGGGTTCACCAGCCGGTACGATTCCGCGGCCCATGGCTTGAGATTGAGCTCGCCGTCGTAGCGCAAAAACGTGTCGTAGACGAAGCGCAGATAGCCGCGCCCGTTCGCCGAGCGCTCGGTGAAGGGATGCGCGGAACTCATGCGGAAGGTGGTGGCGACGTTGACTTCGCGTAGGTTGCCGGCCGGCTCCAGCTCGAGATAGGGCGCGACGTGATAAACCTCGAGGCCGAGCGCCTTCGACGGCTTGAAATTCTTGAACAGCTTCTTGTTCACCGTGTTGATGGCGTCGCGCGAGCAGATGTTCCAGGAGGGGAGGTCCTCCGCGAGAATCCGCTGCGCCTGCTCGATCAGCGCCTGCCGCTTCTGCGGGTCGGTTTCTTCCTGCTGTGCCTTTGCGACGCGGTCGAATTCCGGATTGCTATAATGCGAGGCGTTAAACGGGCCGCCGGTGGCGAAGATGGCGCGTAAATAGAAGTCGGGATCGAGACGCTCCTCCGGCGATCCGAAGCCCATGACGGCGGTGACGACCTCCTTGCGGCCGTATACCTTGCCGAGGATCTGGCCGAAGGCCTGCGGCTTGTGGTCGATCTGGATGCCGAGTTCGCCAAGCTCGCGCGCATAGACGCGCGTGGCTTCGACCGTCATCTGGTCGGGATAGGATTCCATCAGGAGCGCCGGCAGCGGCTGGCCCGATTGCACGCCGCCTTGCGCGAAGCTCATGCGGATCGGCGGGAGCAACGTTGACGCCGCCGCGCCACTCATCAACCCGAGGACTTGCCTGCGCGAGCGGCCTTTGCCGGAACGATTCGTCATTGCAATTCTCCCTCACCTTGTCCGTCGAATCGCAGGCCGGATCAGGGACGGCGCGACGGGCGTGCCATTTCCCCGAGAATGTTATTTTGCAATCGTGCCTCCGGCAAGCAAACGTTTTTGCATCTCAGTCCGTTGCTATCGCATCCCTCGCAACAACCGGGAGTATGCAAAGCTATGCTCGCTGGCCGTCGCATGCGCGCGACAATTTCGCACGCATGCGATTGGCGCGTGCGCTCGCCCGTGTAACCTTGTTTGCTGCAGCCTCACGCTTCACGGAGTTCAACCATGCCGATCATCAACCGGATCGCGGATTATCACGACGAAATGACCGCGTGGCGGCGCGACCTGCACATGCATCCTGAGACCGCGTTCGAGGAAGTTCGCACGTCGGAATTCGTCGCGGGAAAGCTCGCAGAGTTCGGTTACGAGGTGCACCGCGGCCTCGCCAGCACCGGCGTGGTGGGCACGTTGCGCGGCGCGAAAGGCGACAACGGCCGCGCGATCGGACTGCGCGCAGACATGGACGCGCTCAATATGGACGAGTTGAACACGTTCGAGCACCGCTCGCGCTACAAGGGCAAGAAGCACGGCTGTGGGCATGACGGACACACCACGATGCTTCTCGGCGCCGCGCGCTATCTCGCCGAGACGCGCAACTTCGCGGGCACCGTCCACCTGATCTTCCAGCCGGCGGAGGAAGGCGCCGGCGGCGGACGGCGCATGGTCGAGGACGGCCTATTCGAGAAGTTTCCGGTCGAGGCCGTGTACGGGATGCACAATATGCCGGGCATCCCGGTTGGCTCGTTCGGCACCCGGACGGGGGCCATTCTGACCGCCATGGACCTCTTCGAAATCCGCGTAGACGGCGTGGGAACTCATGCGGCAACGCCGGAACTTGGCATCGATCCGATCGTCGCGGCATCTCAGATCGTGCTTGGTCTGCAGACCATCGTGAGCCGAGAACTGAGCCCTCTGGCAAGCGTCGTCCTGACCGTCACCGAGTTCCGCGCCGGCACCGGCGCGCTCAATACTGTGCCCGATCATGCCATGCTACGCGGCACAGCTCGTATCCTTAATCTGGAGGTGCGCGACTCGATCGAGGAACGCGTGCGACGCATCGTCAACGCGATCGCCACCGCCCATCGCGTACGTGCTGATATCAAGTACGGGCAAAATTATCCGCCGCTCGTTACCACACCGGAACATACCAAATTCATCGTCGGTGTGGCGGAGGAAGTCGGCGGCAAGGGCAAGGTCGATGCGAACTATCCGCCGAACATGGCGTCAGAAGACTTCTCGTTCATGCTGCAGAAGAAACCCGGCGCTTACATCTTCGTCGGGGCGGGACCGGAGGACAACGGCAACATCCTGCACAATCCCCTCTACGACTTTAACGACGAGATCCTGCCGCTCGGCGCGTCGTACTGGGCGCGGCTGGTCGAGACAGCGATGGCGAAGTAGACGCGAGCCTGATTGTTGAACCGCGGACGAAGACCGCGACGACGACGCCCACGCTCCTCACAAGACCTTCGGGCGGCGCGATATGGAGATCGGCACTTGCTGATATAGGAATACCACACGTCGATTCTTTTTTGTCCGCCGGGCAAGGGGCGGACATATCCACCGCCATTCGAACGTCCGCGGCGACCGCCATGACGCCTGACCCTCGAACCGTCGCCTCGCGCGCGCCGCCGATGCGAACCGTGGCAACGCCCATGGCGAAAGCGCCAGCGAGCGCGCCGCTTGCCGGTATTGCCCTGTTTCTCGCCGGATTGCTGCTCGCAGCGCTTCAGGTCGCCCTCAGCAAGGTCCTCACCGCGGAGCTTCCCGTGCTGCTCGTCGTGTGGGGACGCTATCTTGTGTCCCTTTTGCTGGTCCTTCCGGCCGCGCTTGTCCTGCATGGCGCAGGCGCATTCGCGCTTGCGAGGCCCGGACTCCAGCTTGTACGCGGCGCGCTGATGGCGCTGAGCACACTGCTCTTTATCGCGGCGGTATCGGGGGCGCCGATCGCCGAGATGACCGCGATCATCTTCGTCTACCCGTTTGTCATGATGGCATTTGCTCCCTGGCTATTGGGCGAGCGCAACCGGCGCAGCAGCTGGATAGCGATCGTGGCCGGATTTGTCGGCGTATTGATCGTGATGCGTCCAGGGACCGGTACATTCGGCACATACGGCCTTGTCGCTCTGACCGCCGGCTTCTTTATGGGAGCCTACCTCGTTATCACGCGGCGCATCGGGGAAAGCTCTCCGCCGCTCGTTACGGTGACCTGCACGGCCGCCGTCGGCGTAGTCCTGCTGTCGCTACCCTTGCCATTCGCGTGGCAGACGATCGGCTGGACCCAGATTGCGCTCCTGCTCGCGATCGGGATCGTCGCGACGCTTTGCCAGCTCTTTCTCATCCTGGCCTGCACTGGGACCGATATGGGCACGCTGGCGCCGTTCAGTTTCTGCGAGATCCTGTTCGCCGCAACGATGGGCTTCCTGTTTTTTGGAGAGTTCCCCGACGCGATGGCGTGGGCCGGCATTATGATCCTCGCCGGCAGCGGCCTGTATGTCGCCGTGATCCAGAGCGGCGAGCGCATGCAGCAAGGCCGTCGGCGATCATCGATGTGACGGAGGCTTCCACTGCGTTCTTCGTGAGTCCCGATTCCGCTTGCTTGACTGCGCAGGTCCGCGACATGGGTCGCTGGCCGTCGAGGAGGTCCGTCATCGCCTCGGCGCTTGTGCTGTTGTCGGAGGCCATGCGGCCCGAGCCGCCAGATGCCGGGCTACGTCAGCAACCGCAAACGTCCTAATACCAACTCGCGCTGCCCGCGACCCACTTTCGGTGTTGCTGCAGGTTTGTCACGCCCGTCCAGGTGTTTGATTTGACTCGTATTTACGATGAGACATCTCTTCACGGCGTCGAGCAGCATGAGTCAATATCTCGAAGTTTTTGTATAATGGCACTTCAATAGAAAAGCAAACCGCGAAGCGATTGGCCAATCGGCATCGCAATAGCTGATATGTTCCCATTCTATGGATACTTGGCTTGAAGCACGCGCTTGCCCATGCAATATGCGACTCTGACCTCCACGCCGTGCTCCATCGCGCATGCGTTGAGCTTCTCTAGCCACATCGATCGGGTTGTTCGGAGATGAACTCCATCCAGCTTACTTTGGCTTGCGAACAATATGACCGGACGGACGCTCTGCGCGAGGGCAGAGTGAAGCCGGAAGGCATCGATCTGATCTACCTGCCCCTGTCCCCGCAGGAGACGTTCTGGCGCATGCTGCGGCATCTCGATTTCGATGTCGCTGAGATGTCGCTCGCCGCTTGGATTGTTGCGAAATCTCGCGGCGAAGACCGCATCATCGTAAGCGCTTAGCCACCACCCTATGGACGCAGGCTTGATGCTTTGCGGAATCGCCACGGCATGAGGTCTTCGATTCTGCCATGAGGATGGCCGTCGATAATTGCCTCGAGTGTTTCGGCGATGTA
>JBFXEX010000125.1:0-16199 GCA_050179645.1 Xanthobacteraceae bacterium | reverse complement strand
TTGAAGTATGACGCCAAACTCGCCGAGGCGGAGAAGCAGTTTCAGAAGGCAAACGGCTTGTCGGACGACGGAGCTCTCGGCAGCAGGACCCTCGAAGCGCTCAACGGGCCCGCAAAGAGCGAAAAGATCGACATCATTCTCGCCAACATGGAGCGCTGGCGCTGGTTTCCGCGCGATCTCGGCAAGGCCTATTCGATGGTCAACCAGCCCGACTTCACCCTCAAGGTGGTGAAAGAAGGCAGCACGCTGTGGACCACGCGGATCGTCATCGGCAGCCCCGACAAGGCGACGCCGCTGCTGACCGAAACGATGAAATACATCACCGTCAACCCGACCTGGAACGTGCCGCCGTCGATCGTGCACAACGAGTACCTGCCGGCGCTGCAGCAGGATCCCACGGTGCTGGCACGCATGGGCCTGCGGGTGACCTATAACCGCGACGGCAGCGTGCACATCTCGCAGCCGCCGGGCGAAAAAAATGCGCTCGGGCAGATTCGGTTCAACTTCCCCAATCGCTTCCTGGTCTATCAGCACGATACGAACGAGAAGCATTATTTCTCGCGTGACGTCCGCGCCTACAGTCACGGCTGCATGCGGGTACAGGACCCGGCGAAATACGCCGAAGTGATACTCGGTCTGGCGCTGCCGGAGGAGGGCTACACTGCGGAGCGCATCAAGAAGATGTACGGGACCAGGGAAACCGACATTAAGTTCGCGACGCCGATCCCGGTCCATCTGACCTATCAGAGCGCGTTCGTCGACGATGACGGCAAGCTGCAGTTCCGCCGCGACGTCTATGGCCTCGACAGCCGCACCATTGCGGCACTGAAGGGCGAGCGGGCGGTGGTCTATGCTCAGAACGAGCGGCCGAAGGACACGTCGAGCGGTTCATCTAGCCGCCGCGCCCAGCCACGGACGGTCTCGTTCTTCGAGGCGCTCTTCGGTGGCGGTTTCCGCCAGCGCCGCTGAGCGTCGAAGTGAATGAACAACGGGCGTCGTTCCGGATCGGACGGCGCCCGTTAACTATTTCCTGACCCGGTTCTGGCCGCGGCCACATTTCGCCATAGTCCCCTGTCACATTTGATTTATCGGGGGGGACTGGGTGTACGGGGATCGACCGTTAACCCTTCCCTAATTAACACTGCGTTAGCCATGTTTGTCGCGGCAGGGGTGCTGCGACCGACGACAGGTACTCGCTTCGGGAGCGATCGCTCCACGCGGGGGTTGGCTGGCGCAAATTAATAAGGGTTGGCACGTGACGGTACAGGTCGCGCCTAGGAATCGTTTGCCGTCACGTACTGTCCGTTTTGCTTCCAGCTGCAGCCTCGCTGCACTGCTGCTGTTCGGTTGCGCGGTGCTTCAGACGGCCAGGGCCGCAGGCGAGACGCGTACGATCTCTTTTTATAACACCCACACCAAGGAAAATCTCACGATCACCTACAAGGTGAGCGGGCGTTACGATTCGGAGGCCCTCAACAAGATCAACCACTTCATGCGGGACTGGCGGCAAAACAAGCCGACCAGGATGGACCCCGAACTAATCGATTTATTGTGGGAGGTGCATCGCGAGACCGGCGCACGCGAGCCGATTTCGGTGGTGTGCGGGTATCGCTCCCCCGAGACCAACAACATGCTGAGGAATCGCTCGCGGGGGGTGGCCAAAGCGAGCCAGCACATGCTCGGCAAGGCCATCGACTTTTTCATTCCCGGAGTTTCGATCGACGAGTTGCGGGCTGCCGGCCTGCGCGCACAGCGCGGCGGAGTCGGCTACTATTCGTCGTCCTCGTTCGTGCACATGGACACCGGCAGCGTGCGGCATTGGCCGCGATTGCCGGACGCTCAGGTCGCGAAGATCATGGCGAAGGGGCAACTCGCCAGCCACAATGCCTCGGACGACCGTTCGACCCGGCGCGTGAACGTCGCCGAAGCGAACGTCACCCGCAGCGGCACGCCGAACACGACGCCGTCGTTCCTGAGCAAGCTGTTCGGCAGCGGCGAAGATCACGAGAACGATGCCGGAGCGGCCGCGACTGTGGCGCCGGTCCAGACGGCGCCAGCCGCACCGAAGATCGCCCGCGCCGCAACGGTCGCACGTGCGTCAGACAAGCCGGCCGTCCCAGCCGCTGCTCCTGAGCGCCGCGAGAAGGTCGGCGCCATTCCGATGCCGCAGGCTAAGCCGGTGAAGGCCCTGACCTATCAGGTTGCATCGGCGGGATCGGTCCCGGTCAAGCTTCCAGGATACGAGGTCGCATCGGCGACTTCGACGCCGGTCCGCGCCGGCAATGTCCGGGTGGCGCAGGTCGGGTCAGCATTACCGGTGCGGGCCGAGACGGACTCGCCCGCGCGAGGCGCCGCGCCAGCGCAGGCCGCGAGCCTTGCCGGCCGTTCGGACCTGTCGGCCAACGACGTCATCAACGATCGCGGCTATTGGCAAGGGTTGCCGAGCACCGACACCGCGGATGCCGCACAGAGCACCGTGACCCGTTCCGTGCCGGCCTCGCGCCGTGGCGCCGAAAGAGTTGCGACTGCCAACCTGGCGCCGTGGCCAATCGCCGAACGCCGCAACGACCGCGCGCCAAGCGTCGGCGCGCTGGGATATGCACCGCAAACGGCTTCCGTGGCGCCGACACTGCCTGGCGCAGCCGGCGATAGCCGCGTCGCCGCCGTGAACTCGAATGCGCTCCCGGACGTTCGTCGCGATATTTCGCCGCCGGTCACGGAGCGCAAGGGGCCGGATATCGTGCAGGTCGGCGACCGCTTCAACGATCCTTGGATGCGGGCGATGATGGTCAGTCCGAGCGTACAACGGTTCCTGAAAACGACGCTTTACGGCGCGCAGGATTTCCTCAGCCTCCGTCCGCTGCTTGCCAAACCGGTCACGGTGGTTTCGGCGAAGTTCGTCGACGATCCGATGAACGGAATGAGCACCGAACGGTTCGGCGGCAATGCGGTCGCCTTTACCCAGACCGTGGGCTTCGTCTCGCGTACCGCTTCGCTGCGCTAGTACCAAGCCCAGCAATGATTGACTCGCCATGCCCGCGCTGGTCGCGAGCAATCTACGCGTCTTACTTTCTGATTCGGGTCAAAGACGTGGATCGGCCGGGCAAAGCGGTCTTTCGGACGGCAGTGCCCGGTCAGGACGGAGTGGGAGGATCGATCGCTCCAACGCTTGATCGAATCAGTTCAGCATGCCGAGCGCGTGCAGGTAGGTTTCCAGGATAGCCTCCTGCTCCTTGCGCTCATCGGCATCCTGCTTGCGCAGCCGGACGACGGCGCGCAGGGCCTTGACGTCGAACCCGCTGGATTTGGCTTCCGCGTAGACGTCACGAATATCGTCCGAGATGGTCTTTTTCTCTTCTTCCAGCCGCTCGACACGCTCGACGAAGGCCTTGAGATGATCCTTGGCAAAACGAGTTGCCGGTTGCTCGTCGTCCTGCTGCTTTACGGCCGCGGCGGTAGCCATCGAAACCTCCTCCAGTGACTCAGATACGAGTGGCCTTGGGAGAAAAGGTTTCGGAAGCGCAGCCTCGAAGGTCAAGGTCGAGCACGACTCATCCACAGCCGTGCACAGCAGAGAAATAAATCAGTGCTTATGGGCCTTGTCGAGCTTGGCCAGTTGGTCTTTGGAGGCGTCCGTCTGATTCTTGGCCTTCCACTCTTCATAGGGCATGCCGTAGATCGCCTCACGGCTCTGATCCTTGGTCATCGCGACGCCCTGGGAGTCGGCCGCATCCTTCATCCAGTTTGAAAGGCAGTTGCGGCAGAAGCCGGCGAGATTCATCAGGTCGATGTTCTGTACGTCGGTGCGCGTGCGTAGGTGCTCGATCAGGCGCCGGAATGCGGCGGCTTCGAGTTCGGTGCGGGTCTTGTTATCCAGTGCCATGGGCGCCCTCTCGCGGCTGCAAATCGAGATGTTCTCAACAAAATAGGTGCCTCAGGGCACTCTTTCCAGCCGTCGACGCCGCGAGCCGCGAGCCGGCAGAAATGCAAGCGGTGCTGTGCGCGGCTGCCAAATTCTACAGATATTCTTCGTGTTGCCTGAAGGCACGGCATTCACACAGGCGGCATGTTATAGAAAAGCTCTAATGAAGGTGCGGGCACCGGGGGCGGTGGGCGCAACCAGACAGGGGAGCATCAGAACATGAACTTGCGATCCATTCTTTTGGCGACTGCTTCGACTTTTGTGCTTGCCGGGGCGGCTTCCGCCGCTGATTTGGCCCTCAAGGCCCCGGTGCCGGTCATGACCTATAATTGGACCGGCTGCTACGCTGGCCTTTCGGCGGGCGGCGCGCGGCACAATGCGAAAACGGACATCAGCGACGTCACGTTCTATGAGGGCTACAGCTCTCAGACGCTGGACTACTCGAAGTGGGGTGGCGCAGCCGGTGCACAGGTTGGCTGCAACTGGCAGAGCCGCCACTTTGTCTTCGGCGTCGAAGCCGACTGGAACTGGCTGGGTGCCAACTATTCCAACGCCATCCAGCACGTTGACTCGGCCGAGACCTCGAGCGTCACGAACGACGCCAAGGGTCTCGCGACCTTGCGCGCCCGCTTCGGCTTCGACTGGGATGGCACCTTGCTCTATGGCACGGCCGGTATCGGCTGGCTCAAGACCGAGAACTACTTCAACGTGAATACCATCAGCGGCGGTATTCCGAAGGGCGGCAACTTCTCCTCGAGCAAGTGGACCCCGGCCTTCGTCGCGGGCGCCGGCATCGAGCACATGCTGACCCGCAACTGGTCGGTGCGCGGCGAAGTCCTCTGGGCATTTGCCGATACCGTGACCGCTCCGGCGCTCGACCCGCACTACTTCGCCGACGGCAACACGGTGAAGTACACCAGCACGCTGAACATCTGGCGGCTGGGCGTGAACTACAAGTTCGGCCCGTATTGATCGCCGGAAACGGCCCGATCTCACAAGAGGCGTAACCCTTCGCGGGTTGCGCCTCTTGTTCTATTGTGGTCGCGGCATCATCCGAGCAGACGCCCCGGAACTGAAGCGTCATGAGTTTGACGGCGTTCGCATTTCTCAGAAGCGCCCAGCCTGATGCGCCTGCGGTCTATTTCCCGGACGCGCAGGCCGGACCGAGCACCTATTCGCAGTTTCGAAGTATGACCGTGAAGGCGGTCCGGCGTCTTCTGGATGCCGGGTTCGCGCGAGGCGATGTCGTCGCGCTCGAACTCTCGAATGAACTGCTGCACGCGTTACTGGTGGTGGCCTGCGCCCGGATCGGTATCGCCACCGTATCGGGAAGTCCTTCGACGGTTCAGGAGCATCTGACCGTCAAGGCGGTGTTTCGCGACCGCGCTCCTCCTCCCGGCGCAGTGCAGACCGGCGCAGCCGTTCAGGTCATCGCTGTGGACGAAGACTGGTGCCGCGCAGTGAGCGGACCCGATACATCCGCACTGGATTTGCCCGAGCCCGATTCGGATGACCTGTGCCGGATCATGTTGACTTCCGGCAGTACGGGAAGTCCCAAGGGCGTGGCGCTGACCTATCGGATGGTACAGGAGCGTATTGACGCATTCCCGAGCGTGTTCGGCAGCGAGTTCGCGCAATGCAGCGGTCTCATGTGCGGCATGCGGTTGGGCTCGTCGCTCGGCTACGCCTTCCTGTTCTACAGTCTGGCGCGCGGCGGCCTGTTCTGCGCCGACAGCACCGACTTCGACAAGATCGTCGGGGCTATCCGGCAGAACGGAATACAGGCACTGATCACCACGCCCTACACGCTCGCTGAAATCATCGCCCGTATCGAACAGGGTGACACAAGCTTCTCGCGGCTGCCGTTGGTCTTGACGGCCGGAAGCTTGGCGTCGCCGCAACTTGCGCGCCGGGTCCGCGATCTGCTGTGCGACCGTCTGGTCGTCTTCTACGGGACGACGGAGACCGGAGTCGTGTCCACTTCGGACGGCGATACTGAGGTCGGTGACGTCGGCACGGCGGTCACCGGAAGACGAGTCGAGATCGTCGATGATGACGGTCGCATTGTGCCGGACGGCGAAGTCGGGACGATCCGGATCCGGCGCGATAACGGGCCGCTTCCATATTTCGAGTTGCCGGACTGGAAGCAGAAGACCCCGAGGGAAACCTTCTCACCCGGCGACGTCGGCTCAATCAACGCGTTTGGTCACCTGGTGATTCGCGGCCGCGCCGACAACGTCATCAACCTTGGCGGCACCAAGACGACATTCGAACTGCTGGAGCAGATGCTTCTCGCGGCGCCCGGCGTGCGCGATTGCGGCGTCGTCTGCCGGCGCGACGAACTCGGCATCGATCGGATCACTGCGGTTCTGGTGCTGGACCCGTTTTGGGACCAGACGAAGTTCCTGTCCTATTGCGAAGCCAACATCATCCGCGATTTCCTGCCGACCAAGTTCGTCCTGGCGACGCAGATCCCGCGCAATCGCAACAACAAGATCGACCGGGAGGCGCTCGCGAAGCTCGCCGGATGAGATCTGCCCTTCAGCTTGAAACTTGGAATGGCGTCCACAGAGGAGGGCGCACAATCACCCCGCACGTCGGCATCGGACATGGTCGACGCGAGAGGACCTCATTTGACCGAACCGCGTAGGTTTCTGGAGGGGCTCTACCGCACCGCGGTTGCGGCGGCGCATCCGTCCGGCTGTCTCGCGCCGCATCTGCCCCCGCCGCCTCTTTCGGGGCGGCTGATCGTGCTCGCAGCCGGCAAGGCCGCCGGCGCCATGACCGAAACGGCCGAACGGTATTACCTGGACACGTGCGGTCTGCCGGCCAATCGCATCGCCGGGATTGCGGTCACGCGGCCCGGCTACGCCCGGCCGACACGCGTGGTGCGCGTGGTCGAAGCCGGGCATCCGGTGCCCGATGCGGCCGGACTCGCCGCCACGCTCGACACGCTCGCACTCGCCGACGGCGCCGGCCCGGACGATCTCGTGCTGGCGCTGGTGTCCGGCGGGGCTTCCGCCAACTGGATTGCGCCCGCACCGGGCATTTCGCTCACGGAAAAGCAGTCGGTGACGCGTTCGCTGCTGGCCTCGGGCGCGGCGATCGGCGAGATGAACACGCTGCGCAAGCACCTTTCCCGGATCAAGGGTGGGCGGCTCGCCCAGTGCGCCTATCCGGCCCGCGTGGTCACGGTGGCGATCTCGGACGTGCCCGGCGACGATCCCGCGGTCATCGGCTCCGGCCCCACGGTGCCGGACCCTACCTTCTTGACGGACGCGCGCGCGATCGTAGGGCGCTATCGGCTTGATGTCCCGCCGTCGGTCGCGCGGGCACTTGCGGATCCGGCGAACGAGACGCCCAAGCAGGGCGATCCGGTGTTCGCCGCGACCTCGTTTGCGATGGCCGCCCGCCCGTTGGAGGTTTTCGCCGCGGCCGACGCGGCGGTGCAGGCGGCTGGTTATGAATGCATCCAGCTCGGCACCGCGCTTGAAGGCGAGGCACGCGAGGTCGCCGTGGCCCATGCACGTGTGGCGCGGGAGGTGCGTGAGACTGGGCGCCGGGCCGTTATCCTGTCCGGTGGCGAACTGACCGTCACGCTGCGCGGGCAGGGACGGGGCGGACCCAACCAGGAATACGCCCTGGCGATGGCCATTGCGCTTGGCGGGACTCCCGGCATGGCAGCGCTGGCCGCCGATACCGACGGAACCGATGGCGGCGGGGGTCGGGTGGACGACCCGGCCGGGGCCTTCGTCGACGATACGACCCTCGCCCGGGCTCGCCAGCTCGGCCTCGATCCGGCCGCCTTTCTTGCTGACAACAATTCGACGGAATTCTTTGAGAAACTTGGCGACGCGTGGGCGCCAGGTCCAACCTGCACCAACGTTAATGATTTCAGGGCGATCCTCGTTGAAAATCCCTAAGGTTTCAGAGATATCCGGGGTTGAGGTCCCCGGCCGGCGGTGGGAAATAGACACATGACGCACCGATTGGGCGCAGCATCCATATCGCGGAGCTGGCTCCGGCTTCTTCCTGGCGCACCGTTCGTCGCCGCCGCAATGCTTTTCTCGGATCCGGCCCAAGCCGACTTCCGGCTGTGCAACAACACGTCGAGCCGGGTCGGCATTGCCATCGGCTACAAGGAGAACGAAACCTGGACCACCGAAGGCTGGTGGAATATTGCGGCGCGGAGCTGTGAGACCATCCTGCGCGGCGGCTTGGTAGCGCGGTACTATTACATCTACGCGGTCGACTATGACCGCGGCGGCGAATGGTCGGGCCAAGCCTACATGTGCTCGCGGGAGAAGGAATTCACCATCAAGGGCACGGAGGACTGCCTGGCGCGCGGCTTCGACCGCACCGGATATTTCGAGGTCGATACCGGCGATCAGCCGTCCTGGACCGTCCAACTCACCGAAACCGCCGATCAGGCGCCGATGCCACCGCTGCAGTCGCGGGTGCCGCTGGTGCCGACGACACCGCCTGCCAGCCCCAAGCAGGGCACATCGCCGGCGAAAGGCCGCAACAACTAGCGCTCTATTCCCGTTCGTTCCCGCGGCAGCGGCAGCCGGATTCACAGCCGCTGAGCGTGCGAACTGGATCTCGCTTCGGGGCGAACGAGTGCTTCAGAAACGTCGCTTCAACCGGATCGAATCCACTCTAACTCCGGCGCAAAGTGCAGTATGAATTCGCGATGATTCAATTTCTCCAACGGCTGTGACCTGATGCGACGTCTGCGCCGGACCAAAATTGTCGCCACGCTTGGCCCCGCATCGTCCGACCAGAATGCGATCGCGAAGCTGTTCCGGGCCGGAGCCGACGTCTTCCGCATCAACATGAGTCACACCACTCACGCGCGCATGCGCGAACTGGT
This sequence comes from Xanthobacteraceae bacterium, assembly GCA_050179645.1. Taxonomy (GTDB): domain Bacteria; phylum Pseudomonadota; class Alphaproteobacteria; order Rhizobiales; family Xanthobacteraceae; genus VAZQ01. The sequence continues at coordinate 7,404 of JBFXEX010000125.1, read as the reverse complement.
GACGGCGATCCGCACGACCGAGGCCGAGCATAACCGTCCGATCGGCATTCTGCTCGACCTGCAGGGCCCGAAGCTTCGTGTCGGCAGTTTCGCCGGCGGACCGGCGGCGCTGGTTGCAGGCGAGAGCTTCGTACTCGACGCCGATTCGGCGCCCGGCGACGTGACGCGGGTGCATCTGCCGCATCCGGAAATCATCGCCGCGATCCAGCCCGGGCACAGCCTGCTGCTCGACGACGGTAAGATCAGGCTCACCGCAACCGAGGTGACCACGGGACGGATCGTCACCCGCGTCGAGGTCGGCGGCAAGCTGTCGGACCGCAAGGGCGTCAGCCTGCCCGACACCGTGGTGCCATTCTCCGCGCTGACCGAGAAGGATCGCTCCGATCTCGAGGCCGGGCTCGACGCCGGCATCGACTGGGTGGCGCTGTCGTTCGTGCAGCGGCCGGAGGACATCGCGGAAGCGAAGAAGATCACCCGCGGCCGCGCCGCCGTCATGGCCAAGATCGAAAAGCCGCAGGCCGTCAACCGGCTCGACGAAATCCTCGAATTGACCGATGCCTTGATGGTGGCGCGCGGCGATCTTGGCGTCGAGATGCCGCTCGAACGCGTTCCCGGCGTGCAGAAGCGGATGACGCGCACCGCGCGCCGTGCCGGCAAGCCGGTGGTGGTGGCGACGCAGATGCTGGAATCGATGATCACCGCGCCGGTGCCGACCCGCGCCGAAGTCTCCGACGTCGCGACCGCGATCTTTGAGGGCGCGGATGCGGTGATGCTCTCGGCCGAATCCGCCGCCGGGCAATATCCAGTCGAGGCGGTCGCCACTATGAATCGCATCGCCGAGGAGGTGGAGCGCGACCCGACCTATCGCACCATCATCCATGCCCAGCGTGCCGATCCGGAAGCGACCGGCGCCGACGCCATCGCGGCCGCGGCGCGCAGCATCGGTGAGACGCTCGAACTCTCCGCGATCGTCTGCTGGACGTCGTCAGGCTCGACCGCGCTGCGCGTTGCCCGCGAACGCCCGGCGCCGCCGATCGTGGCGATCTCGCCCAAGCTCTCGACCGGGCGGCGGCTCTCGCTCGTTTGGGGCGTTCATTGCATCGTCGCCGCGGATGCGCACGATCTCGACGACATGGTGGAGCGCGCCTGCCGTCTGGCTTTCAAGGATGGATTCACGCGCGCCGGCCAGCGCGTGATCATTGTGGCGGGTGTGCCGCTCGGCACCCCCGGCGCCACCAACATGCTGCGGATCGCATTCGTCAGTACGGAAGCCGCGCGGGAATAAGGACGGGTCAGCCGCTGTCGGGCGCAGCTTCGGCCGATCGCGCGATCGCGGCGTCGATGGCTTGGGCGAGAGCGTTCTCCGAGTGCGGATGGACCTGGTCACGCGATGGCGTGAACGACACGATCGGATCGCCGTGCCGGGCTGCAACTTTCCGCACAGCCTCGCGCGCATTCGGGACGGCAGGCAGAATCCAGATCGCGCGGTTGGCGCGCTCGCGGATGCGTTCGAGGTTTTCGTTCAGCGCCGGATTATCCGGATCATTGCTGCCGGCGGATATGACGTTGATGTCGGCGGATGGATCGATGCGCGCGATGATCGCACCAGACGGGATGCCAATTTTCGCATTCAGTTTGCAGGATCGCAGGTATTTGCCGGCACCGACCGCAATGCTGTCGCCGACGATGGCACACGACAAGTTGTAGCTCGCTACCGGAGCGCTGATGATGACGGTGAGGATGGCGAGGGCGGAAAGGGAAAGGAAGACTCGAACAAGCATGAATATAGCGACGCCTCCTACGCCCGCGCATGCACAGGCAGTTTCGGTGTGTGGGATGTTCGGCGCGATAACCCGCGAACGGGGCGAAGGTTTCAGTCGAGGATGTGCGGCTTGTGGGGCGAGGCCGCTCCCAGCGGTTAGCGCGACGGTCATACGGGTGCCGTCGGTTTCAGATCATTGCGCTTAGAGGAACGAAGGCTGGATGGGCGCGAGATCAGATGTCCCGGCCGTCGACCTTCTCGGAGAGCTTTTTCACCAGATCGGGAATCCGATCAAGGTGCGGATGGATCGCGATGGCGCGACGGAAGGCTTCGAGTGCGTGTTTGTCGTCGCCGATTTCCTGCAGGATGATACCGAGCCCGGACAGCGCGCCGAAATGGCGCGGCTCGCGCGACAGCACCTGCTGGATGTCCGCGATCGCCGCGCCGTAGTCCTTCTTCATGAAGTGCAGCGTGGCGCGCCGGTTCCAGGCTTCCAGGAAATCAGGCTTGATATCGATGATCGCGTTCAGCAATTTGAGCGCGAGGTCCATATCCTTGGCGTCGGTCGCAGTCTTGACCCGCCCCATCAGCAGGGTCGCGGTGTCGCTGCCGGAGGCGAACCAGAGCGCCCAGATGCGGCCCTCGATATACTTCGCGCTGTCGGCGTCCGGCGCGATCTTCAGCGCCTCGAACAGCCGGTCGAGATTGAGCTTGGCGTCGCCGGTCTGCGCCCGCGGCAGGTCCTTCGGCGGCTCGACCATCCGTTGCGACTCCGTCCGCGCGGTGGAAGCCGACACGACGGCGGCAAACAGCACGATGAAGGCAGCGGCTCGGAATCGCGGGCTCATGACCTGCAAGGTAATCTTGGGCGGCGCGACAATAAAGATAAGAAAGAGTCAACCCGCCGTGATCCTGCTGCGCGTTGCCGGTCGGCAACACCGGAAGGATTGGCCCTCTTGCCGATTAACACACTCTTAATAAAACGGGCCGTTTCGGTTGGGTACGGTCCGGTGAGTGCAAGGCGGCCCCTGATGATGGGCAGGCAAATGGCCGGGACAAGCCCGGCCATCGGGTCAAAATCGAGCGAAATGATCTCAGCCCTGGCGCGCCTTGAAGCGCGGCTGGGTCTTGTTGATCACGTAGAGGCGTCCCTTGCGGCGCACCAAGCGGTTGTTGCGGTGGCGGCCGCGTAGGGATTTCAACGAGTTACGGACTTTCATGACACCCTCGGACGGATTCTGCACGCGCCGTAGGGCAAGTGCTGATGACTTGGAAAACGTTGCCGGAACCTAGGGATGCGGGGGCCGCTCGTCAACCTTTTGGACAATTGTGATGCCTTGGCAGGACGCTCAGGCTGCCTCGGTGGCCTCTTCGAGCGGATGTGCGAGTTCAGTCGGTGATCATGTTCTTCTCCCCCAGCGGCGGGAGAAGAGTACGGCGCGGCGTCAGGGTGAAACGGTTACGGAACCCGGTTCTGGTTACGGCGTGTGTCTCGCCCCGTCGTGCGACTGTTGAGGCGTTGTCACAGGATCGTCATCCAGAGTTCCTAGAGAAGGTCCAAACCTCCCCAGTCCCCAAACCTTGGAACCGCGGCATGGACCGACTCCCCCATACGCGCGCTCAAGCCTTCGAAGCATCGGAGGATGTTGGGCGCAACCCCACCGATAACCCCACGATTGGCGACGTGATTGCCGACCGTTTCAACCGGCGCGACCTGCTCAAGGGTGCGCTCGGTGTGGCTGCCATCGCCGCAACCGTGAGCCCGCTTGCCATTGCGGCCGCGTCCCGCGCGCAGGCCCTGGGCAATGGCCGCTTCCCATTCAAGGAAGTCGCCGCCGGCGTTGATGAGAAGCACTACGTCGCCGAAGGCCACGACGCTGACATCCTGATCCGCTGGGGTGACCCGGTGCTGCCGGGCGCGCCGGAGTTCGATCCACTGAAGCAGAACGCGGCGGCGCAGAAGAAGCAGTTCGGCTACAATAACGATTATCTCGGCTACCTGCCGATGCAGGGCGCGGCGAACCCGTCGCAGCATGGCCTGCTGGTCGTCAATCTCGAATATACCAATGAAGAGCTGATGTTTCCCGGCGTCCGGGCCGATCAGCAAGGGAAGGCAGAACACTTCGCCAAGATTACGCAGGACCTGGCCGAGATCGAGATGGCTGCGCACGGCGGCGCCGTCCTCGAAGTCCGCCGCGAGAACGGTACGTGGCGGGTGGTGCCCGATTCGAAATATGCCCGTCGGATCGACGCCGATACCCCGATTGAGATCACCGGCCCGGCGGCCGGTCATGACCGCATGAAGACCAAGGCTGACCCGTCCGGCCGGCGCGTGCTCGGGATGCTTAACAACTGCGCCGGCGGCATCACGCCATGGGGCACCTGGCTCAGCTGCGAGGAGAACTTCCACGGCTATTTCTGGGGCAAGCTCGCCGCCGACCATCCGGAAGCCAGGAACTTCAAACGCTATGGCGCGCCGGGCAACTGGTATTCCTGGGGCCGGTGGCACGACCGCTTCGATGTCGGCAAGGAACCGAACGAAGCCAACCGGTTCGGCTGGATCGTCGAGATCGACCCGTTCGATCCGTCGTCGACGCCGCGCAAGCGCACCGCGCTTGGCCGCATGAAGCACGAGGGGGCAACGGGAATTGTCAATCGCGACGGCCGCTACGTCATATACACCGGCGACGATGAACGCTTTGACTATGTCTACAAGTTCGTCACCCGCGGTACCGTCGACCGTGCGAATCCCGCCGCCAACCGCAACCTGCTCGACGACGGCACGCTTTTCGCCGCGCGCTACAACGCCGACGGCAGCGTCGACTGGCTGCCGCTGGTCCATGGCCGGAGTCCATTGACGGCGTCGAACGGCTTCAGCAGCCAGGCCGACGTGATGATCGAGACGCGGCGCGCCGCCGATCTCCTTGGCGCGACCAAGATGGACCGGCCTGAGGATGTCGAGGCCAGTCTGAAGACCGGCCGTGTCTACGTCATTCTCACCAACAATTCGAACCGCAAACCGGAGCAGGTCGACGCTGCGAACCCGCGCGCCAATAACCGCTTCGGCCATATCATCGAGATGACGCCGCCGGATGGCGACCACGCCGCCGACAAATTCCGCTGGGAAATCCTCGTCAAATGCGGCGATCCGTCGGTCGCGACGGTCGGTGCGAGCTTCTCGTCCGCCACGACCAAAGACGGCTGGTTCGGCATGCCGGACAACTGCGCGATCGATTCCGAGGGCCGCTTGTGGGTCGCAACCGACGGCAACTCGGATCGGGATACTGGCCGCGCCGACGGCTTGTGGGGCGTCGAGACCGAGGGCGAGGGCAGGGGCACCTCCAAACTGTTCTTCCGCGTTCCGGTGGGTGCCGAACTTTGCGGCCCGGAATTCACGCCGGACGGCGAAACGCTGTTTGTGGCGATCCAGCATCCGGGCGACGACGGTCCGAAATGGAAGGCCTTTGGGCGGGCGTCGAGCTTCGAGGATCCGTCGACGCGCTGGCCGGATTTCGATCCGAATATGCCGCCGCGTCCTGCCGTTTTGGCGATCACCCGGCGCGGCGGCGGCAAGATCGGCACCTGATCGGCAGCGCAAGCCGCGGTTTCCGTTCCGGCCTGGATCAGCCGCGCGCCGGCAGCGCGCGGCGCGACCATTTCTCCACACGCGGCTCGATCCGGACCGACCAGAGATTTTGGTCGGCGACGTCCTTGAGCGTCACGGTCATCGCTTCGCTGGCGCCGTCGATCGCCACGTGGCCGAAGAACTGCAGGCCGAAGCAGGGCGCGAGGTCGTCCGGCTGGCCGGCGCTGCAGCCCTTCTGAAACATCGCCTGGGGGCCGAACGTGTTGTCGAGCGGCTGGGGCCGCCAGGTGCCGGCGTGTAGCGGCCCGGAGATGAATTCCCAGAACGGTTCGAAATCCTGAAACACCGCCCGGTTGGGATCGTAGTAGTGTGCCGCGGTGTAGTGCATGTCGGCGGTGAGCCACACCGTGTTGCGGATGCCAGCGTGCTTGATGAAGGCCAGCAACTCGGCGATCTCGCATTCCCGGCTCTGCGGCGGTCCGTCACCGAGCGCGATGGCGTCGTGGCTTACCACGCCGACCGGCAGGTCGGCGGCGATCACTTTCCAGGTTGCCTGCGAGCGCAACAATTCGCGCTTGAGCCACGCGAACTGCGTCGCCCCGAGGATGTCGGCGCGCGAACCGTCCTCGCGGTTGATTTCGCGATACGAGCGCATGTCGAGCATGAACACGTCGAGCAGCGGGCCGTAGGGGATGCGGCGGTAGACGCGGCCGGCTTCGGCTTGCGTGAAACGGATCGGCATGAACTCGTGGAAGGCGCGGCCGCCGCGCGCGGTGAGCTGGAGAATGCTGGCGTCGCCGTAAGGTCCGCCACGCCGCTCCTCGTCCGGGCACCAGTCGTTGGTGACCTCGTGATCATCCCATTGGGCGAACATCGGCACTTTGGCATTGAAGGCACGGACGTTGCGATCGAGCAGGTTGTATTTGTAGTGGCCGCGAAACTCGGCCAGGGTGCGCGCAATCTTCGATTTGTCCTCAGTGACGAGGTTGTTCCACATCTCGCCGTCCGGCAGCCGGCGCTGCGCGGGCACCGGGCAGTCGCCGTAGATATGATCGCCGCAGTGGATGAAGAAGTCCGGGCGTTGGCTGAGCATGGTCGCGTAGGTGCGCATGCCGCCGCGGGCCTCGTCGATGCCCCAGCCCTGGCCCGCGGTATCGCCCGACCAGAGGAAGGAGATCGAGCGCCGCTCACTTGGCGCGGTCCGGAAGCGCCCGACCGAGGGCTCGCTCGTGACTGTCGGAAACGAGTGGTCCTCGAACCGGACGCGATAGAAGATGTCCCGTCCGGCGGGCAGTCCTTCAAGCAGCACCTTGGCGGTGAAATCCGATTCCGCAAGCGCGTCGACCCGAACGGTGCTGCGAACGGTCTTGAAGCTGTCGGTGGTAGCGACCTCGACCAGCATGCGCGACGGCCGGTCGGCGCGCGCCCACACCACGGCGGAATCCACCGAAACGTCGCCGGACTGGACACCGTGCGTGACGACGGGTCGGTCCGCCACGTGGCTGATTGAGGGCCTCGCGATACCTCCGCCGACGGTGAGAGCCGCCGTCGACGCTGCCGTGCTCAGGAAACGCCGTCGCGTCAGAGGGCGCGCCGCCGCCCCGCCTCGGATGGTGACGGCCATGAGGCCTCCGCCGTCGAATCGTTGCGGCGGAAGATGCGGCTTGTTTCTGACAGGGACTCAACGCTTTCGCGACGGCTCTGTGACTCGCTGAAACGAATTCGGCGCCGCGCTGGGGCTGCGCGATGCCGACTCCTCCGTCTTGGAATTTGGACGATTGACTATATTGCGGCGCCGCTAGTTTTCGCGCAAAAGAATGGCGATCTGCCAAACATCATTAACTACGCGATGTATTCAGATTGCGGATCGTCCGATTGACGTCGGCTTAAACCAAGCCCATTCTAAAGTGGCCGCCGATGGCTTGGGAGGACTTAGGGAACCTCTGATCAACGGCCCGAAGATGGCACACTGGCGCCATTGATTCGGAGGTGGTGCCGATGGACGGGCAGCTGAGCTTTGCGTCGCTGGACTTTGCGGGGAAGAAGAAGCGGACGA
>JBFXEX010000124.1:0-16334 GCA_050179645.1 Xanthobacteraceae bacterium | reverse complement strand
GGTGTAATTTCGCTGTTGAAATATCTCGCGGTGTTCTGAGCCGGTCCAGGATCAGCGGATGCGGACGCGGCGGCCCCATTCATCTATGTAGTAGCGGGCGCCCGACCGCGCCTTCTTGTTGCGCGGAATGAGGATGTACGCGTTTGGATTGGGCGAGCACGAATTGCCCAGTCCCCGCGCCGTCGCCATGCACTGATCGAACGTGAAGTAGGAGCAGTCAAAGCCCCAGCTTCCGCCCATGTTCGCGCACCACGGCGCGGACTGCGGCGGGATTGCATGCGCGGGCGCGACTGTCGCAACCGCCATCGCGGCGGCCACACCGGCAGCCGCAAGCATGGCCTGCGGCGTGAGCCGGCCAATCGCACGCGGCAGGAAGGTGGCGGTCATCATTCGCTCCTCAAGTCCACACTGGTTATACCGATTCAGAGATCCGCATCCTTGTTGTGGCGAGCCCCAATGCGGACTTCTGAACCAAAGCCACGCTAGATCAATACGTTGCCAGTGTCCGTCGATTCCAAATTCGCACATCAGAGTGCCGGAGAATGATGCAAACTTCGGAATCGAGGCACCAAGCGGCGTTATGCCCCGTTTGCCCCAGTCCGACAACCTCGGCGGCGGCATATGTGCGGACAACCTGATGTGGCTCGTCACCGTGGCGTTTTCGCGGTATGAATCCGAAACGGACCAGGGATAAGGAGAAAAGACATGGGTATGAGCGTCGGAGTGCTCGACCATTACAACGTGTCGACCCGCAAGCTGCCGGAAACCATCAAATTCTACGAGACCGTACTGGGATTCGTGAACGGGCCGCGGCCGCCATTCACCTTCCCTGGCGCCTGGCTCTACAGCGGCGACCACCCGGTTCTCCACATCAACGATATCTCACCGACCGACCGTGAGCAGCGGCCGGATTCCGGCGTCATCGACCATGTCGCGTTCGGCTCGAGCGGATTCGAGGCGACGAAGCAGCATCTCGCCAGCATGGGAGTACCGTTCCGGATCAATCAGGTGCCGGACAGCCCACGTTGGCAGATTTTCCTCAAGGACCCGAACAACGTGGAGATTGAGCTGAACTTTGCTTCCGCGGCCGAACAGGCCGCCTGACGGCATCAGGCGAGGAGATCGCGCGAAGTTCTCGACGCCTTCGGCGACATTTCCAAGCGCATGTTGCGTGGGAGATCCCTCAGCGCGTGCGGGCTCTTGTCACCAATTCGGCGATAAACCGCGGCAGCGCGAACGCCGCGACCTGCACCTCGGGCGTCCAATACCGGGTTGCGAAGCGGCCGGCCCTGGCATAGCGGCCGGCAATCGTCTTGACGCCGGTAAGGCGCAGCTTCGGGTTGTCGCTCGCCCACCCCATCGCCATGTGGCCGCCCACATAGGTCGGGATCGCCGCCACGTAGCAGGCGCCGTCGGCGAACAGCTTGTTGAACTTCCGCACGCTGCCGACCAACTCTTTCGGCTGCAGGATCGGCACGCCGTTCTGCGTCACCAGTACGCCGCCGGGCGTCAGGCAGCGCTTGCAAGCGGCATAGAACCGTTCGCTGAACAGCACCTTGCCGGGCCCCTGCGGATCGGTCGAATCGACGATGATGACGTCGAAGCGCCGGTCGGTCCTGGCGACATACTTCATGCCGTCGTCGATCACGCTCTCGAAACGCTTGTCGGCAAACACCGGCCTGGTGAATTCCGGGAAGTGCTCCTTGGCGAACTCGACCACCGAAGGATCGATCTCGACCTGGGTGAGGTGCCGCACCGATTTGTGCTTGAGCACCTCCTCGGCGATGCCGCAATCACCGCCGCCGACGATCAGCACTTCGCGCGCCATGCCATGCGCCAGGATCGGCACGTGCGCCATCATCTCCTGATAGATGAACTCGTCGCGCTTGGTGATCTGAGTCGCGCCGTCAAGCATCAGCATCTTGCCGAAGAACTTGTGCTCGAACAGCACGAGATGCTGGTGCTCGGTCTGCAGCTCATAGAGCACCCGCTCGACCTCGTAGCTCATGCGGAAGCCGAGCTCGTCGAACAGTGTTTCGGAAATCCAGCGCTTCTGGGCCATGATCGTTCAGGCCACGCGTCGCGGACGCCGGACCGCGGCCCGGCGTCCATCTATCGCCGCTCGTGTCATCAGGCGTCCCGGCCGCGGAGGATCTCGTTGACCTCGACGCGTTCCGCCTGGAACGCCTCGCGCAGCACCGGCACGCAGGCGTCGGGATCAGCCTTGCCACACATGAAGACGTCAAGCGCCGCATAGCCGGCGTCGGGCCAAGTGTGGATCGAGATGTGGCTCTCCGCCAGCACCGCCACCCCCGACACGCCGGCCGGCTGGAAGTGATGCAGATGGATGTGCAGCAACGTCGCCCGTGCCGCGTCGACGCAGCGCCGCAGCGTGCGCTCGATCAGGTCGATGTCGTTGAGGCCCTTGGCGCCGTGCAGATCGATGATCAGATGCACGCCGGCGCAACGCACGCCGTTGCGGGTCGCGAAATGATCCTCGCGCTCCTCGGCAGGAGCCGGCGCGACGACGCTGACCGAAGCTTTCTTTCGGGCGGTTCCTGGAGCCTCCAGGCCCTTCCCCGATCGCAAGAGGGCGTTCTGGCGCATCGCCGTCCTCCCCAACCGAGTGATCCAACCCGAGTGCAGGCACGCCAGACTGGCAGCGGAGCCTCGGCAAGCGAATGCCGCCCGACGAGCCCGAGCTTAGGCTCATCACAGCGGCTGGTCCCCACATAAGGCCAGGGGGCTCGAAGTCAAGAAATTTTTGCGAAACAAGATGTTCCGTCCGGGTCACGTCTTGCTGAGGGCGGCTTAGCATCCGGCGTCCGAGACGCCGCACGAGGCCGCAGGCAAGGCGCCCTACTCCCGCTTGTCCGGCAGATTGAGACGGATGTGCAGTTCTCGCAGTTGCCTTGGCGTGACCTCCGACGGCGCGCCCATCATCAGATCCTCGGCCCGCTGGTTCATCGGGAACAGCACGACCTCGCGCAGGTTCTCCTCGCCGCAGAGCAGCATGACGATGCGGTCGACGCCGGGCGCGATGCCGCCGTGCGGCGGTGCGCCGAGCGAGAGCGCGTGCAGCATGCCGCCGAATTTGGCTTCAAGCACGTCCTCCGGATAGCCGGCGATGGCGAAGGCCTTCTTCATCACCTCCGGGCGGTGATTTCGGATCGCACCGGATGACAGCTCGACGCCGTTGCAGACGATGTCGTACTGGATCGCCTTGATGGCGAGCAGCTTGTCGTGGTCGGCGGGATCGAGCGCGAGGAATTCGTCGACCGCCATGTTCGGCATCGAGAACGGATTGTGCGAGAAGTCGATCTTCTTCTCCTCCTCGTTCCATTCGAACATGGGGAAGTCGACAATCCAGCACAGCTCGAAGCGGTCCTTGGCGATGAGATCGAGATCGGTGCCGATCTTGGTGCGTGCCGGACCCGCGAACTTGACGAACGCAGCCGGATCGCCGGCAACGAAGAACACCGCATCGCCGTCGTTCAGGTCGAGTTGCGCTCGGATTGCCTCGGTGCCCTCGGCGCCGAGATTATTGGCGACCGGGCCCCGCCCGATGACCTTGCCGTTCTCTCCGGCGTAGAAGATGTAGGCGAGTCCCGGCTGGCCCTCGCTCTGCGCCCAGGAATTCATCCGGTCGCAGAACGCGCGGTTGCCGCCGCCCGGCGCCGGGATCGCCCACACCTGGCTCTTCGGCGAGGTCTCGAGGATGCGCGCGAACACCTTGAAGCCCGAGCCGCGGAAGACGTCCGACACGTCCTGCATCTTGATCGGATTGCGCAGGTCCGGCTTGTCGGTGCCGTAGGCGCGGATCGCTTCCGCAAACGGAATGAGCGGAAACTTCTGTGTCACCGGCTTGCCGCCGCCGAACTCCTCGAACACGCCGCGCAGCACCGGCTCGACCGCGTTGAACACGTCGTCCTGGGTGACGAAACTCATCTCGATATCGAGCTGATAGAACTCGCCGGGCGAACGATCGGCGCGCGCGTCCTCGTCGCGGAAGCACGGCGCGATCTGGAAATAGCGGTCGAAGCCCGCCACCATGATGAGCTGCTTGAACTGCTGCGGCGCCTGCGGCAGCGCATAGAACTTGCCCGGATGGATGCGCGACGGCACCAGATAGTCGCGCGCGCCTTCGGGCGACGACGCGGTCAGGATCGGGGTCTGGAATTCGAAGAAGCCCTGCTCCTTCATCCGCCGGCGCAGGCTGTCAATGATCTGGCCGCGCTTCATGATGTTGGCGTGCAGATGCTCGCGCCGCAGGTCGAGGAAGCGGTACTTCAACCGGATTTCCTCGGGATATTCCTGGTCGCCGAACACCGGCATCGGCAGCTCGGCGGCGGGGCCGAGCACCTCGATCTCGCGGATATAGACCTCGACCTGCCCGGTCGGCAGATCGGGATTCTCGGTGCCGGCGGGTCGCTTGCGCACCTTGCCGTCGATCCGCACCACCCATTCCGAACGCAGCGTCTCGGCAAGCTTGAACGACGGCGAATCCGGGTCCGCCACCACCTGCGTGAGGCCGTAGTGGTCGCGCAGGTCGATGAACAACAGGCCGCCGTGGTCGCGGATGCGGTGGCACCAGCCCGCGAGACGGACCTCCTGGCCGATCTGGGCCTCCCGCAGCTCGCCGCAGGTATGGGAACGGTATCGGTGCATGAATGAAAACCCGTGATGCCGGGCGGAAAGGACATGGCAGGGAGCGGATGTCAAGAACGGGGCCGGCCGCTCCCCGATCCGCAAAAATCACCGGTTTTTCAATCGTTGCGCGCGGACGGCACCTGCGCGCTGGCCGGCCTCGACAGCATGGCCGCAATCTGCACACTCGGCAGCCGCTTCACTCCGACGTGCGGGATTTCAATGGCCAAGGCAAAGCAGAGCAACAAGCGCGCAGCGGATACGGCGACCCGCATGACCACCGCCGAGGCCACCATCGCGGCGCTGATCGCGCACGGCATCGACACGATCTATGCGCTGCCCGGGGTGCACAACGACCACCTTTTCGACGCGCTGTTCAAGGCCGGCAACGGCATCACCACCATCCACACCCGCCACGAGCAGGGCGCCGCCTACCTCGCGCTCGGAGCTGCGCTGGCGACCGCCAAGCCGCAGGTCTACACCGTGGTGCCGGGACCGGGCCTGCTCAACTCGTCGGCCGCGCTCCTCACCGCCTACGGCATGAACGCGCCGGTGCTCGGGCTCATTGGTCAGATTGCGCAGTCGGCGATCGGCCGCGGGCTTGGCCACCTGCACGAGATCCGCGACCAGGCCGGGATCATTTCGCGGCTGGTCGATTTCTCCGCCCGCATCCGCGAGCCTGCCGAGGCCGCGCCGCTGGTCGATACCGCCATCCGCGCCATGGCGACCGGCCGTCCCGGCCCGGCGGTGCTGGAATGCGCCATCGACGTCTGGGGCCGGAGCGGGCCTGTTGCGCCGATCGCGCCGCCCTCCCCGCCCCCCGAACCGATAATCAACGAGGACGCGATCCGTGAGGCCGCCAAGCGGCTCGGCGCCGCGGAGCGCCCGCTGATCATCTGCGGCGGCGGCGCGCAAGGCGCCTCGCCGGAGGTCACCGCCTTATCGCGGATGCTGCAGGCGCCGGTGCTGGCGTTTCGCCGCGGCCGCGGCGTGCTCGACGGCCGCGATCCGTTCAGCGTGACGCAGCCGCTCGGCCGCGATCTGTGGGGCGAAGCCGACGCGGTGCTCGCCGTCGGCACACGGCTGTTCACCCAGTTCACCCAGTGGGGCTCGGACGACAAGCTCGCGATCGTCCGGGTCGATGCCGATCCCGAAGAGCCGGAGCGCTTCCGCAAGCCCGCCGTCGCGCTGGTCGGCGACGCGGCGCCGATCCTCCGCCGGCTGGTCGACGAACTGCCGGCACACAACCGCAAGCGCGCTTCGCGCAAGGCCGAGATGGAAGAGCGCCAAACGCAGTGGAAGGACCGGATGGCCAAGCTGGCGCCGCAGGCCGCCTATCTCGAAGCGATCCGCGCCGAATTGCCGGACGACGGCATCCTGGTCGATGAAGTCACCCAGATGGGGTTCGCCGCGCGGCTGTTGTTTCCCGTAATCAAGCCGCGCACGTTTCTCTCGCCCGGCTATCAGGACAATCTGGGCTGGGGCTTCGCGACGGCCTTGGGCGCGGCGCATGCGCGGCGCGACGTGCCGGTGCTGTCAATCTCGGGCGACGGCGGCTTCCTTTTCACCGCGAACGAACTCGCCACCGCGATGCGCCACCGCATTCCGCTGACCACGATCGTGTTTGCCGACGGCGCCTTCGGCAACGTGCGCCGCATCCAGCAGGAGCATTACGGCAACCGCGTTATCGCCAGCGACCTGCACAATCCGGATTTCGTCAAATATGCGCAGAGCTTTGGTGCCGAGGCCGAGCGGGCGCGCGATCCGAAGGAACTGCGCGCCGCGCTCAAGCGGGCCTTCAAGCGCCGCGACGGCCCGACCCTGATTGAGGTGCCCGTCGGCCCGATGCCATCGCCCTGGGAGTTCATCCACATGCCGCCGATCCGCGGCAGCGTGTGAGTTCGACTGTGGTGTATTGCTCGCGCGGCACGCTCCACTCTGTTCCTCTCCCCATTGTGGGGAGGGGTTAGGGGTGGGGGTCGCGCATTGACATGATGATGGTGCCGAACACACCACCCCCCTCCCCACCCCTCCCCCACAAGGCGGAGGGAGGTGAGAGAGCGGTGCGAGGAGGAAACAAGGTGGAAGCTCGCATCGAAAATCATTACGACATCGACGAGCGCGCACCGCTGCTCGTCCGGCGGGTCGATGCGATCCCGGTAGGGCTGCCGCTGAAGAAGCCCGTCGCGATGGCCGGCAGCACGGTCGGCGTCGCGCACAACGTCCTGGTGCGGATCGAGGCCCAGGACGGCACTGTCGGCTGGGGCGAGGCCGCATCCGCGCCGACGATGACGGGCGACACGCTGGCCGGCCTCGTCAGCGCGGTGCGCGATCACCTGGCGCCGTTGATGATCGGCCAGGATGCCCGGATGCGGCCCGCCCTCGCACGACGCCTCAAGGCCGCGCTCTACGGCAACACCGGCGCACACTCCGCAGCCGAGGTAGCGCTGCTCGATCTCTGCGGCCAATCCGCCGGGCTGTCGTTGGTCGATCTGATCGGCGGCGCGGTGCGCCGCGCGGTCGCGCCGATGTGGCTCCTCGGCAATCCGACGCCGGAGCAGGACATCGCCGAGGCGCACCGCAAGCGCGACGAGGGCTTCGGCTTCTTCAAGCTGAAGATCGGCACCAAGCCGATCGACGCCGAGATCGCCGGCACCCTCGCGCTGCGCGCCGCGCTCGGCGGCGCGACGCCGCTGTGCGCCGACGCCAATTGCGGGCTGAGCCTTCCCGATGCCCGCCGCTATGTCGAAGAGACATGCTCCGCCGGCCTGATGTTCGTCGAACAGCCCCTCGCCTATGACGATCTCGGCGCGCTCGCCAAGCTCGCCCGCGTCTCGCCGGTCCCGATCGGCGCCGACGAAGGCATCCATTCGCTGCACGACATCGAAGCGCACGAACACGCGGGCGCCGGCGGCGTCTCGCTCAAGCTGATCAAGCTCGGCGGCATGCATGCCGCGGTCGAGGCCGCGCAGTTGTGCGCGCGACGCGGACTCGCCGTGAACATCGCCGCCAAGATCGCCGAATCGAGCATCGCATCGGCGGCCGCCATCCACCTCGCCTGCGTGGCGCCCAATGTCGACTGGGGCGTGAGCCTCACGCACTTTTATCTGGCCGAGGACATCGTCCACGCCACGCCGGCAATCCGCGACGGCGCGGTCGCGCTCCCCACCACGCCCGGGCTCGGCATTTCGGTTGACGAGGCTGCGGTTGAGCGCTTCCGGATCGCAATATGAGCTTGGCTCAGCTCTTGCTGCCGCTGTCCGGGATCAGTGAAGGCGGAATCGCTGCGGGCTCGAACGATCGCGGCCAGTTCTTGCGGGTGTAGAGGATCATCACCGGGATATAGAAGACCAGGATGCCGAGCTTGACGAGGACGAGCGTCGACAGGCTCGCACCGCCGACCATCCCAATCACAAGGACCAAGAGAAGGATCACCAGGAACAGGAAGATGTGCTCCCCCCAATAGGCGCCGGGCAACTTGCCAGCGTGGAATTTGCAAGCCGAATTGGCCGCCGCCACGCGCTCGATCAGCCCGCGCACCAGCGGCGCATAGGTGGCGCCGCGGTCCTCGAAATCGGCAAAGCCCGCATAATGGGTCGAAAGGATCGCTACCAACGTGCCGTTCCTGAGCTGGAAGTCGCAGCGGTAACGGACGCGATCGACCCGCGTCGGCGCAAACGACAGCCGGATTTCCCGGATGTCATGGTAGGGGTAGCGGACGGTGAGGCTCTTGCCGTCCTTGAGCACCTGTTCGCGTTCCAGCGCGTCCGGAGTGAGCCGCCAGATCGTCTCCTGTTCCAGGATACTGGTGCGAACCCGGTGAGCAATCGCGTCTGTGAGCATGTCCATGGCGGGGATGTTATACCGGCGACTGCGATTTCCCACCGGCGCTTTGTTGTTCGGCAAGGGACTGACAAAGGGGTCCGACTGCGCTATCTAGCCCCTCACATGGAGCCGATTACCAAGACCAAGAAACTCGCCGAAGCCTGCGACCGGCTCTCGCGTCACCCCTTCGTGACGGTCGATACCGAGTTCCAGCGCGAGTCGACCTACTATCCGATCCTGTGCGTGGCGCAGCTCGCTTCGCCCGAGGAAGCCATCATTGTCGATGCGCTGGCCGAAGGGATCGATCTCGCGCCGTTCTTTACCCTCATGGCCGACCCGAAGGTGGTCAAGGTCTTTCACGCCGCCCGCCAGGACATCGAGATCTGCTGGCACGCTGCCGGTATCATCCCTGCGCCGCTGGTCGATACCCAGGTCGCCGCCATGGTGCTCGGCTACGGCGACTCGATCTCGTACGATCAACTGGTCGGGCGCATCACCGGCGACAACCTCGACAAGTCGCACCGCTTCACCGACTGGACACGGCGGCCGCTCTCGCCGGCGCAACTGGCCTATGCGGTCTCCGACGTGACCCATCTGCGCGACGTCTATCTCAAGCTCGCCTCGGACCTCGACCAGCAGGGGCGCGCCGAGTGGATGCGCGAGGAGATGAAGGTGCTGACCTCCGCCGAGACCTACCGCGCCGAGCCCGAGCTCGCCTGGGAGCGCCTGAAGACGCGGGTGCGCAAGCCACGGGAGCTGGCCGTGCTGATGGAGGTCGCCGCCTGGCGCGAACGGGAAGCGCAGAGCCGGGACGTGCCGCGCAGCCGCGTGCTCAAGGACGACGCCATCGGCGACATCGCCACCCAGGCGCCGGCCACCATCGAGCGGCTCGGGTCGCTGCGGTCGATCCCGAAGGGCTTCGAACAGTCGCGTTGGGGCGAAGCCATCGTCGAGGCGGTGAAGCGCGGGCTGGCCCGCGATCCCAAGACGCTGCCCAAGATGGAGCGGCCGCGTCCGGTCGCCAACGGCCAAGCCACAGTCGAACTCCTCAAGGTGCTGCTGCGCATGACCGCAGAGCGGCACGGCGTCGCCGCCAAGGTGATCGCGACGGTCGACGATCTCGAGCGCATCGCGGGCGACGATCATGCCGATGTGCCGGCGCTGTCGGGCTGGCGGCGCGACCTGTTCGGCGAGAAGGCGCTCTCGCTCAAGCACGGGCGGCTGTCGCTGGCGATCGAGAAAGGCCGCGTGGTGACGCTCGACCGCAAGTGACGCCTCGCTTCTCTCGCGACGCCAGGCGGCCGATCCAATCACTGCAATGACGGCCCCACTTCCGTCACCGGCTCGCGGCCGATCAGGCGCGCGAGCTGGCGCAGGCGCGCGAATACCCGGTCGCCGGCGAGCGCCTTGAAGCCGTTGTCGAAGCGCAGCACCAGGCGGCCCTTCTCGACCATCATCGGGGTCTTCGGAAGTACGCCGGTGGTCGAGGCCGACACCAGATAGGCCACTCGCAGCGCGGCGCCCAGCACCCGCGCGCGGTCGAGCATGCGGGTCGACGCCAGTTCGCGCAGGCGCGGCGACAGTTCGTCTTCGATCAGCCCGACATGGCGGAAGAACACCGCCAGCGCAATGAAGGTGCGGCCCGGATGGTCGACCGCCACGAAGGCCGCATTGGCGATGATGTTGAGCGACTGCTCGCCGCGATAGTCGGGATGTGCCCGCCAGCCAATGTCGGCCAGAAGGCACGCCGCATGCCGCAGCCGACGCTCCTCGGCGGTTTCATCGAGCCCGGACGAGGCCATGAAGCGATCGGTCCACTCGATCAGTTCCTCGCCGTGGCCCGGCGCGCGGGACCGCAGCATGTTGAGTTCGGACGCCGCCGCGATCAGCGGGTCCTGCTCGCGCTCCTTGCTGGAGAGCAGCGAATAGAGCAGCCCCTCGCGGACGCCGAAGGCGGAGATGACGACCGCCTTGGGCTTGGCAATGCGCACCACATTTTCGAGCACCAGCGCCGCATAGGCCAGGAGCGGACGCCTCGCATCGTTGACGACCTCGATGCGCGACAGCGATTCCGGAGCCACCCGATGCACCAGTCCAGAGAATTCGTAAGCCTCCTTGGCTGGAATCACGTAGCCGTGCATCACATGCAGCGGATAGCCGTGCTGCCACATGTGCAGCCGCGCGAGCGCACGCCACGTGCCGCCGATGGCGTAGAAGTTGCGGCCTTTGCCGTCGGTCAGGAGACTGGCCTTGCCGAGCGCCTTCTCGACGATCTTCTCGGCCTTCTTGATCGACTTCGATGAACTATCCTGCAGCGCCAGCCCGCCGAGCGGCAGCGTCAGCGCACTCTTGATCCGGTGCCCGTGAACCTCGGTCAGCTCCAGCGAGCCGCCGCCGAGATCGCCGACGATGCCGTCCGGCCGGTGAAATCCCGACACTACGCCGAGCGCGGCAAGTTCGGCTTCGCGCTTGCCCGACAGAATATCGATCTCGACACCGCAAATGCGCTCCGCCTCGGCGACGAACGCCTTGCCGTTCTTGGCGTCGCGGCAGGCGGCGGTGGCAATCGCCCAGACCTTGCCCACCTCCATGCGGTCGCAGAGCGCACGGAACCGGCGAAGCGAGGCGAGCGCCCGCTCGACCGCGTCGGCGGCCAGGAGCCCGGTCGACTGCACCTCGCGGCCGAGGCCGGCCAGCGCCTTCTCGTTGAAGATCGGCGTCAGGCTGCGGGTCAGTCCCTCGTAGACCACGAGACGGACTGAGTTCGAGCCGATGTCGATGACCGCTATCGGGGGACCGTGATCGAGACGACCTTGCGCCATGCTCAATGCCGCACGCCGCCGCCTAACCGCGGTCGAGGCGGCGTATAAGGCTGCGCGGGGACGATTCCTTGAGCGACTTGCCACGACCCGACAGACTCGGATTGGTCATGAAATACTTGTGGGCGTTGAAAGGTTCCTCGCCCTCGGCTGCTCTTATGCGATTCGACGAGCCGTCCGGTAGTAATTTCCAACTTTGTTCATTGTCCTTGAAATTCGCCACCATGATCTGGTCGAGCACCTGCTCGTGCACGGTGGGGTTGAGGATCGGGCAGAGCACCTCGACGCGACGGTCGAGATTGCGCGGCATCATGTCGGCTGACGAAATGTAGACCGCAGCCTTGGGATGCGGCAGGCCATGCCCCATGCCGAAGCAATAGATGCGGCTGTGCTCGAGGAAACGCCCGACGATGGACTTCACCCGGATGTTTTCCGACAGCCCCGGCAGGCCCGGTCGCAGGCAGCAAATGCCGCGCACGACAAGATCGACGGCAACGCCCGCCTGCGACGCCCGGTACAGCATGTCGATGATCCCGGGATCGACCATGGCATTGTCCTTCATCCAGATCGCCGCAGGCTTGCCGGCCTGGGCGTGCGCGATCTCCTGTTCGATGTGCTCGCAGATGCGCTTGCGCAGCGTGAGCGGCGAGACCGCAAGCTTCTCCAGTTCGGCCGGCTCGGCGTAGCCGGTGATGAAGTTGAAGACGCGGGCGATGTCGCGCGCGATCACCGGATCCGAGGTGAAGAACGACAGGTCGGTGTAGATGCGCGCGGTCACCGGATGATAGTTCCCGGTTCCGATATGCACATAGGACGCGAGCGCACCGCCTTCGCGGCGTACGACCAGCGACAGCTTGGCATGGGTCTTGAGGTCGATGAAGCCATAAACCACCTGCACGCCGGCGCGCTCGAGATCGCGGGCCCAGCGGATGTTGGCCTCCTCATCGAAACGCGCCTTGAGCTCGATCAGCGCGGTAACCGACTTGCCGGCGTCCGCCGCCTCGGCCAGCGTGCGGACGATCGGGCTGTCGGACGACGTGCGGTAGAGCGTCTGCTTGATGGCGACCACATTGGGGTCGCGCGCGGCCTGCTGCAGGAACTGCACCACCACGTCGAACGACTCGTAGGGATGGTGGACGACCAGGTCCTTTTGCCGGATGGCGGCGAAGCAATCGCCGCCCTGGTCGCGGATGCGCTCGGGATAGCGCGGATTGTAGGGCACGAATTCGAGGTCCGGGCGGTCGATGCTCATGAGCTGGGACAGCTCGTTGAGCGCCAGCACGCCGTCGACCAGAAATACTTCGTCGTCACCGCAACCCAGCGCCCGCTGTACGAAGCGCCGCAGTTCGGGCGGCATCGCCGCGTCGAGCTCGAGCCGGATTACCGAGCCGCGGCGGCGGCGCTTAAGCACAGTCTCGAATTCGCGCACCAGGTCTTCGGCTTCTTCCTCGATCTCGATTTCGCTGTCGCGGATGACGCGGAAGGCGCCTTGCCCCTTTACCGCATAGCCGGGAAACAGGCGGCCGATGAACAGGCCGATCAACTGCTCCAGCGGGATAATGCGTGCGGCGCCGTTCTCGCCAGCCGGCATGCGAATGAAGCGCTCGATCTTACCCGGAATGCGGATCAGCGCATCCATCGCCTTGCCGTCGCTGGTGCGGGCGAGCGCCAGCCCAATGGTGAAGCCGAGATTGGGAATGAACGGGAACGGGTGCGCCGGGTCGATCGCGAGCGGCGTCAGCAGCGGAAAAATCTGCCGCAGGAAGTACTCCTCGAGCCAGGTCCGTTCCCGCTTGGTGACGTCCGGCCCATCGACCAGCACGACCCCTTGCTCCGCCAGCATCTGGCGCAATTCGCGCCAGCGTTTCTGCTGGTCGCTCGCCAGCACCGAAACTGCCTCGGAAATCCGAACCAATTGCTCGGCCGGGGTGAGCCCGTCAGGGCTCTTAAGGGTGATGCCTTCGCGCACCTGCCCGCGCAGCCCGGCGACCCGGACCATGAAGAACTCGTCGAGGTTGTTGGCCGAGATCGACAGGAACCGCACCCGCTCAAGCACGGGATGGGACTCGTTGGTGGCCTCCTCGAGCACCCGGCGGTTGAAATGCAACCAGGACAACTCCCGATTGATAAACCGCTCCGGGCTCGTAGCGAGGTCAAACTCCGGAACCGGCGCCAGCGCCGGTGCCGGTTCCGGCGGAAGCGGGTTTTCCTCTTTCACAGCAACGGCTTGAGGACGATCCGTCATATCCGAAGATTCCACGTCAAATGTCACAACGTCAGATGCGCATCCGTCGATGACATCTCCATGAATATGAGGCGCCGACCTTAATCGGCCGTCAAGCGTCGTCCGACCGGAGCATTTCGGCGGCAAGCGCCCGCGTCAACGGCCGCTGCCGCCGCATGGCTTCCTCATCGAGCGCCGCGACCACCGCACGGGCCGCCGCAAACGAGCGCTCGATCCGTGTCGCCAGATAGCCGATCAGGCTCTCGTCCACCGTTAGCTGCCGGTCGGCGAACAATTTGACCAGCACTGCGCGCAGCAGCACCTCATCCGGCGGCGCCAACGTCACCACCGGCAGGGCCTTGAGCCGCGAGGCCAAGTCGCGGATCGCCAGCAACCAGCCCGCCGGCGGCGTGCGCGCCGTGAGCAGAACGAACGCCTCATCCTCGCGCGCCAGATTGAGCAGGTGGAACAGCGCCCGCTCGTCGAACTCGCCCGGGGCGGCATCTTCGACCACGACCGCGCCGGTCGCGAGCGCCGCCGGCACTCCGATCTCTTCGAGCGAACGAGCGGCCACCCGCCGCGCACCCGCCGCCTGCGCCCAAATCGCCGCAAGGTGGCTCTTGCCCGAACCTTCCGGCCCCGCCAGCACCGCCGCACGGCTTGACCATTCGGGCCACGCATCGATCAGCGCCAGCGCTGTGGCGTTCGAAGGGCCACCCAGAAAATCCTCGCGCGCCAAGCTTTCGGTGTGGTGGAGCGCGAGCGTGAGCTGTCGCGGGGTGGCGTGGGTCGGCGTGGCGGTCAGGTCGGCTGTCCCCCGGAATAGATCGGGCTCGCCAGATAGCGCTTGAGGCCGAAGCGAAACAATACCGCGATCGCGGCTGCGATCGGGACAGCCAGCAACAGGCCGACGAAGCCGAACAAATAGCCGAAGGCGAACATCGCGAAGATGATCCAGACCGGGTGCAGCCCGACGCGCTCGCCGACCAGCTTGGGCGCGATGATGTTGCCTTCGACGAACTGCCCGACCAGGAAGATCACCACCACAACGACGACCCACTGCCACTCGGGCCAGAATTGGGCCAGCGCCACGCCGGTCGCGACCAGGAGCCCGGTGAGCGAGCCGATATAGGGCACGAAGGTGATTAAGCCCGCCACCAGCCCGATCAGCAGCGCAAAGCGCAGGCCGACGAAAGACAGCCCGATCACATAGTAGAGGCCGAGCAGCAGACAGACGATCAATTGGCCGCGGACGAAGCCGGAAATCGCGCTGTCGATATCGCGCGCGATCTCACGCACCGTCTCCCGGTGGCGCGGCGGCACCCAGCTGTCGAGGACCTTCAGCATCTCGTGCCAGTCGAGGATCAGGTAGAACGTCACGACCGGCATGATCACCAGAATGGAGGCGAACGAGACCAGCGCCTTGCCGCCGGTCCACAGCGAATAGGCAAATCCCGTCAGCCACGCCGAGGCTTGCTTCATCAGCTCCGACAGCGTCATGGCGGACTCTCCCGCCTGCAGCCAATCGAGCCACTCGGTTGCGATCTGGCGCACGCGGGCAAGGTGGTCGGGGAGACTCGTCATGAACTGGCCGAGTTGCTGCACCAGGAGCGGCACGACCAGCAGCAGCACGGCGATGAGCGCGACCATGACCAGGGTGACGATCAGCAGCGAGGCGACCGTGCGGTTTATGCCCCATCGCTCCATCCGGTCGGCCAGCGGCGCCTGCAGATAAGCGAGGGCGAAGCCGGCCACGAACGGCAGGAGGACTTGGTTGAGGAGCCAGATCAGGCCGATAATCGCCAGAAACAGGAGCAGCCAGAACGTCAAGTACCGGCCGTAATTCATCGGTCGTCCCTCCGCCCGGGGCGGTATCCCGTCAAGACCGGGGTTCAGGCTCGTTCATATGCCGGACCCATTCGGCGAGATAGAAGGCAACCGAAAGCAAGGTCAAGACCGCGACCAGCGCCATCAGCGCCGTGATTGCCGCATTGGCACTGAATTCGAAGCCGAGCGAGGCGAGCACCAGCAGCGCCAGCGCGATCTGCGCGACCGTATTCAGCTTCGACACCGGATGCGGCTTGAGCTTCACCGGCTTGTCGACCAGCCAGGACAGGATAACGGCGCTGACGATCATGATATCGCGCGAGACCACCAGGATCACCAGCCAGAGCGGGATCGCGTCGACGATCGCCAGGGCCACGTAAATCGACACCAGCATGGCCTTGTCGGCCAGGGGATCGAGATAGGCGCCGAGCGCCGTCGCCATGCCGAAACGCTTGGCGAGAAAGCCGTCGACCGCGTCGCTGACCCCAGCCGCGAGAAACAGTCCGAACGCGATGCGGATCTGGTCCGAGGCGATCGCCCAGACCAGAACCGGAACGAGCAGGATTCGCGCCAGCGTAATAAGGTTGGGAATACTCAAGTTCAGTGCCCGGACGGCGCGCACCCGCCAACCGCAGCCGGCACGCCCCAATTGCCAGTATAGCGGCGATCCTGCCATTGCACAGTCGTAGAATCCCAAGTACCGAAACCGCGAACCGCGAAGGACGGACCATGGCGGAGAAGGGCCTCACCTATGCCGAGGCCGGCGTCGACATCGATGCCGGTAACCGCATGGTGGAAATGATCAAGCCGCTGGTGCGCGCCACCGCGCGCCCGGGTGCGGATGCCGAAATCGGCGGCTTTGGCGGCTTGTTCGACCTCAAACGGGCGGGCTATGCCGACCCGGTCCTGGTGGCGGCAACCGACGGCGTCGGCACCAAGGTCAAGATTGCGATCGAAACCGGCCGGCACGAGACGATCGGCATCGACCTTGT
>JBFXEX010000123.1:6960-16443 GCA_050179645.1 Xanthobacteraceae bacterium | reverse complement strand
CCGCGCTGCAGACCTGGGAGCCGTACCTGCACCATCCCCAGCTCAGGCACCGGCTGCATCGCGTCGGGGTTCCGACGTTGTTCGTGCGGGGCGCGAGTGATGGCATCGTGTCGGCCGAGTATCTCGAGCGCTACGCGGCGCTCGGCCCCAAGGCCAGGATCGAAACCATCGCGGAAGCCGGCCATCTGCCGCATGTGGAGCAGCTGGAAGCGACCGCCGCCAAAGTGCTGGAGTTCCTTCAGTACTAATCAAACGATAGATGCACGGTTCGGAGTAACGCCATGAAAGCCTGGCACTTCAGCGAGAATGCCTATCCGTACCTGCCGCCGGCCGACGACTACGAGTCGATCCGCGTCTCATTGCCGAACCGGCTCTACGATCCGCGCAAGGGCGCCGCGCTCTACGACCGCTACATCGAGGAATGGCTGGTGGCCGAGGACGAGGGCATGGAGATCATGCTCAACGAGCACCACCAGACCGCGACCTGCGTCGATCCGGCGGCGCCGCTGGTGCTGGCTGCGCTGGCGCGGCTCACCACCAAGGCGCGGCTCCTCATCCTCGGCAATCCGGTCGCCAATCGCCGGCAGCCGGTGCGGATCGCCGAGGAGATGGCGATGGTCGACATCCTCTCCAAGGGTCGGCTGGAGTGCGGCTTCGTGCGGGGCGTGCCGTACGAGGTGCTGCCCGCCAACTCGAACCCGGTGCGCATGAACGAGCGCCAGTGGGAGGCGATGGACCTGATCGTCAAGGCCTGGACCACCCACGACGGCCCCGTGAGTCACGAAGGCCGGTTCTTCCACCACCGCAACATCAACATCTGGCCAAGGCCGTACCAGCAGCCGCACCCGCCGATCTGGGTGTCGACCACGACGCCGGGCGGCGCCGCCCGCGTTGGCGCCCGCGGCTATACGCAGGCGACATTCCTCACCGGCTACAAGGGGACGTCTGCAGTATTCGACGCCTACCGCAAGGGCTGGCGCGAGGCTGGACGCCCCGGCGACGTCCCGATCAACCGGCTCGGCTATGCGGCGCTGGTCTATACCGGCGAGACCGAGGCTCAGGCGCGGGCCGGCGCCGAGAAGCTCTTGTGGTACATGACCGCCAACAAGGTGCCGCTGCACTACAGCGCTCCGCCCGGCTACATGCCGACGCCCTCCTACGCCCAGGTGCTGCGTGGCGGCGCAGCCGACCAGCATGCCGCCAACCGGGCGAACGCCACGGTCGACAAGGCGATCGAGGCCGGGATCATGTTCGCCGGAACGCCCGACGAGGTATTGGCGCAGATCAAGCGGTTTTACGAGCACGTCGGTGGCTTCGGCCACCTGCTGATCATGGGGCAGGCGGGCTTTCTCGAACACGACGACACCGTGCACGGCATCAGGACGTTCGCGCGCGAGGTCTATCCGCGACTCAAGGAAGCGTTTCCCGACACCGCCATTTCGGGCCTGCGCGACGAGCGCGTGGTGGCGTAGATCGCGGCACATGCTGTCTTGAAGACATAGAAGGACACCGAAAATGCAACGTCATCTCGCTTTCGTCTTCGCGTTCATCGTTGCGGGTGCGGTATCGGCGCCATCGGCCGCTCAGGATTACCCGACCCGCACCATCACGATGATAGCGACCTTTCCCGCCGGCGGACCGACCGATGGGGTCGCGCGTGTGCTCGCGCAGGAACTGAGTGAACGGTTGGGCCAGAGGGTCGTGGTGGAAAATCGTGGTGGCGCAGGCGGCATGATTGGGGCGTCCGCTGTCGCCAAATCGGCGCCCGATGGCTACACCCTGCTTCTCACCTCGCCCGGACCGCTCGGCTATTACCGTGTGCTCTACAAGTCGCTCAATTACGACCCGGTAAAGGATTTCGCGCCGATCGCACTGATCGGCACCATCCCGCAGGTGATCATCGTTTCGCCGAAGCTGCCGGTGAAGACACTGAAGGAGTTCATCGCCTACGCGAAGGCGAACCCCGACAAGGTGAACATCGGCGACAGCGGCGTCGGTACAACGCTCCACATCCTCGCCGCACAGTTGGCAATGATGACCGGAACGTCGATCCAGCATGTTCACTATCGCGGCGCTGCGGGCTCCGTCGCCGATGTGGCCGGCGGGCAGATCGAGGCGGCATTGTCCGGTTTTACCGCGCCGCTCGCGAGCATGAACGTTTTGGGCGTCACGTGGACGGATCGCATCAAGGCGCTGCCCGACGTGCCGACATTCCGCCAGCAGGGCATCGATATCGTGTCGGGGCTTTCGCTCACACTGGTCGCGCCTGCCGGCACCCCGCCGGCCATCATCGCGAAGCTCAATGCCGCGACAAACGACTTTCTGAAGAGCGATCGCGGACGCGACTTCGAAACCAAATATAGTCTTCAGATCGCCGGCGGCACGCCGGCAGCAGCGGCCGAATTTCTGGCTGGCGAAACCGCGCGGCTTGAGCCGGTGATCCGGAAAGCGAAGATTTCCGTGGATTGAATCGCGGGTGGCGCGTTTTCGGGCGAAGTTTCTACCGGAGAGATGCTCATTCCGAGCCGAAAAGCTAGAATTGCCAGATAGAGCGGCCGCCGATCACCGCGGCGTCGGGCAGAGTGCCGCTCGGGTGCCAGACATAGGTAAACACCGGCTGCACAGTCCAGCCGGTCATCATCTGGAACATATAGGTCAACTCCAGGTTGGCCTCGTAGTCGCGGATCGGGTCTTCGGAGCCGTTGAGAATCTGGTTGTCCAGGTCGAAGGCGCGCACTGCTTTCGAGAAGCGCGAATACATATAGCTTGCGCCGAATTTGTCGTGCGGCCGGCCGGGCACGAGCCCCGCCACCACGACACCGCCGTCCATAAAGAAGTCGACCAGATTGCGGTCGGACGGGCTCGTGGAAATCCGTCCGAACACCGAAATGCCGCTGTAGGGATCGCCGCCCCTGGGTCGGAAGAGCTGCTGCTCAAAAACCCCGTAGACACCGGAATTTCGGCGCCGCCGTGCCGGTTCGCCCGAGCCGTTCGGGTCGGCCAGCAGGGTACCGTCATTGGCGTAGCGGTAGTCGGCGAACTCGCCCAGATGGCTCCAAGCGCCGAACTTCAGAGTGCTGGCCAACCCGACATCGGTCTTGCCGTGGTTGGTCCTGAACTCGGCCTCGCCGATGATGAAAGCCGGGTCCTTCAGTCGGAAGTTCAGCCCATACAGATTGCGGATCTGTTCCTCGCCCGGCCATCCTGGGCCGGCCGGATCGCCATTAAAGATGGCCATGAGAAACGTGGCGTTCGGATTCGGATCGAACTTCAGGCGTATTCCGGGCGTCGACAGCGGATAGGCCGGTCCGCCGCTCGGCAGGTTGACTGCGGTGATCGTCGCCCAGTCGCTCTGCAGGAACATCACGCTGAGTTCGCTGTCGAAAAAGTCGAGGTCTGCGACCAACTGGCCGAGCCTCACGCTCGCCTTGCCGTCCCAAAATGACTGTTCCATCCACAACTCGGACAGCCGGGTCGTCTGCTGGGCTTCGATCGCCGCAATGGTGTTGATACCGCCGACGTAGTCCCTGCGGATGCGGCCGGTATTGTGGATTTGAAAGCTGTTGGCATAGAAGCTGAGACCTTTGATGCCCAGAAGCTTTTCCGCATCGACCGACACCGTGGTCTCGAGCTTGCCCTGGTTGATCGTGCCGCGCTGCAAGCCGCCGCGCAGGTTCGACAGCACGTCGTTGGTATAGATGAGGCTGTACTCGATGCCGTGAGACGCGAGCCATCGCCGGATGCCCGCAGGATCGCCCTTGTAGGGAAGATCCTCGGCCATGGAGTCTTCCGGAATGCCGTTGGATATTTTCGCAGGCATAGTCCAGACCGAGTCCGGACGCGAGACGACGCGCAGGTCGGCCGCTGCAGCCGAGTGAACGCCGCCCCCGGCAATCACCACGGCGGCCAACACTTTGGCCCACTTGATCGGCATTTCCGTCACGCCCCCGCGCGGATGCACCATAGACCGCGGTCGGTCTAGCTGCAATTCAGTCGCAACAAGAAGTTCCCTCTGTCACTTCCGAGCGACATGCGGCGGGAGTGGCCAATCCGTTTTTTGGGAACTCAAATCTAAGTACGGGCAGAATGTGACAGTGGTGTTTCACAAATCGCCCTTGTCAAAATTTGGGGCGATTGTGCTTCAACACATCGCCCGCGGGCGACGGATCCATGACTTGATCGCGGATTTCGGCTGCCACTTGAAGCAGCGGCGGCGGTCAGACCCACGATGACAGCGGCGGGGTCGTGTAGGTATCCTGCAATCCTGAATCAGAGAACGCGGCACACCGGCGGCCGCATGGGAGGAAACAAAATGACGCGACCGTTCGAGGGCATTCGCGTGATCGACGTCACCCACGTTCTGGCCGGGCCGTTCGCGGCCTATCAGTTGGCCGTCCTGGGGGCAGACGTGATCAAGGTCGATCACCCCGATGATCCCGATCAGAGCCGCAGTTCCGGCACCGACAAGGCGCTCAACCGTCGCGACATGGGGACGGCCTTTCTGACGCAGGCCTCCAACAAACGCTCGATTGCGCTCGATCTAAAGAATCCGGAGGATCGCGAAGTCCTCAAGAAGCTGGTGGCGACCGCCGATGTGTTCGTCGAGAACTACCGTCCGGGCGCCTTCGAGGCGCTGGGGCTTGGCTACGAGGCGCTCTCAGCGATCAATCCACGCCTGATCTACGCGTCGTTCTCGGCGTTCGGCCAGAACGGCCCGCGCGGCCAGCAAACCGCCTACGACCACGTCATCCAGGCCACCTCGGGCATCATGGCGATGACCGGCACCAAGGATGTTCACCCGATCAAGTTCGGCTCTCCCGCCATCGATTATGCCACCGGCATGACCGGCGCTTTCGCGCTGTCGGCGGCGCTGTTCCAGCGCGAGAAGACCGGCCGCGGCCAGCGCATCGACATGGCAATGCTGGACGTGGCGATGATCCTGATGAGTTCGCATCTCACCGGCTATCTGCGCAACGGCGTGCATCCGAAGCCGCATGGCAACCGCCATCCGCACGCCACCAACGGCGCTTTCCAGACCAAGGACGGGCTGGTGATGCTGGGCGCCAGCAATCTGCGCCAGCAGCGCCGGCTGTGGACGCTGCTGGGGCGGCCCGACATGATCAAGCGCACCAACGACGAACGCGACGAGGATCACGAGCGCGAGATCGCCGTGCTCGAAGAGATCATGCTCACGCGCACCGCCGACGAGTGGGAGGAATTCCTGCAGGCGCGCCATGTCCCGGCGGCGCGGGTGCGTACCATGGGAGAGGCGATCGCCGACCCGCAGATGGCGAGCCGCGGCGTCATTCACCGCTTCGACAAGGCGGCCGGAATGGACGGCGGCTTCGGCGTTCCGCTTGCGGCCTTTACGTTCGCGCACGGCGGTCCGCGCATCGACACCAGCCCGCCGACACTCGGTCAGCACAACGAGGAGATTCGACGCGAGCTTGGTCTGACCGCGAAGGCGGTCGGCGACAAGGTGGCTTAGGGCAGGCCCACGCGCGCGATCGTCCTGATGGTCTGTCGCGGGGCTCTACAATGGAAAAGCCCCGGGCGCGTTGGCCCGGGGCTTCGACCGCCAGCGGAAACTGGATGGAGGGAAACCTCCGGCGATCAGAACATGCCGCCTCCCAGCTTGTAGTTCAGGCCGAT
Organism: Xanthobacteraceae bacterium; assembly: GCA_050179645.1. Lineage (GTDB taxonomy): Bacteria > Pseudomonadota > Alphaproteobacteria > Rhizobiales > Xanthobacteraceae > VAZQ01. The sequence goes on along the minus strand of JBFXEX010000123.1, from coordinate 10,791 downwards.
GCGCACGATGTTGTCGGTCACCCGGCTGCTGTAATTGTCGACGACGACGCCGCCGATAGTGGTGGTCGAGGTGTTCGTGCCGAAATCGACCCAGAGATATTCGACCTTTGCGCTCCAACCGCCGCCGAACGCGCCTTCGATGCCGCCGCCGACGGTGTAGCCGGCCCGGATATCGTTGGAGTTCGATTGCGCAATGCCGATGCCGCCTGTGAACAGCGAGTAGTTCGACTTCACCTCGCCATACGCCAGACCGCCGGTCGCGTAGACCAGCAAGAACTGCGTCGGCAGGTAGCCAATTCGGGTCCGCGAAGTACCGAACCAAGGCAGTTTGTGCTCGGCCTCGACGGTGGTCGCGCAGCCGGCGACGACACAGTACGTGGTGCTGCCGCGCTGCGCGGAGCCCTGGAAGTCCGACTCGGTGCCGATCAGCCAATTGCCGATCTGCCAGTTGTAGCCCCACTGAACGCCGCCGATGACGCCGTTCATGTTCTGGCCTTCGGATACGGCCAGGAAGCCTGGGATCGTCCAGTCGTTGGACTGCTGGCCCCAACTGTAGCCGACGTTCACACCGCCATAGAATCCGGTCCAGTTGTAGATCACCGGCGGCGGCGACTTGTAGACCGGACCGCGGAGCGGCAGGTCCGCCGCCAATGCCGGACTCGCCGCCAAAGCGACGAGTGCGGTAGCTCCCAATACCAACGTCCTCATGAGTACCCCTCCCTCGGAGAATGTGACCGAGGGCCGTCCTACGCGGAATGCGGCAGAAGAAGGTGATGTTTTGGCCACATCTGGAAGCATCGCCAAATATATGTACTGTAAATCTATAGTTTATCGACATAACACATTGATTCATAAAAGGAATTATATCGACTTGTTACTCAAATCTATTAAGGTTAATCCACGTTTACTACTTAATTAACGCTAACGAAAACTTAAGAAACAGCCGATTTCATCCGCGAGAGCTGGCCGTCCCCCGGGTGCGGGGCCGAAGGGGCGACCGGCGGCTTGCGCAAGCCGGCATTTCGCCGCTAAACGCCATGCCAGCAAAGGATTGAGCCGCATGGGCAATCTCGTCTACCGCCGGCAGTTTCCGATCGAATGGGGGCATTGCGACCCCGCCGGCATCGTGTTCAACAGCCGTTTCTTCGAATTCTTCGACTGGAGTTCCTGGAAGCTGTTTGAAGCAGCGCTGGGCGTGAAGCCGAGCGACCTGGCGGCGACCTTCGGCATCGTCGGCATCCCGCTGGTTGACGCCAAGGCCAACTTCATGCGCCCCGCCAAGTTCAACGACACGGTGGAAATCGCCTCTGAGGTCAGCAGGTTCGGACGTGCGAGCTTCGAGGTGCGACACCGCATTTCGGTCGGCGGCGAGCTTGCCGTCGAAGGCACCGAAACCCGCGTCTGGGCGGCAGCCGACCCTGAGGATGCCACCCGCCTGCGACCAATGCCGATTCCTGCCGCGGTCAAAGACCGGTTCACGGCCGCCTAGTCGTCCGGCGAATTCCCGATCCCGGGGCTGGCAAAGCCGGGTCCGGTCGGGTTGTGTGCAGCGCCGGAAGCGGCTTGTTCGGTGCTCTTAGGGCTTCTTCTGCGATGCTTCCGTCGTCTTCCCCTGGCTTCGGCTTCCAGTTCCCGGACTTCTACGACCGGGAAGAACTCGTGCGTCTCGACGCAAGCTTCCTGGCGTTCCTGGAGGCGCGCGATGCGGAACTTCACCGCCGCCTGCTCGCCGCGCGCGCCGCGCCTGACACCCTCGTCGGCAAACCGGAGTCGGAACTGCTTCTCGCGCTCGCGCCCGAGCTCGAGGACTTCATCGGCGAGCTGTTCGGCGTCGCGCCCGAGCTCGCGGAACTGCGACAGCGTCATGGCGCGCTGGCGCCGCTCTACACCGTCAAGCGGCTGTTCGTGCAGCGCCGCGCCGCCAAGAAATTTCCCCCCAACGAGGCGGCGGCGTTCAACGCCGACGGCGCACTTAGCCGCGAGGTCGAAGCGCTGATCGGCGGCGAGATCACCGAGCTGCGCTTTGCCACGCAGGTCGACCGTTGGATGCAGGCCGAGGCCGAGCACGCCGCGGCGCTCGACACCGCCGCCCGCTACGCCGCCTGGGCGACGCACACGCCGGACGGCCAGCGCGCCCACAAGGGCGGCGTGCTGTTCAAGATCCCGCACAAGGTCGATCCGCTCCATCTCGTGCCGGTCGAGACCGAAGTGGTCGACGGCGTGACCATGCTCAAGCTGCCCGACGCGCATCGCCGCGCCCGCGACGGCTTCGGGCTGACCGACCCGGGTACCGATCTCACCGGAGCGCTCGATCACGCCAACTACTGCATCTGGTGCCACAACCAGGGCAAAGACAGCTGTTCGAAAGGGCTGCGGGAAAAGTCGGGCGAGTTCAAGAAAAGCCAATTCGGTGTCGTCCTCGCCGGCTGTCCGCTCGACGAGAAAATCTCCGAGATGAATCTCGCCGAGTCCGAGGGCCACACCCTCGGCGCGCTCGCTATCGCGATCGTCGACAATCCGATGTGCGCCGCTACCGGCCATCGCATCTGCAACGATTGCATGAAGGCCTGCATCTACCAGAAGCAGGAGCCGGTCGACATTCCGCAGGTCGAGACCCGCGTGCTCAAGGATGTCTTGGCGCTGCCGTACGGCTTCGAGATCTATTCGCTGCTGACGCGCTGGAACCCGCTCAACATCCGCCGGCCGTTGCCCAGGCCCGCGACCAGCCGAAAGGTGCTGGTGGTCGGGCTGGGGCCCGCGGGCTTCACGCTGGCGCATCATTTGATGAACGACGGCCACGCCGTGGTGGCGATCGACGGACTCAAGATCGAGCCATTGCCTGCCGACATCTCTGGCGTGGAGCCCACGGGTGCGCGCGTGCCGTTCCGGCCGATCCGCGATCTCGCCGAACTGCGCGAAGATCTCGGCGCGCGTGTCATGGCGGGCTTCGGCGGCGTTGCCGAATACGGTATCACGGTGCGCTGGGACAAGAATTTCCTGAAACTCATCCGGCTGCTGCTGGAGCGCCGGCCCGAATTCAAGATGTTCGGCGGCGTGCGGTTCGGCGGCACGATCACCATCGACAGCGCGTTCGCGCTCGGCTTCGATCACATCGCGCTGTGCGCCGGCGCCGGCCGCCCTACCATCGTGCCGATGAAGAACGGCTTGGCCTCCGGAGTGCGGCAGGCGTCGGATTTCCTGATGGCGCTGCAACTGACCGGCGCCGGCAAGACCGACAGCGTCGCCAACCTGCAGGTGCGCCTACCGGTGGTGGTGATCGGCGGCGGACTGACCGCGATCGACACCGCGACCGAGGCGCTCGCCTATTACCCGCTGCAGGTCGAGAAGTTCCTGGCCCGTTACGAGGCGCTGGTCGCCGAGTGTGGCGAGGCCGCGGTGCGCGCGACCTGGAGCGCGCAGGAAGCCGAGGTCGCGGCGGAGTTTCTCGATCATGCACGGCAGCTGCGCGCCGAACGTGACCGAGCCGCGCAGGAAGGCCGTGCGCCAAATTTCATCGGTCTGTTGCGTCGCTGGGGCGGCGCCACCATCGTGTACCGGCGGCGGTTGATCGACGCACCAAGCTATACATTGAACCACGAGGAGGTCGCCAAGGCGCTGGAGGAGGGCATCAGCTTCGCCGAAGGCCTGACGCCCGAGGAGGCGTTGCTCGACGAATTCGGCTGCGTGCGCGGATTGCGTGTCTCTTCCGCAAGTGTGAACCCAACTCCATCCACAAATGCAGTCGGCTCCCTCCCCCCTTGTGGGGGAGGGGTGGGGAGGGGGGTGGCCGCGAGTCCGGAACTTGCCGCGGGCCCCCCCCCCACCCCCCCC